>DATLPO010000043.1:0-43034 GCA_035535675.1 Candidatus Limnocylindria bacterium
GGCGATCGCAAAGAGTCTCTCGGCCCTCGGGTCGACCGGCTTGTGCACGGGGTGCCCAAGGCCGGCAATCGGCCGCTTCCTTTCCTTATGTGTGGCCACGATCCTTCGCGCCAGTTCGTCAAGGTCAGCCGCATCCCTGTCCGAACCGCCCAGCGCTTCTTGCAGGATGCGCGCGGCTTCCTCGACCGAACCACCGAACCTGTCGCCAATGCCCAGCA
The DNA here is from genome assembly GCA_035535675.1 of Candidatus Limnocylindria bacterium. Taxonomy (GTDB): domain Bacteria; phylum Chloroflexota; class Dormibacteria; order Dormibacterales; family Dormibacteraceae; genus Palsa-872. The sequence continues at coordinate 219 of DATLPO010000043.1, forward strand.
AGCCCGCAGCCACAGCACCCTGCACCGACTCGGGCGCGCCGAGATAGGTCATGCGGGCAGCGATCGCGCTTGGGGTCATCCCGTGCTCGACCAGCGTGACGGCGATCGCGTTGAACATCGTCGATTCCTTGGAGGTCGGAAGACGCCCCTTGAGCTCCAAGAAAGCCATGTCACCCAGCGAGACCTTCCCGATGAGATCTTTGACCAGGTCGTGGCCGCGCACCGTGATGCGATCGGCGGTGCTGCTGCCCATGTCGGACTTGAGCCTCTTCTGCTTCGAGGTCGTCACGGGCGGGTCACAGTGAGGTTCGTCTTGTAGGCGCTCTCGCCAAACGCCTGCTCAGGGATCAGGTCGACCTTGCACCGGAAGGTCAACCTGGTGTGAACTGCCTCTTCGATTTCAGCGGCCAGCGGCCCGTCTGGCTCTCCCGCTCCGGGCACCTCCACCTCGATCGGAACTGGCGGCATGACGCTCACCTCGGTGCCCGTGCGGACGACGCGGGCCCTCCCAGTCACGCGCGGTCTGAACTCTCCAACGACAGTGAGGATTGCGGTCGGATAGACGTTGACCCCGCGCACGATGAACATGTCGTCACGCCGGGCGAGACAGCGCATTCGGAAGCTGGTCCGCCCGCATGCGCACGAGGTGCCCTCGATCCTGACGATGTCGCCGCTCAGAAAGCGAACAACCGGCATCGCTTCCCGCGTGAGATGTGTGTAGACGAGCTCGCCCACAGCGCCTGCCTCGATCACCATCGGCTCTTGAGTAACCGGGTCGACAAGCTCCGGCCACACATGTCCCGTGCCGCAGAAATGCATCCCCTGCTGACTGGGGCATTCTCCGAAGAGTGAGGGCGCGACATCTCCGATTCCCATCACCTCGTTGACGGTCACGCCAAGGACCTTCTCGATGTGGTCGCGGATCGCTGGAATTCCGCCGCCCGGCTCGCCGCCGGTGACGACGTGAAGCAGCCCAGCAGACGTCGGATCTGGCCCGGTGGTCTCGAGACGGTTTGCAAGGTACTGAGCGAACGATGGCGTCGCCAGCAACGTATCGGCGAGGCCGGCTCTCAGCCCGGCGATCACCCTTGCGGTGTCGCCAGGCGCGATGGGCACCGCCCGCGCACCAACCCGCGTCAGCACGAAGTGGGTGTGTCCCGCAACGAAAGGTCCCGCGCCGAAGGTGGTGAGAACGCTGTGGTGGTCGTGTATGCCCGTCGCAAAGTAAGTTCGTGCACCGATCGAGGTCCACGTGTCCATGTCGGCTCGGGTGAGGGCGATGACAGTCGGCGAACCGGTTGTCCCGCTGGTCTGGTAGACGCGCTTGATGTGTTCGGGTGCAACGCCCGCGTTCGTGCCCCAGGGGGGCTGCTCCTCGCTCGCCACACGGAGCTCGTCCTTGGTGGTGAAAGGAAGCTTGGCGATGTCAGCCAGCCGGACCTTGATGGATCCGAGCTTGCGCTTGTAATAAGGAGACCCTTCCATCAGGTGTTGGAGCTGGCGATCCCAGGCGGCCGAGGCCATCGTGATCTTCTCGTCTTCGGATGCGGTCTCGACCTTGCGGTCCCAGATCCAATCGCGATCGCAGTCGTCGCCCGTCAGCCGTCCGGCGGCCGAGCGGGATTTGTTGATGCCTGGTGTCGCAGCCACGTCAGGACGAAATGATGCGCCAGCGAGGTCCGGCGAGCTCGCCGGACCGTTCTCCTCCCGAAGGGCCGGAGGGGGCTAGGCTTCCCCACATGGCGCAGCTTTTGCCGACCACTGTCGTCGGCAGCTACCCGCAGCCTGACTGGCTCGTCGATCGCGAGGTGCTCGGCAGCCGCCTTCCACCGCGAACGAGAGCCCTCGAGATCTGGCGGCCACGGCATGAATTCCTGGAGCAAGCGCAGGACGATGCGACAGTTGTCGCGATCCGCGACATGGAGCGCGCCGGGATCGACATCATCACGGACGGCGAGATCAGGCGCGAGAGCTATTCCAATCGCTTCGCGACAGCGCTTGAGGGCATGGACCTCGACAACCCGGGCACGGCACTCGACAGAACGGGGCACCCCAACCCAGTCCCGCGAGTGGTCGGTCCGATACGGCGCACGCGAGCCGTCGAGGTGCGGGACGTGCAGTTTCTCCGCGCCAACACCGATCGCATGATCAAAGCGACCCTCCCGGGGCCTTTCACGATGTCGCAGCAGGCCCAGGACGACTACTACCACGACGAGGAGGCGCTGGCGATGGGCCTCGCCGAGGCTGTCAACGAAGAGGTGCGTGACCTCTTTGCCGCGGGGGCGGATGTCGTCCAGCTCGACGAGCCGTATCTTCAGGCAAGGGCCGAGAAGGCTCACAGATTCGCGATCAAGGCGATCAACCGCGCGCTCGAAGGGATAGCCGGCGCCACGGCGCTGCACACGTGCTTTGGATACGCGCACATCGTCCACTCGCGTCCCAACGGCTATCCGTTCCTCGAGGAGCTGGCGGACGTGAACGTCGGGATGATCTCCATGGAATCGGCGCAACAGAAGGTCGACTTGTCGGTGCTGAAGGCCCTTGGTGAGAAACGGCTCATCGTCGGGGTCGTCGACCTCGCTGACGATGCGGCGGTCGAAGACGTGGAAACGATCGTCGGGCGGATCAGGAACGCGCTCCGGTTCGTAGCACCCGAGCGCCTCATCCTCGCGCCCGATTGCGGGATGAAATACCTTCCGCGGGCCAAGGCCTTCGGGAAGCTCAGCGCGCTCGCGCGCGCGGCGGCACAGGTGAGGGCGGAGCTCTAAGTAGGGGGCTTTACTTTCGGGCCTTCACAGTCCGGCTGTCGCCGGACCTCGCCGCGTCTGGAGAGGACGCGTTCGCGTCCCCCACCCCCATCCCCTCCCCGCAGGGGGGAGGGGAGTTTGTTTTCGCGTGCATTTGATAAGGGGAGGCCATTATCAATTCGTATCAATTTGGGGTCCGGAGGAGGAAGGCACCGAACATCGGGGCGGTGAACGCGATGCGCGCTCTTTCCGGCCTGTAGACAAGGCCCTTCTGGATCAGCGCGCTGACCGTGGGTTGGATCTCGTTATTTCTTCGGCCCGAGGCCTGCTGCAGCTGCTCGATGGTCGCGCTCTCGCCAAACTTCGCGATATCTCGCATGAGCAGGCGCTCGTGCGGCGATGCACGAACGTAGCGGGCTCTGAAGAAACCTGCGTCGAGAGTGGCGAGGATGCGCGGCCGCAAGCGCCGGAGGTCGGGCATGCCGATCGTTTCCCCCTGCGATCCGGTCCACAGTGCATCGCCGTAGACCTGGATGAAGAATGGGTAGCCGCCGGTGTCCGCCATCACGGCGTCGACCACCTCGTCCGCGTACCGGCGCCCAAGCCTCACCGCCGGGTCGACCAGCGCCGCTCTGTCCTCCGGCGGGCGTAGGTTGCCCAACTCCTGGGTCGCAAACATCCTCTCCGAATAGCTCTTCGACCGCGAAAGGTTGTCGACCACGGGCGGCAGGCCGCAGAGCATGAGCATCATCGGAAGGCTCCGCTGCTGCACGGCTGACGTCGCGCTGAGCAGCGCGCTCAGTGTCAGATCTCCAGGCTTCTCGCGGACGACATGGAACTCGTCGTAGCGAAGCACGAGGCCCTTGTACTCGCTCTTGACGCACAGCTCGCAGATGTGGGTGAGAGCCTCGCGAAGGTCATCGTCGAATCTGCGAGGTGCCTCGCCTCGCCGCCGCTTCGTGTCCACGCTCACCTTGAACTCGCCGTAGCTCACAGTCAGGGCCCCCACCAGGTCGATCGCCGCTTGCAGCATCTGGCCGGCCTTGTCCTTCAGCCTTGTGGAAAGGCTCAGCCGCCTGAGGGCACGGTTGACGTCGGTGAGCACCGCGGTCGCAAACGCATGAGGTTCGGTGTCGCTCTCCGAAAACTCTCGATCGACGACGATCCAGCCGGCGGACTCCGCCTCGCCCTGGATCCGGTTCAACAGCACTGTCTTCCCAACCCCGCGGAGCCCGGTGATGAGCACGTTGCGAGGATGCCGAGGATTGCGCAGGAAGCCGCGAACCGCCTCGATCTGCTCCTCGCGGTCGCCGAGATAGGGCGGATCGATCCCGTTGCCGGGCCGGTACGGGGTGGGCGCCCAGACCGTTGCCATTTGATAGCAAATGATAAGGCTTGCGACTTATCATTCGCCTTCGGCGCGCTCGTCCGCCTTGTGCGAACATTTGCTCGTTGTGGCGAGTGCTGCACTGGATCTCGGGCTCAACACGGCTGAGCCGGCGACCCTCGTCGTCGACCTGAACTGCGCTTTCGCCTCGATCGAGCAGCAGCACGATCCGAAGCTGCGTGGCAGGCCGCTGGCGATCGCGGCGTACGCCACCGACGCCGCGACCATCGTCTCCTCCTCGAGGGAGGCCCGCGACCTCGGCATCAAGACAGGCATGCGCGTCTATGAGGCGAAAGCGATCTTTCCACGAATCGTGGTCATGGAGCCGAATCCACCTCGGTACCGCGATGCATCCGACCAGATGATCGACATCATTGAGCGGCACAGCCCCGACGTCCTGCGCATGTCGATCGACGAAGCATCCGTGAACCTCGCGGGGACCCCGGGCCTGGTCAAGCTGGGCCCCGAAGGCGTTGGCATGGCCATCAAGAAGGCGATCCGAGAGGAGATCGGCGAATTCGTGACCAGCTCAGTCGGGGTCTCGACTTCGATCTGGATGGCCAAGCAGGCGTCAAACCTCAACAAGCGAGACGGCCTGGCGCGCATCGACCACAACAATCTCGTTTCGGTGTTCGAGCGCTTAGAGCTCACGGACCTGTCAGGCGTCGCGGAAGCTACGGCCGCGCGCCTGCGCCGCGCCGGCATCAACAGCGCAATCGAGTTCCTGCGGGCGTCGATTGAGCAGCTCGGGCTGGCGGGAATGCGCGCCGATTTCGCGAGCTCGTGGCACCAGCGGCTGCGGGGCTTCGAGGCGGGCGTCTTCCAAAGCGCCGAACGCAAGAGCTACAGCCATTCTCACGTCCTCGCTCGCGCGACCAGCTCTCAGCGCGACCTCGAGGAGCTGTTGATGCGCCTGTCAGACATGGTCGGGCGGCGGCTGCGAGCGGCGGGGCGTCGCGGCAGCGTCGTCTCGATCGGCGTCGTTTATCGTCCTGACGTTGCGCGCTTCTCCAAGCAGTCGAAGCTGGCGCACCCAATCGCGACAGGCGACGAGATCTACCAGGCAGCGCTGAAGTTGATGGCTGCGCGCGATCCACGCCTACTTGTTGGAACGTTGGGTGTCGGCTTGGCCGGGCTCAGCGATACCGACCCCGCGCAGATGGATCTCTTCGCAGACCCCGCCTCACCTCGAGGCGCACGAATTGAGAAGGCAATCGACGCGATCCGCAATCGCTTCGGAGAGGATGCTGTACAACGGGCCCGTCTCCTGGGCCGTGCCCCGGTGGTGCGAGACCGGATCGCTTTCGGAAACACCGGGCACCCAGACGAGAAGGAGAGGGCAGAATGAACAAAGCAGCCAAGGCAGCGCTGAAGCGCCTGGACGCTTTTCTCGGCGAGTGGGTGGTCGAGGCTTCGTTTCCCGGCTCGCCCTCCGGCCATGTGACGTTTGAGTGGGCGCTGGGCGGTCAGTACGTTATTGCGCGATCGGATGCTCCAGACCCGGTACCTGACAGCATCACAATCATCAGCGTTGATCCGAGGAGTGGGAAGTACACCCAGCACTACTTCGACTCGCGAGGCGTCACTCGCGTGTATGCGATGAGCTTCAAGGCCGGCGTCTGGGAACTCTCGAGAAGGTCGCCGGACTTCTCGCCGCTGAATTTCTCGCAGCGCTTCAAGGGCCGGTTCAGCCGGGACAAGACGGTCATCAAGGGCACGTGGGAGGCATCGACCGACGGCAAGCGATGGAAACGTGACTTTGACCTGACCTACACGAAGGCGCGGTGAGCTCCAAACAAACAGCAGTTGTAACTGGCGCGGGAAGCCCGGACGGGATCGGTTTTGCGATCGCACGAGGACTGCTTGCCGATGGCTTCCAGCTGGCCATCACCTCGACGACCGATCGCATTTATGACCGAGCGCGCGAGCTCGACCCAACCGGCAAAAAGGTGTCAGCTTTCGTGGCAGACCTGACCGACGAAGGTGCCGCCAAGACGCTGGTGGAATCGGTCCTTGAACAGAGTGGGCGGATCGACGTTCTCGTCAACAACGCAGGCATGGCTCAGACGGGGAAGCCGCTCGAGGACGCAACCCTGCAGGAGACCTCCTACGCAGATTGGCAGCGGCAGATCGCGATCACCTTGAACACGGCATTTCTAATGACCCGCGCTGTCCTGCCTGGAATGGTCGCGCGAAGGTACGGCAGAATCGTGAACGTCTCTTCGGTCACCGGTCCGGTGGTGAGCAATCGCGGCATGGCCGCATACAGTGCGGCAAAGGCGGCGATGGACGGGATGATGCGCGCGGTGGCGCTAGAGACGGGCGCAGACGGCATCACTATCAATGCAGTGGCCCCTGGCTGGATCGCGACAGGGTCGTCGACGATGTCCGAAGGCTCAGCGGCGCTTCATACCCCGATCGGTCGTGCGGGAACCCCACAAGAAGTCGCTGCTGCGGTGCTTTTCCTTGCTTCGCCCGGCGCGTCGTACATCACGGGGCAGTCCCTGGTTGTCGACGGAGGCAACATCCTTCAAGAGGAGAAGGGGCCCTGATCGACGAGAGGTAGTTCAAGAGCGAAGACAGTGCCCTCTCCAGGCGTGCTGCGCTGGACACGTAGGGTGCCGCCGTGATTCTGCGCGAGTTGCCGGCTTATGTATAGGCCCAGCCCAACGCCTGGGACATTAACGGCCATGGGGCCTGCGTTCCGATAAAAGCGGTCGAAAATTTTCTCATGCTGATGCTTCGCGATTCCGACCCCGTTGTCCTCGACGCGAACTACTGCGTGCTCGGAGTCCGTCGACATTTCGATGGCGATTCGTACCGGCCGGACTGTGTACGAGAGGGCGTTGTTGATCAGGTTGTCGAGCACTCGACCCAGCTGCACCGCGTCTGCTTTCACGACCACTGGATCATGGGCAAGCTCGGTCGAAATCTCGGCGTGAAGCAGATCGGCCCGTAGTTGAGCGCGGTCAACCGAGTCCTTAATGACCTTTCTCAGGTCGATCATTGCTCCAGCCAGGGGCAAGGATCTGGATTCGATTCGCGAAGCCTGAAGCAGGTCGTCCACGACTTTGTCGAGCTCGCCCGTCTTCGCCGTAAGGACGTCGAGCGGCTGGGCCCAAGCTCCCGGCACGGGACCCATTCCTCCGTCAGACAGCAGCGACAGATACCCGGTCAACACGGTGATGGGGGTTCGGAGTTCGTGCGCCGCCATGTTAAGGAACTCGCTCTTAGCCTCGTTGGCTGCAGTCGCGGCCACGTAAAGGCGCGTCACTTCCTCCTGGCTTTCGCGCATCGTGACGAACGACGCAAGCACGAATGACGTGAGTGCAACGCAGACGTTGAACACCTGAAGCGTGATCATCTTCTGGACCACGGTCTCCGTGGCGAAGGGTCCCGTCCCGTGGACTGCCGACCAGACGGCGACGCCAGAGGCGATGAGCGCGGCGGGGGCGGCACCTCGTAAGCGGAAGCGCCAGGCCGCAACCATGATCAATGGAAAGATCAGGTATTCGAGGCGCAGCCGATTCTGAAATAGAGCGTAAGTCGCAAGCCCAATTCCGACGAGGAGGGCGGCGAGTTCGGTTCCACTGCGCAACGTGAGCGCCGGACCTGGCGCGCTCGGCAGCAGGCCCAGCAAGAACGGGGCAACGAGGAGCACGCCCATCGCATCGCCGGTCCACCAAACGGCCCAGGTTGACAGAAAGTCGGTTGCTGGCACTGCCCCCGACAGGACCAGCACGGACGTCCCAATGGTCGCACTTATCGCCATGCCGACCAGGGCGCCAAGGCCGATGATCGCCGCGGCGTCTCGCAACCGGTCAAGCTCGAGCCGGAAGTCGGCGCGCCGGAGGAGCTCGGCCGCGACCAGCGGCGCAAGAGTGTTGCCGCCAGCGATCAAGGCCGCGCCCAGCAATGAGGGCCCGATTGGCAGGTTGACCGCCAGGGCAGCAACGAAGATCGCGGGCCACATCCGTCGGCCAAAAACAAGAATGGCCACGAGGGCAATCCCGGTAGGTGGCCAAATCGGCGTCACCTGGCCGTGTACGAGCGCCAGGTTCAAGCTCAAGCGAGCTCCGAGCCAGTAAGCCAAGGCCACCAGCGACAGCTGAACGAAGGTGCTCAGAAAACGCCGGTACCGATCAGACCTTGTCAAGCGATTTGCAATATGAACCTATACAAGCTTGGCGCGTGGAAATCTACCGCCGCACGCGCAAGAAATATTGCGACGAACACGACGCGATCGCAATTCTTGTTGCGCTGCACGACCGCGACGGTTTCAGGCGACATCCGTACTTGCCCTATGGTTCGTTTCGCGGGGATTATTGGAGGTCGGGTTCGCTCGACCCTTTGTCGGCAGGTTTCGGATGAGGCAGAACTTCGATGGAGAAAACCAAGGGCAACGGTCGGGCTCGACAGCGGGCCAGCCTACCTCGAATCCTTGTTGTCGACGCCAACCCGGGATATCGCTCGGTCATCTCTCACCTCGTGGAAATGGCAGGCGCGCAGTTTGAGAGTGTTGCCGAGCTCGGACAAGCCAGACGTCAGTTAGATGGCGAGCACAAGTACGACATGATCATCGTCGGCACGAGCGCCGAGTCTCCCGTGATGCCGGCCGAGGTGGCTAAGCTCCGATCGTTTGCGCAGACCCCCCTGATTGTCTTGGCTGAGTCGTATGACGAAACCAAGCAAACGCTCGAGATATACAAAGCAGGCGCCGACCAGATCCTTCCCAAACCGTTCGTCCCGGACGCCCTGATCGGAGCCATCAAAGCGGAGATTCGTCGACCCGGGCCGGTGTCGGTGGTTCCAATTGCGACGCGCATCGAGCTGGGAAGGCTGGTCTTTGATGCCGGGAATCGTCAAGTCACCGGCGATGAAGGCTCAGCCTCCTTGACCAAGCGTGAGTGGCAGCTGCTCTCCTTCTTTTTGACGAGCCCGAATCAATTCTTCCCCGCCGCCGAGGTGGTTTCTCAGGCATGGGGCCCCGAAGCCTCCGAAGAACAGCTGAGGAGCTATGTGACACGCCTTCGCCTGAAACTTTTGCCTTTCAAGCCTTACTGCGCTCTGGTCACGGAGAAGGGCAAAGGCTATTGCCTGGTTGTCGAGCAGCCGGCGAGTTCGGGCTCACCTGCCAAACGGTGACTTTGATCCTGGGCAAGAATTCTTGCGGTGTTGACAACTTAGGCAGTTCCATTTATCAAGAGCCCGATCGGATTTCCACAAACCAATTTCGTGGTGTGGCCCGAGCAATGCGGGGAGATTCAAGGGGGCGACACTGGATGTGGGGTTTGAATGAGAAGGCAAGGCGCAGTGCACAGCCTTGCGCTTGACGCGGATTTGAGCACGATCCTGATCGTGGACGATGACCCGAGCACGCGCTTTGTGCTCAGGTTGATCCTCGAGAGGGAGGGTTACGACGTCGTTGAGGCCGGCAACGGCGCCGCGGCGCTCGACCTCATCAGACCCGACCCCCTGCCGGATATGGTTATGACTGATTTGATGATGCCTGTCATGACCGGGGTTGAGCTGATCCGCCGCCTTCGATCAGAGCCGAGAACAGCGACGATGCGGATCGTCGTCGTGTCGAGTAACCCCGAGGCCGCCGAGAGCCTCGAGGTGGATGCGGTCGTCACGAAGCCTTTTACCGCCTCCAAACTAGCCGATCGCATCCGAGCGGTTGCCAACAACCCGATCGGTGGAAGGCCCATGGAGGGTCGGGCGTGAAGAGACTCAACACTGGCATTCCCAGGCTCGATTCCATTCTTGGTGGCGGGCTGCCATTCGGATCGCTTATCGTCATTGCCGGCTCCCCCGGGACAGGCAAGACCATCCTGGCCCAACAGATCTGTTTCACCAATGGCACTCAGGAAAGGAAAGCCATCTATTACTCGACGATCTCGGAACCGCCCGAGAAGTTCCTAACCCATCTAGAGGTCTTTGACTTTTTCGACCGACGTGCCCTCGAGGTCAGGGTCGAGTTCATCAACCTCGGGGACCTGCTGCTGTCAAACGAGGATGGGCTGTCGGCAATGATGGACGAGGTTGTCCGCAAAGTCGTCACTGAGAACCCCGCGATCGTGGTCATCGACAGCGCGAAAGCGCTTCGCGACTTCAGCGGTGACGGGCGCTCATTACGGGCAGCCGTCTACCAGCTTGTCACCCGTGTCGCACACACGGACACGACACTGATTTTTGTCGGCGAATACACGGCGGACGAGCTTGGGTCCGCGCCCGAGTTCTCACTTGCTGACGGGATCCTGGAGTTGGTGTATGAATCACACGAGCCTACGGACCGGCGCTGGCTGCGTGTGCGGAAGTTGCGCAGCTCAAAGCACCTGACGGGCAAGCATCCACTCCAGATCGGCGCTGGCGGCATCAAGTTGTTCGTGCGGGCCGAGACGCTGGATGAGCACAGTAAGTCTCGAGCAGAGGTTGAGGGCAGAATTTCAACCGGTGTGCCCGGACTCGATGAAATGACCCACGGTGGCTTGCCGGCGGGAGGGTCGACGCTTGTGTTGGGTCCGTCGGGTTGCGGCAAGACTGCACTGGCGCTGCGCTTCATCATGCAAGGGCTGGAAAATGGCGAACGCGGTCTTTACGTGACCTTCCAGGAGACACCGACTCAGCTCGTGCGCAAGGCGGCAAGCTTTGGCTGGGACCTGAAGCCCGCCATCGCCTCGGGTCAGCTCAAGATCTTCCACGTCGAGGAGGTGTCCCTCGACCTCGACTACATCGCAGGGATCGTTCGGGAGGAGCTCGAGAGAGCCCCGCTCCAGCGGATGGTGATCGACAGCCTGGCAGAGATGGTGGTTGCGGCTCGCGAATCGGAGCGCTTTTCCGCTTATGCCCGCTCCTTGCTGGGTTCATTGCGTGCCGGCGGAGTATCCGTGTTGACTACCAGCGAGACAAGCAGCCTCGGCCCGACTACCGAACTGATAGGCGGTCTCTCGTTCCTCTACCACAACGTCGTTTTGCTGCGCTACATCGAACAGGACTCTGAAGTAGGACGCGCGGTTGCGATAGTCAAGATGCGCGACAGCAATCACGAAAAGGGGTTGTGGGCTTTTACGATCACCGAGCGCGGTTTTGAGGTCCTGGGCAAAGTGGAAGGCGTGTCGGGTCTGCTCGGCTGGAGTGCCCTACGAGGCCCGAAAACCGATGAGAGCTGACGCTGGCGAGAACGACCCCAGGCTGAGCTAGTGGACGAGGGCCAACTCTCGCGCCCTCAGCACAACAGCCATCTTGTTGTGGCAGGCGAGCTTGACGCCAAGGCTGCGGATGTGTGTGCGCACCGTGTAGTAGCTGATCCCCAGCGCAGTCGCGATTTCGCGGCTCGAGGTGCCGCCGGCCATCAGGCTTAGGATTTCCTTCTCGCGTGGGGTAAGCCGTTCACGTTGGCGGTCTGCCTCCCGGCGTGTGTTCACCATCGCCGCGATGGTGGTCGGCTCGAACAGGCTTCCACCATCGGCTGTGCTGCGAACGGCGTCGATCAATTCGGCAGTCGCCCGTGACTTGTGGATGAAGGCGCTTGCTCCAGCCTCGAGCGCGGCGAAGTGAGCGCTTTCGCCATCGTCACGGCTCAGGAAGATCACCTTCGCTTTGCAGCCCACAGCCCGCATGGCGAAAACTGCATCTGTGCCGGTTCCATCATTGAGTCGAAAGTCCACTATCAAAACATCCGGGTGGAGATCCATGACTCGCTCTGCGGAGTCCGCGACCGAGGCTGAACTGCCCACGACCATCATGTCCGGTTGCTGGTTCAACAATGCCGCCAGAGCATCGGCGACGATCTGATGATCATCGACAATGACTATCCGGATGCGACTGTCAGTCAGTCCATCTTCTATTGCGGGTGCATACCAGGTGCTTAACAAACAAATACCCAAGCCAAAGGATCACTCTCGCGCCGTAACAAAGTCAGCAACTATGCCGCGGTCGTCTGGCTACAAGGCACTCACACTGTAGTAAGAGCACCTCACAAGGCCGGGAGCGCGTACGAACCCGACGCCTAACGCCAGGGTGCTGTTCAACTGCTTGAGACCGGGCGCGGCCGTCACGAACGTGGCGTACTGGACCACGTCGTAAATCGCGTCTCCCGATGGGTTCGCGGGTGTTGTGGCAAGACCTGCGTGCCGATTGACGATTGGACCGTCGGCGCCGCTTATCTCGGCGTGTGCATCAAGTTGGTAAAGACCGTTTCGGAGGTAGGTGGGGTAGTGCCAGCCGCGCCACTTCCCAGCGAGAATGCCACCCTGGACGTCACCGACGCTGGTTGCGTAGCCAACGCCCTCTCGATCGCCAAATTGATGCACGGCATCGTAATTCGGGTACTCCCAGCGGGCTGTGCCCAGCAACTCGAGAGCCGGCGCACCAGGAGGCGCCTCAGAGGGCGCCTCAGCCGGGGCGGCGACGTAATAGCTGACACGGGCCTCGTCACCGACAAATGAGCCGACGCCAAATGCGACCGCCGAGTTGACCCAGGCAAGCTCTTGCGCACCGGACCACATCCGCAACCAGTGAGTCACGTTCCGATTTCCTGGTTCGCCCGGCACCTGGAGGCCGTAGCCGCCCGCCCTGGTTGCCACCTGTGCACCGGATTGGGTCTCGATGAAGCCGTGCACGTCTGGCAGAAGCACTCCATCGACTCGCCGGCGGGGAAACTGTGTGAGGCGATACGCCCCTGACAGCCCTTCTCCGTCCACGAGCGCCGGCTTGCTGAACGCATACACCTGGCCCTCCGAGTCAGGACCAAAAGGCATGACGCGTTCGAATTCTTCGTACGACCAGCGGGCTTCGAACAGTGGAGTAAGACTGAAGGGAACCGGCTCCGGCTCGATGTCCTTGTAGCCGCTCATCGCAGGTGAACAAGAGACCACAACTTGACCCGCGCCTGCCGGCCAAGACAAGACAGAGCGCTAGGCAACAGTTCCCGATGCGGGGGGCCCGGCAACGCGCATGCGCAGCACTTTGGCAGCGCCCATCAGAGGCAGGCCGAAGCGCATGAGCGAGGGCAGCTGCGCCGGCACAGACGAGGCTTCGACCACAACGGGGTCGACCAGGTGGTAGTCGGCCGCCCGATAACGGAGCTCGCACTCGCCGGCGGCCAGAATGTTGCGCGCCCAGCCCGCGCCCTCTCCGAAAGCCAGGCTGAGCCAGAAAAACTCTCCCTTCGGCAGGGCGCTGATCGGGGTCTCATACATTCGGCCCGACTTGTGTCCACGATGGCTGAGCAGCGACCACATTGGAAACCAGCGCCCGCCCGCGACTCGCGCCACGAACGGGTTGAGAACCCGCGTCAACGGCCGCACGACCTTGTCGACAAGACCCGATACGTCGCTCGGTTTGGTTGGGCCGCCCCTTCGCTGCGTCTGATCGACCGATACTTTCTGATTCATGAGAGCCTCCTCCATGCGTGTTGAAAGAGATAACTGTTGCGCTCAGCAGTATAATCCATCAAGTGATTGATTGGATGTGAAGACGAGAGCTAGGCGCGGCCGACCTGCAGCGACGCCCGATGCGGAACCCAGGCGTGAGGCGCTCGTCCAGGCAGCCTACCGGCGTTTGGCCGAAGCCGGCTTCGAGGGCCTGCGAACCAGGGATGTCGCAGCTGAGGCCGGCGTCAATATCGCCACCCTTCACTACTACTTCCCGACCAAAGAGGCTCTCATCAGGGGAGTTGTCGCACACGCCATGGGTCGTTTCAGGACGACCTTCGCTCCGGGCTCGAAGCCCGGCGAGCAGCTGGCAGCGCAGCTCAGGGGGGTCCGGAGACTGGCCGCGACCGAGCCCGAGCTATTCGTGGTCATGGGAGAGCTGGCGCTTCGGTCGGGGCGCGATCCAGCCATCGAGGCCATCTTCAAAGCCACCATCGACACATGGCACAGCACCCTGCGCACGCTCGTGCGGCACGCTCAAAAAGAAGGCTTCGCCGACTCTGAGCTGGATCCCGATGCCGTTGCTGCGCTCGTCATCGCAACGTTGAACGGGCTGTTCATGGTGCCGGTCGCCAACACAGCGGCGGCGCGAGTCGACAAGGCGCTCGGCCAGCTGGAGAGCTTCCTCGGTTTGAAACAGGCCTAAAGGGTCGGGTTACGCGCTCAGGCTGGAATCTGACCAGCGGCGACTGGCGCGCGCTCTGGATCAGCATTGAGCTCAGGGTTGGAAACCACATAGCCTTCGCGCGGAAGCATCTGCGTGACCCTGGATACGGCGACATTCTTGGCGTCCGCCTCGGATCCAGCCGCAACCCTGGGGATGGTGACCCTGACTTTGGCCGAGCCAGGAATTGGCGCGAAGGAGAGGCCCTCGGCGGCCAGGCGCTCCAGCACTGCTCGATCTCCGGGCCGGCCTGGCACAGGCTCGACCACGACGCTGACCGAGAAGGTTCTTTCGAGCCCATCGGCCGCAACGACGTTGGCCGCAACCACAGCACCACGACCACCGATTGGCTTGAACCTGCGGTCCTGGGCTGCGTCGAACAGGGCGTCAAGATCCCGCGTCGACCTTGCTCCGGTGAAGCGTGACGCAAGCGAGTAGAGGACCGGCACCAGAACCAGGGTCAGCAATGTGCTCGTAAACAGCCCGCCGATGACGACGATCGCGAGCGGGGCGCTGATGAATGCGCCCCCGCTGTTGCCGCTCACGGCTAGAGGCACCAGGGCCAGCATCGTCGCGAAAGCGGTCATAAGGATTGGGCGCAGCCGGTGCCTCCCTCCTTCTATGAGGGCGTCGTGGAGGCTCAGGCCCCGATCCCGATACTGCTCCACGAGGTCGAGAAGGACGATGGCATTAGTGACGACGATTCCGATGAGCATCAGCAGCCCGATCATTCCGGGCAGCGACAGCGACGTCCTCGTCACCACCAGAGCGACGATCGCACCACTGGCAGCGAAGGGTATGGAGACGAGGAGCACGAGCGGCTTCAGCAGCGATCTGAACGTCGCCACCATGATCAAGTAGACCAGGACGATGGCGGCGAGAATCGCCACGGCGAACTGGGTCAAAAGCGAGGAAAGCTGGGCGAACACGCCGCCGGTTGACGTGGAAGCGCCGGCAGGCAGCGACACGGCGGTCAGCGCCGTGGCGACGTCAGCCTGCACCTTCTGCGTGTTGTCGCTGGTGATCGTCCCTGTGATCGACGCAGTGCGGTCGCCATCTGTGCGGCTCACCGCCTGTGGGCCTTGAACTTGCGTCAGCGTCGCCAGGGTCGAGAGCGGCACGACCCCTAGAGCTGTCGGAATTGGCATCTTCGCAAGCGCCGCCGCATTGTCGGCGGTGCCGGGAGGCAGCTGGATCCTGACGTTGACCCTCCCTTGCGGCAGGGTGGCCTGGGTGGCGACTATCCCGTTGACCTGTTGGGCGATGGTCAGCGCCAGCTGCTGGAGCGTCAGGCCGGACTGCCCCAACTTGTCGGTCGGGACCAGCTGGTACTGAGGCTTGGACGCTGCAAGATTCGATTTGAGCTGGCTCAAACCTGTGACCTGCGATAGCGCCCCCAGCACCCTGTCGTTGGCCTGAACCAGGATGTCCTGGTTCGGCGCGTGCACGTCGACCTGCATCTGGCTGCTGCTGGAGTTGGAGCTGCTTGACGCCTGGCCAAGGTCGATACGGGCGGGGCCGCTGTAACCCTTCAGGGCCTCGGTTACCCCCTTGAGGGCCTGGTCGTATGCCCCCTCTTTTACAAGCACTGTCACGGAGGCCAGCGTCGGGTCGGCCGGCAAGGTCCCGGGAGCGGCAAACGCGCCACCGACTCCGCCGACAGTCGCCTGGAAAGCGTTGATCCCCGGCACACCTTGAATCAGGCTCTCCACCTTCTGCGTCTCGCCGTCGGTCTCGGTAAGGGTGGAGTTGTCTGGCATCGTGATCGCAATCGGGAAGTTGGGGCTTGCGGATTGGTCGAGGAGATTGACGCGGAGGAAGGGCAGCAGCGCCATCGAGCCCGCGAACATCACCGCTGCCACGACGAGCGTGATCGCGCGATGGCTGGTCGCCCACTTGATGACCGGGACGTAAATGCCCTGCATCCAGTTGTAGCGCAGCCGCCGCTCGACTTTGTCAGCCGGCGCCGGACGCAGCAGCCGTGAGGCCAGCAACGGGACCACCGTCACAGCGACGGCAAGTGAAGCAATGATCGCGGTGACCACCGTCAGCGCGAACGGACGGAAGAAGCTGCCGGCGATGCCGGTCAGGAAAACAATCGGCAGAAAGACTGCAACTGTCGCGAGCGTTGACGATGTGACCGCGGTGGTGATCTCCCGCGCACCTGTGTAGGCAGCGACCATCGGCCTCTCGCCTTCGGCCACATGACGGCTGATGTTTTCCAACACCACGATTGCGTCATCCACGACGCGGCCGATTGCCACCATCATGCCGCCCAGGGTCAGGATGTTCAGGGTGATGCCTTGCCACCACAGCACGAGCAGTGCGACAAGTAGCGAAAGTGGAATCGAAACGCCTGCGACTAACGTTGCCCGGCCGCTCCGGAGGAACAGGAAAATCACCGCGACTGCGAAGACCGCGCCGAGCAGGCCCTCCTGGAGTATGGCTGTGATCGCATTGCTGATCGGAGTCGCTTGATCCTGGATGCCGGCGAACTGAACTCCGTTTCCGATACGCGTCTTCAGGTCAGGCAGCGCAGCTTTGATCTCGTTCGCGACAGTGACCGTGTTGCCGTCGGCCGCCTTAAGGATTCGCAACCCGATGCTTGGCTTGCCGTTCGTGCGAGTGATGGTGTCTGCCGGTAGCGACACGAACTGCACAGTGCCCAGCTGGTTGATCTGGACCGGCGGAAGTGCGGGGCGGCCGGGAATGTTTACTGGGCTGACAAAGATCTTTCCGATCTGGTCCAGGCTGGTCAATGAGCCAGAAACCTGGAGGGGAATCACCGTGTTGCCCTCCCTGAGGGACCCAATCGATTGGACCAGCGTCGCCTGCTGCAGGGCGGAGGCGACCTGCCCTGCGCTGAGGCCGTGCGCAGCCAGCTTGGCCGGGTCAAGGGTCACGTCCACCTCATCTGTAGGCGCTCCTGTGATGACCACGCTCGACACGCCAACCAGGCCTTTCAGCTTGGGTATCACGACCGACCGAAGCTGGCTGGCGAGATCGCCCAACGGCTCATTCGCCGACACTGCGTACTCGAGGATCGGCAGCGAGCTGGTGGAGAACTCCTGGATGGTGGGTGCGATGGCCTGCTGAGGAAGGAGACCTCTGACTCCATCGAGTCGGGTCGCGACGTTCTGGCGGGCAGCGCTAGTGTCAGCCCCGTCTTTGAACAGGATGATCACCAAAGACACGCCCGCCGAGGACGTTGACGTCACGGTACTGACCCCGGGAACGCCCTGGACAGCGTTGACGACCGGCAGGGTGACACCCTGGTCGACTATCTCCGGCGAGGCGCCCGGATAAGGTGTCACCACGATGAAAGCAGGGAACGAGATGTTGGGCAGCAGGTCCTGCTGGACCTGTGTGGCTGCGAAGATGCCTGCTCCGAACAGCCCGACCACTGCCAGCACCACTACAGATCCGAGCTTTAGGGCAAGCCGTGTGATCACGTACATCGGTCAGGCCTCCCCGGCAATGCTGTCCACGTGGCGGACCAGGAGTAGGCAGAGATGCCGGAGCTCGGCCAGCTGGCTCGTATTGAGTCCTCCAGCCCCAGCGGCCTGCCGCGCGGTGGCGTCGATGCGCATGGCTTCCATCCGCGCAAGACCCGCCTTGGTCAAGCGTGCACGCACTGAGCGCCGGTCGGATGGATCCGGGATCCTGCGCACAAGGCCGTCACGCTCCAGGTTGTCGATCAATCCGGTGACCGTGCGAGGAGCGAGGCTCTGGGCTTCGGCCAGCGCTCCAAGCGGCAGCTGGTGGCCAGGGCTTATGTACAGATAGGTCAGGATCTGCAAACGGCTCTCGGTCAGGCCGTGGCTCTCGGCCCACCGCTGCGTCGCGTCGTGAAGCCGCTTGGCAGCCAACCGCAGCGCGCTGACGGCTTCGAGAGGCCTGCTGTCGGCTCCAGCCATTCGCTTGAGGGATGCCCTGACGGCAGGGTCATATAACCGACCGGCGCTGTCCTGGGCGAGGCTTGCCGAAAACTTGGGGCCACTCATATTGAGGCCCCTCACCATAATTCAGGCTGAAAAGCTATGTCAAGTTTGGCCTTGCAACCGATCTGATGAAGTCGCCTCCAACGGCGGCGTAACCTCCTTGCGTGCGCAAGGTATATCGGGGCCGCGACATCGAGGTCAGCTTCGACCTCGACCTTTGCATCCACATTGCAGAATGCCTTCGCGGCCACCCGGGTATATTCAAGCTCGAGCGAAGGCCATGGGTGCTGCCCGACGAGGGTGAGGCCGATGCCGTGGCAGAGATCGTTGAGCGATGCCCGAGCGGTGCCCTGCTTTATCGCCGCCTCGATGGCGGCGAGCCGGAGGCACATCGCAGCGTGAAGGTGACCCCGATGCGGAATGGACCGCTCCTCGTCACCGGTGTGATCGAGGTGCGACGAGAGGATGGAACAGTAGAAACTCTTCCTCGCGTCACGCTGTGCCGCTGCGGCGAATCGCAGCACAAGCCGTTCTGCGACAACCAGCACCTGGCGGTGAACTTCAGGGCGCCGGGTGAGCCTTTCAAGATCCACATCAGCCCGGTTCGACCCCGCTTGGACGCGCCGATCACCAAAGCCGAGGATCCGCGGGGCAAGTAACCGCTATCCAGTGCCGGATCTCTAGACCTCCAGCCTCAAGCTCAGAATCTTGAACGGCGTCAGTGTCAGCTCGACCAAGCCATCGTCGATCGCAACCTGTTCGATGTCGCGCTCCAGCAGGTCGCAGAGGTAAGCCCTGGTCGCGCCAAAGGTCGTTTGCACGCGGGCGGTGCACCTTCCGCCCCATGCCTCGTAAAGCCGGACGATTACCGCGTCCGAATCCTCCGCCCGCTTGATTGCCTCGACAACGACCTGCGGCGTGTCGATCTCGACCAGGGACCGGCGCCTGCGAGCCGGCTTCCCGCGGACGACTCTCAGCGGGGCATTCAAGTCCTCGGCGGCTGCGATCACCCCGGCCTCGCGGAGATCGCCTGGGTGCGGCATCAGCGCGTAAGTGAATCGGTGGGCGCCACGGTCTGCCGTAGGGTCCGGGTGAGTTGGCGCCCGAAGCAGCGACAGGCGCATCACTGAGCCGTGGATGTCGTAGCCGTATTTGCAGTCATTGAGGAGGGCCACGCCATAGCCGGCTTCGCCAAGATCCGCCCAGCGGTGCCCGCATACCTCAAAGCGCGCCTGATCCCACGACGTGTTCGCATGCGTCGGCCGCTCGACGTGACCGAACTGGATCTCGTAGGTCGCCTGTGAGGAACGGACTGCGACCGGAAATGCAACCTTCAGCAGCTTGTGCACCTCCTGCCAGTCCACATCGCACTCGAAGCGAAGCACGCGCGAGCCGGCGTCGAGCACCATCCGCTGCGAGAAACGCGAGCGCCCGAATTCGCGAGTGAACCGCACCGTGCCGCGCAGACCGCCTTGCACTTCAACGTGCTGGTCCGAAATTTCGACCTGATCGACATGGTGCTGGAGGTATTCGATGTCAATGTCCCAGGCGTCAAAGTGCGCCGGGTTGTCATCGTGAAGCTGGAGCAGGTTGCCTCGAGAGCCTGGCGAAAGGACCTCGCGCCGCGCCTCCTTGTCCCAGATTGACGTCAGCAAACCGTGCTGATCCCAGCGCACACGAAGAAGGTCGTTCTCCATCTCACCATCCGACACGACCACCGTTTGCTCGGGTGTCATCGGCGCATGTTCCTGAACAGCCCAGCCGCAGGCAGGAGCCTCGACGACGCTGAGTTGATCGCCGAGGTCGATCACTTCGCGCCGCGGATGGGAGTTGACGTTGAAAATGACAATGTCGTCGCCGGCGCCAGCAACCTTGCCGACCGCGTTTGACGTAAATGCGTCCGCGGCTTCGATCACGGCGCTCAGGTCGCGCTCGGCGTCTTCGTACACCCAGTCGATGCTCGAGCCCGGCAGGATGTCATGGAACTGGTTGGTGAGCAGCAGCTTCCAGGCCGCCTCCAGCTCGGACGCGGGATAGCCATCGCCCGCTGCGACGGACCACGTCTCAGCCTCGCGCAGCGCCTGCTCGGCGCGCCGGTTGAGGCGTTTGGTCCGCGATTGCGTCGTGTAGGTCCCCCGATGAAGCTCGAAGTAAAGCTCGCCCACCCAGGTCGCGAGATCGTGCCCTTCGGCAGAAGCCGCCGCGAAGAAATCTGCAGCACGTGAAAGCTCGATTCGTGGCGCACCTGCGAGGTTGCGAAGCCGATGTGCAGATTCGATCATGTCCGGCTCGGGCCCCCCTCCCCCGTCGCCCCATCCATACAGGTACAGGGAGCGCGCCGAACTGTTGTGATCCTTGAAATGCGCTGCGCTGCTGACCACCTCGCCGGCGCTGAAGTCGCCGTTATAGGTGTCTGCGGGCGGGAAATGCGTGAAGATCCGGGTCCCGTCGATGCCCTCCCATACGAAGGTGTGGTGGGCCGGCTTGTTCGTATCGTTCCAGGACAGCTTCTGGGTCAGGAAATAGCTGCAACCGGCCGACGCCATCAGCTGCGGCAGCGAGGCCGGGTATCCGAAGACATCGGGCAGCCAGGCCTCCTTTGGCTCGTAGCCGAACTCCTCGATGAAAAAGCGCTTTCCGTGAAGAAGCTGGCGGACCAATGCCTCGCCCGAAGGCAGGTTGCAGTCAGGTTCCACCCACATCGCTCCCACCGGTTCCCACTGGCCGGCGGCAACCTTCTGCCTGATCGCCTCGTAGATGGTCGGGTAGGACTCCTTCATCCACTGGTACTGGGCCGGCTGGGAGCAGGCGAAGCGGTAGTCGGGGTACTCGTCCATGAGCGCGAGCTGCGTGGAGAACGACCGCGCACACTTGCGGCGGGTCTCGCGAAGCGGCCACAGCCAGGCGGTGTCGATATGTGCGTGGCCAACCGCATGGATCCGATGACTTTCAGCGCTCGGCCGGGAAAGTGCTTCGGCCAGGTGGGCAGCATCATCGGTCTGGGCAAAGCGCTCCAGAGCCTCCACGATCTCGCTGCGCCGGCCGCCGTCCGGCAAGGCCTCAGCAAGCTCCAGCAGGACTTTGAAATCGAGCGCGACTTTTCGGTGGTGCTCGTCCTGGATCCTGAGCTCAGCCGTGCGCAAGATGAATGCAGGCTCGGGCGACTCCCTCATGGCGATCATCGACGGCGCGGAGCCCGCTCCTGACACGCTGGCCGTCGGGTTGGCCGCAGCCTCGAGATAGAAGTCGACCTCTGAGCCAGTCACTGGCAGCCACCGATGATTGGGGTCGACGCCCCGCCAGGGACGGCCGTCCGACCAGGCGAGCGCTTCGCACGTGAAACCCGACTGGCCCGCGAAACCGAGGTCGAAGACCGCAACCACTTTCCCGCCCGCCCAGCCGGCAGGCACTGTCCCCCGAACGTGGAACCAGGTCGTGCTCCATGGCGGCCCCCATGGGTCGCCGATGGTGACTGGTGCGAATTCTCCACGGACGGCGTCTTGGTAGCTGATGGGCTCACCGCGAACGGAAAATGCGGTCAGGTCGAGGGGCGCCTGCTCTCCAAGAATTCCTGGAATGAGCCTGGTCTCCAGAAACCCACGGAGGCGGCTCGTCCTGTCCTCTTCACGCTCGGTGGTCAACGTCTCAGGTTATCGTGCTCATGAACTGACGTGACATTGGCGACGAGCTGGTCAACGATGAAGCGGCCGAGCGCGCTGATCCCGCTGGCGATGTCCATCGCCGCCCTCGGCGTGCTCCTTGTTCACCTTGCGATGTTCGGCGTGACCCACGAGACGGATGAGGGGACCGCGGCGCATCTCTGGCAGCTGCTGATGGCTGGGCAGATACCCGTCATCGCATTCTTCGCTGTCAAGTGGCTGCCGCGAACACCAGGTCCGGCACTCCTCGTTCTTGCATTGCAAGCTGTCGCGGGGCTTGCTGCAGCTGCGCCGGTGTTCTTCCTGAAGCTTTAGCGAATCTCACCTCGCTCGAACGGGCAGAGCCGGCCGTCACTGCCGGCTATCAGTCATCGCCGAAGTTCGGAGCCAGACGCACGTGACGCAGATCAACGCGATCGCCGCGCATCGGTATGCCCTCTGCAACCAGGAGCTCGCGTTGCTTCTGTCCCATCGAAAGGCTCCCATCCGAGCGGACGACGCGATGCCATGGAAGGTCATCGTCGATGGTCGCAAGAACATGCCCAACCAGGCGCGGCGCGGCGCGGTCGATGTCGCCATACGTGCGGACAAAGCCAACCGGTATTGCGCGCACTCTGCCAACGATGCGATCGGTACGTGTCGCCGCCGCGGTATTCACCGGCGAACGGCCACCCTCAGCCGAGATGAGATACGACCTTTCCTATATGCGAATGCTCGAGCTTCACGTCCAGACCAACCAGCCGCGTGCCCACCCACTCGCCGCTCTTCTGGACGACGCGCTCCAACCCGTCCTCCTCGAGGCAAGCGGTCATCGACATGAGCTCATTTGGACCTGTTGCGACAACGTGGTAGCTGAGGAATCCTGGCTCCTTTCGCAGTTGATCGGCCCAACCCTCATCCACTCTTCGCACCACCTCGTCCAGCTGTCCGGAACCGACGCGATAAGTCCTGATGCTCATAAACATGCGCCTACCTCCTCTGTTGCGGCCGAAAGTGGCCGATCAGTGAAAGTCTGCGCTCAACCCATGTCGTCGTGATTGAAGTCTCGGTATGACCGGCTACCCATAAACTTGGTCGAGCCGATGCCAAAGAACGTGATCTTCGGAACCGGACCATTGGGGCTTGCGGTCGCCCGCCACCTCGCTGCCGCAGGGGACGAGGTTCGCCTCATCAATAGAAGTGGCAATGCCCCCGCCGCTCCGCAAGGTGCCGAAGTGGTGGCAGCGGATGCAACCGACCTGGCCGCATCACGCACTGCCTGCGAGGGCGCGGCCGTGGTGTACCACTGCGCCACCGGCCCGTACGGTCGTTGGGCGAAGTTCCTGCCCTCGCTCATGAACGGCATAATCGAAGGCGCGTCCGCAGCCGGCGCAAAACTGGTTTACGGGGACAACCTTTACGCGTACGGACTTGTCGACGGTCCCATCACCGAAGATCTCCCTTACCGCCCTGTCGGCCCGAACACTCGGGCCCGGGCCGATGTCGCCAACACCCTCATGGGTGCTCACGTTGAGGGCAAGGTCAGAGCCACTATCGGCCGCGCCTCAGATTTCTATGGTCCACACGCACGTCATTCGACAGGGGGCGACGGCATCTTCGCGCGCGCGCTGGCCGGCAAGGGAGCGCAGGTGCTGGGCGATCCGAATACGCCCCACACCTTCACGTTCATTGACGATTTCGCGACAGACCTGGTCACCCTTGCGGAGCACGACGAGGCGCTCGGTGAGGTCTGGCATGTACCGAGCGCCGAGACGGTCACCACCCGTCACTTCATCGAGATGGTTTTCGCGAGACTTCAGCGACCGGCGACACTGCAACCAGCACCCGAGCTTGCAATCACGCTGCTAGCCCTGGTCGTTCCAACGATGGCGGCCGTTAGAGAGACGGCTTATCAAAGACAGCACCCCTGGGTGGTTGACCACAGCAAGTTCGCCCGCGCGTTCGGGAGCAGGCCAACGCCTCATGAGCAGGCGATTTCGCTGACCCTGGATTGGTTCCGATCAAGTAGCCGCCGCCAGGCGACCTAGGCCTGCCGTCACAAGACATGCGACCGAGGCCCTCCGCATGACGGGCGCGACGCTCGCAGGTGCCGGTCACACCCGTCGATAGACTGCGCATGGTGGGTACAGTCGCGAGAGTCCGCCATCGGGGGCAGCGCGCCGGATGGCTGCGGGCCGCAGTACTGGGCGCGAATGATGGAATTGTTTCGGTTGCCAGCGTCGCGATCGGCGTGATCGCAGCCGGAGCCTCGACCAGTTTCGTGCTCACGGCTGCCATTGCGGCACTGGTCGCGGGGGCTATGGCGATGGCCGCCGGCGAATACGTATCTGTCAGCTCGCAGCGAGATGTCGAACGGGCCGACCTCGACCAAGAGCGCAAAGAGCTGAAGGCCCATCCAGAGGGCGAGAAGCAAGAATTGGCAGCGATCTATGTGAAACGTGGGCTCCCAACAGAACTGGCCGCCAGGGTCGCCGAAGCGCTCACCGCCTCTGATGCGCTCGGCGCCCATGCCCGTGACGAACTTGGCATGGCAGCCATCCTCGCCCGTCCCGGCCAGGCGGCCCTCTACTCCGCGCTGAGCTTCACAGCTGGAGCTGTGTTGCCGATCGTCGCTTTTCTACTGGTCCCGACCGGCGCTCGGACCCAGGCGGTGGTGGTGAGCGCTCTCATTGCTCTGGTCGCGCTTGGCATCGCTGGGGCGCGTGCGGGAGGCGCGCCGATTCTGCGCGCAGCGGTAAGAGTCTTAGTGGGAGGGGGATTGGCAATGGCAGTCACCGCAGCGGTCGGTCGCCTCGTCGGCGGAATCGCTGCGTAGACAGCGTGAGAGGGTATGCATGAGCTGTGACCATGACCGCTGAATACCCCGCGCATCGAGAGGCCACTGTCGTCCTTCGTGACGGATCCACGCTGGCGGTACGACCTATACGTCCTGATGATGAGGGGGACCTTGCCCGCTTCTTCACAGATCTCTCGATGGAGTCCCGGGTCTTCCGTTTCTTCGCTGCCATCAGCAATGCCGACGCTTTGGCCAAGCAGCTGGTGGACGTCGACTACACGACGCGTTACGGCATCCTCGCCGTGGCCGGCGCCGAGCGCCGCCTGGTCGGGCACGCCATGTACGTTGCGACAGAGCCCCGCAAAGCCGAGCTGGCACTGGCGGTGGCGGACGCCTATCAGGGCCGCGGTCTGGGCACGATTCTGCTCGGTCAACTCGGAGAAGCTGCTGCGGCCGCGGGGATCGAGGTGATGGAAGCCATCGTCAAGCCCGAGAACCACCACATGCTCAAGTTGCTGCGGGAAAGTGGTTTCCCGATGAGCGTCCGCTCGGAGCCCGGCGAGATCCACGCAGAGCTGCCGACAGCCATCAGCGCTCAGGGGTTGAGCCTGTTTGAGGACCGCGAGCGAATCGCCGCCGTGGCGGCGGTGTCTCATCTGCTTGCCCCGCGCTCCATAGCGACAGTCGGCGCGTCGCGGCAACCCGGAAGCATCGGCGCCGAGCTCTTGCACAACGTGGTGGCAAACGGGTTTCGTGGAGCGGTCTATCCGGTCAATCCCGCGGCCAAAGAGCTGGAAGGCCTGGCCGCCTACGCGTCGGTGCTCGACATCCCAGGCGATGTTGAGATGGCAGTCATCACCGTGCCCGCGGCAGCAGTCCTGGGGGCGGCACGTGAATGCGCCGCCAAAGGGGTTCGTGCCCTGGTCGTGATCTCGGCCGGCTTTGCAGAGATCGGTCCCGAGGGTGCCGACCTTCAGCGTGAGCTGCTGGAGCTTTGCCGCCAGGCAGGCATGCGACTGGTCGGTCCCAACTGCATGGGAGTGATCAACACGGCCGAAGGCGTGAGCCTCGACGCGACCTTTGCTCCCGACAAGCCGATGCGTGGTCGCCTCGGCTTCCTCTCCCAAAGCGGCGGGCTGGGTATCGCCGTGATGGCGCGCGCGCAAACCCTTGGGTCGGGGATCTCTTCATTCGTGTCCGTTGGCAACAAGGCCGACCTGTCCGGCAACGACTTCATCCAGTACTGGGAGGCAGACGCCGCGACAGAGGTGATCATGCTGTACCTCGAGTCGTTCGGCAATCCGCGCAAGTTTGCTCGCATCGCGCGCAGAGTAAGTCGGTCGAAGCCGATTCTCGCCGTCAAGGGCGGCCGCTCTCCTGCAGGTAGTCGCGCCACCTCATCGCACACTGGCGCATTGCTCTCCGCCTCCGACGTCACGGTTGACGCGCTGTTTCAACAAACGGGCGTAATCCGCACCGACACGCTGGCCGAGCTGTTCAACGCTGCCCTCCTACTGGGCAGCCAGCCGTTGCCTGCCGGCAACCGAGTGGCCATCCTCACCAACGCCGGTGGGCCGGCCATCCTCTGCGCGGACGCGTGCGAAGCCAACGGCCTTGTCGTGCCCGCTTTGCCGGGGACGGTTCGCGCGGAGCTGGCTGCTTTCCTGCCCGCGGCCGCATCGACCGGCAACCCTGTGGACATGATCGCGTCAGCGGGCCCCGAGGATTACCGGCGAGCGATCGCGACTCTCGCCGGCTGCCCGGATGTCGACGCACTGATCGTGATCTTCACCCCTCCGTTGGTCAGCAAGGCTCCCGAGGTGATTCGCGCAATCCAACGTGGGGCGCGCGATCTATCCCGTCCGATTCCGGTGCTCGGCGTCTTCCTGTCCAAGCAATCAGCTCCGCGCATCGTGAGCTCGCAAGGTGTGCGTGTACCGCACTATCCCTTCCCTGAGGATGCAGCCCGCGCGTTGAGCCTCGCTGCGCGCTACAGCGCCTGGCTGGCAATTCCGGAGGAACCACCTACAACACTTGACGGCGTCGACCGCGACCGAGCCGCAGGGGTCATCGCGACCGCGCTGACTGGGGGTGGCGGATGGATGACCTCGAGTGGAATCGGGGACCTGCTCGCGTGTTATGGGATCCCGATGATCGAAACCCGATTCGCAGACTCACCGGCCACCGCCGGACGTGAGGCGAAGAGTTTGGGAGGGCCGGTCGCGCTGAAGGCGATCGTGCCGGGTCTGCTGCACAAGTCGGATGCCGGCGCAGTCCGGCTCAACCTGGACGGCGAACCCGCTGTCACGCGTGCAGCGGCCGAGATGTCCGCCAGCCTCGAGCACTCAGGGCATCGAGTCGCCGGCTACGAGGTGCAGCCCATCGCGCCGAAAGGCGTGGAGATGCTGGTGGGTGTCGTCCAGGACCAGCATTTCGGTCCAGTGTTGGCATGTGGGGCAGGCGGGACCGCGACCGAGCTCCTCAAAGACGTGGCTGTGCGCATCACCCCTATCACCCAAGGCGAGGCGAGCCGCATGGTTCGCTCACTCAAGACTTTTCCGCTTCTTGATGGCTACCGCGGCGCCGCACCCACCGACGTGGCCGCGCTTGAAAACGTCCTTCTACGCGTGAGCGCGCTGGTCGAGGCGCACCCCGAAGTCGTCGAAATGGACCTCAATCCCTTGATTGTTCACCCGCAGGGCGTGGTGGCCGTCGACGCCCGAATCCGGCTGGAGGCGGGCCCACCGAGGCCACCGCTCGGAGCGCGCTGAGCCATGTCCGGGGTACCTCGACCAGTCGCCTTCTAAAAGGGTTCCGTTACCCTTCCTAACGATGCCGGCGTAGCTCAATTGGCAGAGCAGCTGTTTTGTAAACAGCAGGTTACGGGTTCGATTCCTGTCGCCGGCTCCAAGCGCTTTTGAAATTTCGGACCGGCCGACTCAAAGACCCTCTTTTGGTCACCGGGTCGAGCGGTCGAAATAGTTGGACGGCCAGAGCAGGAAGAGGAAGGGGTCGTGTTCCTCGCCGCCCGGCCCACGGCCAGTCGAGATCGAGGCAGAGGTCATGGCCGGCTTGCCGTCGAGAGTCTCGGGCTCGCTCCGCATGAATCGGGCCTTGGTGATCACCTGGACCGCTCGCCCGGCGTCGCTGTTCGGCCGATTCGTCCCCACAATTTGTTCTTTTTACCAAAGGGGTCATAACAAGATCAGCAACACCCAGCTTGATCCGCAACTGCCGTCGGGTCCGGTCTGGTAGGTAGCTTGCTACGAGCGACCTATGGCGCAAGCTATGTGCCGATCCGATTGGACCCGGTCGAACCCAATCCGACCCAATCCGACCTGCGACACTTGAGTTCACGAGCACCGAAAGGGCGCTTTTGTAAACAGCAGGTTACGGGTTCGATTCCTGTCGCCGGCTCAAGTGCCGCAACGCGATTGGGTCAGGAGGACACCAGTGGACGCTGAAGAAAGGAAGGCGCTTATCGAACGCTACCGGGACGGGTACCGCGCCGTCACCGACGCGTTTCAAGGCTTGACCGAAGGTGAGCTCGATCGCTCAGCGAGCGACGAGTGGACGCCTCGAATGATCGCGCATCATCTCGCCGACAGCGAGATGACCTCCGCCATCAGGCTCCGCCGCCTTATCGCAGAAGACGGCCCGGTGATCACTGGCTATGACGAGAAACAGTTCGCCGACAGGCTCACATCCGACCGCCCGATCGAGCCTTCGCTGGAAGCCATGCGCTGGGCGCGCGAGTCGACGACTCAGATCCTGGAGAGGCTCTCAGATGAGGATTGGAATCGCGCCGGGATGCACTCTGAAAGCGGCCCCTACTCGGTGGAGGATTGGCTCACCATCTATGCGAACCACGGACACGACCATGCCGAGCAGGTCGCTCGCTCCAGAGGAAGGTCCTAGCTTGGCCACCACCCACGCCTTGCTGGATGCGGCGCTGGCAAAAGCCGCGAGCGCCAAGGACGCCGACCTGGCCGATCTCATCGACGAGCTCCGCATCCCCTCTGTCAGCACCCTGCCCGAGCGCCACGAGGATTGCCTGCGCAACGCCCGATGGCTTAGGGATCGTTTGCAGGCGCTCGGGATGACTGTCGAGATAGTGGATGTCATCAAGGGCGGCAATCCAGTCGTGGTCGCCGATTGGAACGGCCGGCCCGGCAAGCCTCACCTCACCATCTACGGCCATTACGACGTCCAGCCTCCGGACCCGCTCGACGAGTGGAAGTCACCGCCGTTCGAGCCGGCGGTCCGCGACGGCCACCTCTATGCTCGAGGGGCCTCCGACAACAAGGGCAACCACATGGTGACGATCAAGGCGGTCGAGCACCTCTTCGCCGCCGGCGGACCGCCAATCAACCTTCGATTCGTGATCGAGGGCGAGGAGGAGATCAGTGGCAAGTCGGTGATGCAGTATCTCCGCGCCAATGGCTCCAGGCTCAAGACCGACTCGATCCTGGTCTGGGATGGAGGTTTCGACGAGGCCGGCAACCCCACGCTTGCGACAGCTCTACGCGGCCTCCTTTACGTCGAGCTTCAGGCGAACGGGCCGGCCGTTGACCTCCACTCCGGCATGTTCGGAGGCGTGGCGCCCAACCCGATCAATACGCTCGCGCGCATCATCGGCGAGCTGAAGGATCGCGACGGACACATCACGATTCCAGGCTTTTACGACGCTGTGAAACCGCCGACCGATGACGAGCTAGCGGACTGGAAGAAGAAGGACTCCGACTACTCAGAGGGTGTTCGAAAAATCACGGGCGCGCGTGCGCTGGAGGGCGAACCGGGATTCCTTGCGATCGAGCGTACTGGCAGCCGGCCGACGCTCGACGCGAACGGCATCATCGGCGGGTTCACCGGCGAAGGCGCAAAGACGGTGATCCCAGCGCACGCGTCAGCCAAGGTCAGCATGCGCCTCGTGCCCGACCAGGATTGGCAGACAGTCCTGAGCTCTCTGGAGAAATACATCAAGGAGCTCACGACGCCCGGCGTCGAAGTCAAGGTCATCGTCATCGGCGCAGCGCCGCCGGTTACGTGCGAGGTCGACCACCCTGCGGCCCACGCATTGCGTGCGGCCTACGCCGAGGCATTCGGCAAAGAGACGTCACTGGTTCGCGTCGGTGGTTCGATACCGGTGTCGGTGGACTTTCAGCAGGCGGTCGGCGCTCCGCTGATGGTCAGCGGGATCCCGCAGGCAGACGACGCCATCCATTCACCGAACGAGCACCTCGCGATCGATCACTATCACCGCGGCATAGAGGCTGTGATCCGCTTTATCTGCAAGCTCGGCGAATAAACTCGCCCTGAGGCTTCGGCGACGCCGGCTAAGACTTTGTCTGGCCGATTGCCTTCAAGTCATGCACGCGTGCGTCCCAGTAACCCAGGCGCTGCCGGAAGCGCTCGGCCTGAGCGACGACGACGGGAACATTGGTCAGCTCGACCTCCCGCCGAGCCGTCACCGATTGCGTCTCCATCAGCTGCCGGATGCGGGCCAGCACCTTCTCTTCCATGGCCAGGATCTCGGTGTAGACCTGCCTCCAGTAGACCGCCTGTTCCATGCCTGTGTCTGCAGGAAGGCTCTCGCCGTCCATGCGCTGACTCCAGTCGCCGCCGCGCTCCGCGGCATCGACATCAGGCCGGTCGCGCTTGGTAACGATCCTTGGCATGGTCACCTTTGTACAGGGCCGTGCGTAAGAATCTCAGCAATAAAGTCGGGGTGGATTGTTCTTTTTTGCGTTGCGAGAAGGAACAATTCCTGCTTAGAATCGGCTTGGATGGCAGTCCCGACCAAGACTCGCGCTTCTCGTCCGCTGGAGGGCGAGGATCTCAAGACCTCCCATTGGGAAGACGCCCGCCACTGGATGAGCATCTACGCGGACCTGCTCGAGTTCAAACGGGGGCTGCTGGACCGCGTTCGGCGGGACATCGCCAACCTGCATCCGACGGCGCGCAAGGCTGCCGAGACAGACCTGCGGATCATCGACGAGCAAATGCAGGGATACCAGAAGCGCCTCGACCTCTGGTACCGCCGCATTTGGGACCTCCAGGGACTGTGGCTCGACCCCACAGGCCGGATGATCCGGCACAAGGGCCAGGAGGTGGCCCTCACCAAGCGCGAGTTCCAGCTCCTCCAGTTCCTCCTCAGCCACCCTCACAGGTACTTCACGACGACCCAGATCCTCGGTCAGGCCTGGGCCGATCCTGCCCTCTTCCCCGAGGAAGTGCGTAACTACATCCGGCGGCTTCGCAAGATCCTCGTCGACCTCGAAATTCCCGTCGACATAATCAACAAGCCAGGTCGCGGGTACTCGCTGGTTTTCCGCCCCGACGCCCGACGAATCACCTCGGCGGAGCCGGTGACTCCCGTGAGCCCGACTGGCTGACCGGGGGCCGGCTTCCCGGCGGCACGGGACCGCTCTGAAAGGTGATCCTGGCGCCCGGGACGACCGCATTGGAAGGAGGCGACGGTGGCCCTGTGCCGACCACGTTGGTCGCGCTGACCGTGAACGTGTAAGAGACCCCGTTGGTCAACCCGTACACCACCGCGGTCGTCGAGCCACCGCTCACCACAGCATGGCCGGATGGAAATCCAGTCAACGTATAGCTCAGAATCGGCTGGCCGCCGTTAGCCGGTGCCGACCAGGTGACGAGCGCAGCCCGATCTCCTGCCGCGGCGGCCGGCGCAGCGGCCGCGGAGGGCGCGGTTCCGGCCTGCGCCGAGTCCGCGTTGATCATCAGCGACGATTCGTCCACCGCCTCGAAAGCGCCGACTGGAACGTTTTTCAGGTCCTGGATCATCTGCGGATAAACGCCTGAGTCCCACTGCCCGTCCTCGGTCCCCTGGAAGAACCAGTCGGACCCGTTGTCGGCGACGAATAATCCGTAGTGCTTGAACGCTGTGAGCACAACCTGCGCGGCAGCTCCATAACTCGAGATGTTGTAGCTCGCCTTCATGCGAAAGCGCGCGCCCATCGGTGGAAGAGTGGTATCGCTGATGCCTGCCTTGTGTCGGGCGGGCCAGATGTAAGTGTCGTTGGTGTTGTGGACGGTGAATCTGATGGCATGGGCGATGAGCCCCGCCTGGACTTCGTCGAATCGCACCAGGCCAGGAAAGATTGGCAGACCGGCAGCGTCAGCCGAAGTCCAACCCGCGGGCCTCATCGCGTCAGATCCAAGGTCGAAGATGGCGCCCGATCCAGCAGTGTGGTTGCTGAGGTTGGTGGCGAAGGTCTCGTACAGCTTGCAGGTGTCTTTGTTGATGGTGAGCATGTGGGCGTCGCTACCCTGCTCGATCTGTGCACCGGGCGGAATCGGATAGGGCGCCTGGTCGCTCTCCGACGAGTACTGGAAAGTGAAACTTGCAGTTGGGGTGGCATTGGTCGCGACGTTGAACGGGATGCCGTATGGCGGCCCTCCAAAATCGGGATGCAGCTTGCCCGAAGAGGGCGTCGTAGAGGCGACCCAGGTAGAGCTGTTGGAGTTCACCGGCAGATTCGAGATGTCGGCGTTCCAGATGTTGTCAGGAGGAAAGACCGAGCAGCTGGTGCCCGGGACAGGGGCGAACGGGTACGCGGGCCTGGCCTGGCCGGCGCCGGCGGCGGGGATCAGCATCAGCAGGGCTGTTGTCACCGCCGCGTAAGTCCTAGACATGCGTTATTGACAACGGTAGGCGTGCTCGCGTTCTTGCCCCAGCGCTATTTCAGGAGCGCTTGGCGGAGTTGGGAGAGACCCCGCCAAGCGTGACTCAAAGGGCCAGAATGGTGTAAGGAGCCGACTTGCACAACTCTGACGACACACCACTGTCGATGTTCCTCATGAGCCTGGCGTTCGCTCGCGGAGGCTTTGGCGGGGACGCCGACCAGCGATTTGTGCGGGAGCGAATCGCGATCATGATCTGGCTCCCGGGACTGGCGCTCGTTGTACTGCTTGCGACCTGGATTCAAAGCTTGGTCGTAGGCCTGACGGGCATCGCGCTGCTCCTGGTCGGACTTTGGCTGTATACCGAGCGCGCTGACCAGGTGGCGCCTTGGGTACGGAGACGCTTTTCGAAAAAGTCCTAGCGCCGTCGCGTCAGGCCGGACCACGACGAGACCTCCGTATCAAGGCACGGTCTCGTCAGAGTCCAAGGTAGGCCCGGCGCACGCCAGGGTCGTCCTTCACGTCGGCCGCGGCTCCGCTGAGCGCGACCCGTCCGTTCTCGAGCACGTAGGCGCGATTCGCGACGTCGAGCGCCACCAGCACGTCCTGCTCGACCAGAAGCAGCGCCGTGCCCTCGCGGTTGATCTGCTGGATCACGTCGATCAGGCGGTCGACGACTTTAGGGGCGAGACCGAGCGAAAGCTCGTCGACCATCAGCAGCTTCGGCCGGGCCATCATGCCCCGTCCGATCGCGACCATCTGCTGCTCCCCACCCGACAGCGTGCCCGCCTCGCGGGACAGCTTGTCCTTGAGGGCTGGGAAGTGGTCGAGCACGCGCGCAAGGTCGTCGCGGATCTCGCGATCGCGCCGCATATACGCGCCGAGCAGCAGGTTCTTCTCGACCGACATCGTCCCAAATAGGCGGCGGCCCTGCGGTACGTGGGCGACGCCTTTCCGAACGAGGACTTCTGGTCGAACGTTAGTGACGCCCTCGCCCGAAAGGGTGATCGTCCCGGAGGTGGCGCGGACCATGCCGCTCAGGACGCCGAGCAAAGTGGATTTACCGGCGCCGTTCGCGCCGACGAGGGCGATCAGCTCGGATGGCGCGACGTCAAGGTCGATTCCGAACAGCACGGGCCCGGCGTCGTAGCCGGCATTCAGGCCCCGCACCTTGAGCAGCGGCTCAGGACTTGAGGCGTTTCGCATAGCGCTCACCCAAGTACGCCTGGATCACCCGCTCGTCGCGAAGCACCACCTCCGGCTCCCCCTGGGCCAGAACCTGGCCGAAATCCAGGACGACGGCTCGCCGGCAGACCCCGACGATCACGCGCATGACGTGCTCGATCAGGAGCACGGTCACGCCTGTTGCATGCACCGCCCGAACCATCTCGAGCGCCTCGTCTATCTCCACGTTGTTCAGTCCCGCCATCACCTCGTCCAGCAGCAGCAGTCGCGGCCTGGTAGCAACTGCCCGGGCCACCTCGAGTCGTTTGCGGTCGGGGATGGTGAGCGTCGACACGGGCCGGTCGGCCTTGGCCGAAAGCCCGACCAGCTCCAACACATCGCCCGCCAGCTCGAACGCCTTCTTGATTCCGCGCCGGCCGTCCATGTTGCCGAACAGGGCGCCGATGGCCGCGTTCTCCCGCACCGTCATCGACCCGAACGGCCTGACGATCTGAAAGGTGCGGCCGATCCCGAGTCCCGCGACGCGGTGCGGGGCCATATCAGCGATGGATGCGCCCTGCCACCGGATGTCACCGCCGTCGAGTCGGTGCACGCCGCTGATGCAGTTGAGCAGCGTCGTCTTGCCGGCGCCGTTGGGGCCGATGATGCCGACGATCTCGCCTTTGGCGACCTCGAACGTGACACCGTCGACCGCAGCGACTCCCCCGAAGCGCTTGGTAACGCCGCGCAGCTCGAGCTCAGCCGGCGCTGCGCCAGCGCTCACAGCGAGGTCTCTCTGAGCGACCGCCGCAAATAGGACAGGCTCAGCCTGGTACGTCCCCCGAAGAAATCGATCACTCCGCGGGGCATGAAGATCACTACGACGACCAACAGAAGGCCAAGGATTACCTGCGCCACGATTGGCTGCGCGTCCGTCGAGACGAACGGGAGGTCGATTGAGATCGGCAGGCTGCCTCCGAGAAACTGGATGAGCAGCTGCAGCAAAACAGCTCCGGCCGCCGGGCCGAATACAGTGCCAGTGCCCCCGAGCAGCGCCATCAGGATCATCTGGACGTTGTATTCGATCGGAAACGCGTTTTCCTGATTGATGAAGACGTTCCACTGGGAGAAGATCCCTCCAGCCAGACCGGTCAAGGCCGCGGAGAGTGCGAAGGCCGCGACCTTGTATGCGGTCGTGTTGACGCCGAGGACCGCCGCCGCCTCCTCGTTCTCCCGGATCGCGATCAGGCCGTAGCCGAACCGGCTGCGCAGCACCCACCAGGTGACGGCAATGGAGATGGCGGCCGCGGCCGCCATTAGATAGAAGAAGAAGAGTCCGCGGTTGTTGACGGCGTAAATCGGCAGGAACAGGCCGCTCGCGCCCCCGAACACCGGCTGGCCGCCGTAGTCGATGTTCTGCACCAGCTCGCCCACCGCCACCCCCACACCCAGGCTGGCAACGGCGAAATAGTGACCGCGCAGCCTCAGCAGAGGAAGGCCGACGAGAGCGGCGAACACTGCTGCTACCACCGGCGCGAACGGCAGCGCGACCAGGAAAGGCCACTTCGCCTTGGCGACGAGCATGCCAGTCGTGTAAGCGCCGATGCCGAAAAAGGCCACATTGCCAAAGGCGGCGTACCCCGTGATCCCACCGATGATGTTCCAGGCCGTCGCCATGACGATGAACATGACCATGTACGTGGCGATCCGAAACCAGAATTTGTCCGCCAGCAGGGGGACATTGGCCGACTGGGCGGCATCCATCGAGGTCAGCGGAGCCAGCAGCGCGTAGGCGGCGACAATCGCGCCGACGATCAGGAATATCCGGCGCCAGCGCCGCTGCGAATCGGTCGTCGCGATCAATGCAGGCGACCCATCAAACCCTGGGGGCGCGTCACCAGCACGAGGACCATGAGGCCGAACGCGATCGCGTTGGCGAAGACGGAACCCGAGCCTGGGATGGACTGGCCGAAAGCCTCGACCAGACCGAAGGCCAGGCCTCCGACCACCGTGGCGCTGACGCGACCCAGCCCGCCCAGGATCACGACCACGAACGCCTGCAGCGTGTACGGCTCCCCGGCGGTGGGAGTGATCGCCTGGATCATCGCGATGAGGCCGCCGGCGACACCCGCGCACGCAGCGCCCAGCCCATACGTGACTGCATAGGCGTGCCGCAGGTCGATGCCGACGAGCTGGGCCGCGTCACGGTCGGCCGCGATCGCCTGGATCGCGAGGCCGATTCGCGTCCTGTTCAGCACGAACGCGAGCCCGGCCGCCAGCAGGATCGCCGCGCCCAACGACGTGAGCCGTACGTAGGGAATGACCACGTCGCCGAGCTCCAGCCCCGCGCCCGAATAACTGGGCGTAACCGAGCGGAAGTCCGATCCAAAGATGAGAAGCAGGATGTTGACGATCACGAGGTTCAAACCGAACGTCAGAAGGAACGTGAACAGCAGCGGGGCGCGAATGATCCGGTTGATCACCCCGCGTTGGAGCGCATAACCGAGCGCGAACAGCGCCAGCGCGTTGATCGGCAGCGTGAGGAAAGGATCGAGGCCGAACGCGGTGAAGAGCTGCCAGGTGAGGTAGCCGCCGACGACCACCAACGCACCGTGTGCGAGGTTGACGATGTTGAGCACGCCCCACACCAAGCCGAAGCCGATGCCTACAGCGACGTAGACACCTCCGGCCAGCAGGCCGAGTATGACCAGCTGGACGAAGTCGGCCAACGCCTAGTAGCTCTTTCGGATCAGCGCTGGTCCCAGGACGGAGTTGGATACATGGGCTGGGCGTCCGCGACATCCGCAGGGAAGACGGTGTGATGGACGCCCTTTTGGATCTGCTCCACGACCATAGGTTTATAGATGTTGATCCCGCGGCTGTCGAACTTGACCTGTCCGAAGAACACCGTCACGTCAAGTGCGGCAAGCGCATCCCGCACCTTCTTCGGATCAAGCGACCCCGCATTCTCGATGGCGCGCTGCAGCGCCAGGCACGCAGCCGTCGATTCGGCGACGTGATAGTCGGGGTCGCCCAGCCCTGGATACTTCGCCTTGTAAGCGGCGACGTATTCCGCCACTGACAGGTAGAAGGCCGGCGTGTACTTGACCTGCGGAGTCCACTGCGAGCCGCCGTACACATAGTCGGCGTCCTTACCGAGCGCGGTGATGAAGTCGGGGGTGGACGGACCCACTGAGTACGCGAAGATCTTCGCGTTCACCTTCTGCTCTTTGGCCGCCTTGTTGATGGCGATCGCCTCCTGTAGGTGGCCGGAGTTGAGGACGATGTCGGCGTTGGTCGCTTTGGCCGCCTGAACCTCGGCTGAGAGGTTGGTGGTGCCGTTCTTGTACTTCTTGTACAGGACGACGTTCATGCCCTTGGTGGTGGCGTAGGTGTTGACCCCTTCGGCCACCTCAAGGCTGAAGTTGTCGTCTGCGCTCAGCATCGCGATTGTTTTCGGCTTGGGGTTGAGCGCGGCCGCCATGTCGATCACGCCCTGGAGGTACTTGTTGGCGGGGCTGAGCACGCCGAACGTGTATTTGTAGCCCTGGTTGAAGATAGACTGCGCCGCCCCGTTAGCCTCGACCATCGGGATCTCGTTCTGCTCGGCGATGGCGGCGTCTGTCGCCGTGGCAGCGCTTCCATATGGTCCCAGGAGGAAATTCGCCTTGTCCCCGGTGATGAGCTTCTGCATCAACACCGCCGACTGATTGGCATTGCTGGTGTCGTCGTAGTACTTGATCTTGACGGGGTGCTTGACCCCATTGACGACGATGCCGCCTTCAGAGTTGATCCAGTCCTGCCACAGGTTGTAGCCCTGCTGGGTCAGGAGGGATTCCTTGGCCAGGGACCCGGTGAGCCCAAGCGGGGCTCCCAGGGTGATGGTCGACCCGGTCGACCCGCTGGAGGCGCCTCCACACGCGGCCAGCGCCGCCGCTACAACCGCGATTAGGGCGATATTGCGCATTTTCATGAGCAGAGGTTATTCCTCTCCAGCCGATTGCGGAGCAGGAATTCTCACCGTCTCATGGGCGATTTCGGCAAGGCGGTTCCAAGGTGGTGAAGCCAAAACCCGGGATACGAAGGGGTGTGCGCTTCACCAAAAAGTCTGGCGGAGAGGGAGAGATTTGAACTCTCGATGGGCCAGTGACCCATAACGGTTTTCGAGACCGTCGCCTTCAACCGGACTCGGCCACCTCTCCAGACAGCGCCGCCGAGCTGGGCGGTTATGGCGGTCCCGACCGGATTCGAACCGGCGTTCTCGGCCTTGACAGGGCCGCGTGTTTGGCCAGGCTACACCACGGGACCGACGGCGGCTAAGTCTACCAGCGGCCCGATCGCCGACCGACCTCGAGAACCCCACACCTATAATTCGTTGGCGGTGAGCGACACCCAGCGGATGGGAGGAGGATCGCCCGACGATCTGAGGAAGCGTTTTCAGATCCTCGAGCGGGTAGCGATCTTCTTCACGCTGCCCGACAACATCCTTCACGCCCTGGCCCGGCGACTCGCGCCAGCTTCGGCGACCAAGGGCTCGGTCATCGTTCACCAGGGCGACCCGGGGGACACGATGTTCGTTGTCGAGTCGGGCCGCTGTGAGGTCTTCGTCGAAGAATCCCCCGGGCACACCATCACCATCGCCCTCATGGGGCCCGACGACTTCTTCGGCGAGATGGCCCTGATCTCCGAGGAGACGCGGACCGCGAGCGTGCGCGCTCTTGAGGACTGCGTGCTGCTGACCCTCGACCGCAAGACGCTTTACGAGACCCTGCCGGCCGATTCAGACGCCATCATCGAGCTCACCAAGCTGGTGGAGCAACGCAAGGACACGTTGCCCAACCTCATCGCCAGGGCAAGGATGGTCGCGCCCGAGCAGGCGGCCTCCACCGTCGCCGTCTACTCGCCCAAGGGTGGATCGGGACGCACGACCGTGGCGGTGAACCTCGCTGCAGCGCTGGGTAAGAGGTTCCCCGGCGAGGTGCTTCTCGTCGACCTCGCCCTCCCTTATAACCACGCCGCCTTGATCTCCTACCTGACGCCGACAGGCTGCCTCGCCGCCGCGAGCCAGGTGCCGCCCGCCAACTTCGAGGAGGCGGTGCTCGGGGCGATCCTCCACCACCCGGGCGGGATGATGCTGTTGCCTGGCGTGCTGCGCGCCGAACAAGCCGACCTCATCAGCGTTGACCTGGTCAACCGCGCGATGGGCATCCTGGTCAATGCGTTTCGGTACATCGTTTTCGACCTCGGCGTCGCCTTTACGGACATCGTGATCAGCGTGCTCGACCACTCACAGCGGGTCCTCGTCCTGGTCACGCCTGAGCTCTCCTCGCTCAAAGACGTCGGCGAGCTCCTGAACATCTTCACCAACGTGCTGAACATCGTTCCGGGGCGCGTGATCCTCGCTCTCAACAACAAGGTGCCCAAGTCGGTGGTAAGCAAGGAGGATGTGGTCAGGACGCTCAAGCAGGAGCTCGCTGTCGAGATCGATTTCGATGGGACCAAGCCTGACGAGGCGGCAGTGAAGGGCGAGATCCTTGTCCTCACCGATCCCAAGAGCGCCATCTCCAGGGGGGCTGAGCAGCTCGCCCAGCTCATTTCCGGCCAGACCGCAGCCGAAGCCAAGGGCGCCAAGCGTGGCGGGTTCAAGCTCGGAAAGAGTTAGCTTTCGGATCTTCCCCTCCGGCGCTTGGACCACCTCCCGCGCTTGACGCGCGGGGGCCCCAGTGGACAGCGTGGGGAGGAGACCATTAATGCAACCTTGACCCCTGTATTTGGGTGTGCGCAGGCGCCGTGCTAAGATCGTTTTTGTGATCGAACAAGCTGTCGTCTCACTAACCTCGGAAGCTCAGTCTCGTCTCAAGGAGTTGCTTGCGAAGGAAGGCAACCCGCAGTTGGCTCTGCGCATCTTCGTGAGCGGCGGTGGCTGCTCGGGAATGCAATACGGCATGGCTTTCGATGACACCCGCCGCACCGACGACGTTATCGTCGACCAGGACGGAGTGCAGATCATCGTCGACGATTTCAGCGCCCCGTACATCAGGGGCTCCGAGATCGACTATGTCGACAGCCTGATGGGCGCGGGATTCACTGTCCACAACCCAAACGCCGTCC
This sequence comes from Candidatus Limnocylindria bacterium, assembly GCA_035535675.1. Lineage (GTDB taxonomy): Bacteria > Chloroflexota > Dormibacteria > Dormibacterales > Dormibacteraceae > Palsa-872. The sequence goes on from DATLPO010000043.1 coordinate 39,755, forward strand.
ATTCCTGCTCATGCGGGACCTCGTTCGACACTGGCGACGACGCGGGCGAAGCCAAGGCTTGCGGCTGCGGCCACTAGCACTCTAGTTCTCTAAAACGAGGGCGCCGGCCCAGAGGCGGCGCCCTTATCTTTTTCCCAGGATGTTCCAATCAAGGCGGCTGCGTGAGTCGGTCCTTCTCTCGCTGGGTGTGATCACCCCCATCGGGATCCTCGCCGTCAACTTCTCCGCCTTCGTGATGGTGCACCTCACCGAGTTCCGGATAGGCATCGCCGCCCTTGCCCTCCTGAGCGGCCTGGTTCTCAACGGCCTAACCGCGTGGTGGCTGCTCCGCCTCGCAAGACGCAGCGCCGCCCCGCTATTCGCCGAGTACAGGATGTGGGCGATTGGCGCCGCTGTGCTGATCGTCGCGGTGACAGCGGTTGGAGGCGGTTACCTCACGTACCTCGGCCTGCGCGACCCGCGCCGCCTCCCCGATACGCTGTCGGTGGTGGTCGCAACCTTCATGGTGCTGCTTCCGCTCGCCGTGTCGTTCGCGGGCAGGCGGATGGCGGGCCTTGGCGGGATAATTCCTGTCGACGAGCCGGCCGGCCGAGAGAAGCGCCGACGCACGCCCCGACCTGTTAAGTCACCTCCACATTAGGAGCTCAACCGGTCTGAGCCCGCCTGCGAATCCCGCCATTTGGGCACTTTTGGTCGCCTCTCCAAAAGGCAGGGGCGGCATTCGGGGCGCTTTTGGTCGCTGGTCTCGGCTTGAAGCAATGAGCCCCCCGCACCGGCGAGGGGCTCGTTTGGACCGTACTTCTTGAATTAAGAACCCAAGCGTTGCTGGAAGGCCGGATTTACTCCGGCCGTCACTTATGCCCCTCCAAGTCCCACTCAACAATGTGTTACTCGGTGGGGGCACGTGGGGGAGGTCGACTGACCTCCCCCGCTTTTCTTACATCATGTCGGGGGACATTCCCCCCATGCCGCCGCCGCCCCTCTTCTCCTCGGGGATCTCCGTCACCATCGCCTCGGTCGTAAGCACCATCGCTGCGATCGATGCCGCGTTCTGCAGCGCAGAGCGGGTCACCTTCGCCGGGTCGACGATTCCGGCCGCGAACATGTCGACGTACTTGTCATTAAGAGCGTCGTAACCGTGCCCAGGCTTGCCCTTGCGGACTTCCTCGACGATCACGGAGCCCTCTTTGCCGGAGTTGACGCCGATCTGCCTGACCGGCTCCTCGAGCGACTTGCGGACGATGTTGACACCGGTCAGCTGGTCGTCCTTGAGCCCGAGCCCTCCGTCAAGCTTCTTCTGGGCGTTGAGGAGCACTGTGCCGCCACCGGCGACGATGCCCTCTTCCACCGCGGCCTTGGTCGCGCTCAGCGCGTCCTCAATGCGGTGCTTCTTCTCCTTCTGCTCCACCTCGGTGGCAGCTCCCACCTTGATCACGGCGACGCCACCGGCGAGCTTCGCGAGCCTCTCCTGCAGCTTCTCCTTGTCAAAGTCGGAGGTGGTCTCTTCGACCTGGGCCTTGATGGACTTGATGCGAGCCTGGATGTCAGCCGGCTTGCCCGCGCCTTCAACGATCGTGGTGTCGTCCTTGGTGACAGTCACGCGGCGTGCCTTGCCGAGCTGGTCGATCTTGGTCTGGTCGAGCTTGAGGCCGGCGTCTTCGCTGATGACCATGCCACCAGTCAGGATGGCCATGTCCTCGAGCATCGCCTTGCGGCGGTCACCGAAGCCCGGCGCCTTGACGGCGACGGCGACGAAGGTTCCGCGCAGCTTGTTGACGACCAGCGTCGCGAGCGCCTCGCCCTCGACGTCCTCGGCGACGATCAACAGGGGCTTGCCCTGCTGGACCACGCGCTCCAAAACTGGGAGCAGGTCCTGAATGGCCGAGATCTTGCGGTCGGTGATCAGGATGAACGGCTCTTCGAGCACTGACTCCATCCGGTCAGGGTTGGTGACCATGTAAGCCGAGCTGTAGCCGCGGTCGAACTGCATGCCTTCGACCACCTCGAGCTCGGTGGTCATCGTCTGGTTGTCTTCGACGGTGATGACACCATCCTTGCCAACCTTGTCCATCGCGTCGGCGATGAGGCTGCCGATCTGCTCGCTCTGGCTGGAAATTGCCGCCACGTGAGCGACGTCCTCGTGGCCTTTCACTGGAACTGAAAGCCTCTTGATCTCCTCGACGACGGCCTCGACTGCCTTCTCGATTCCGATCTTCAGCTGCATCGGGTTCGCGCCTGCGGTTACGTTGCGGAACCCTTCGTTGATCATTGTCTGTGCCAGAAGCGTGGCGGTCGTGGTGCCGTCACCTGCCACGTCGTTGGTCTTGGTCGCCACCTCGCGCAGAAGCTGCGCGCCGGTGTTCTCCATGGGGTCCTTGAGCTCGATCTCGCGCACGATCGTCACGCCGTCGTTGGTGACGGTGGGTGCGCCGAACTTCTTCTCAAGGACCACGTTGCGGCCCTTGGGGCCGAGCGTGATACGGACTGACGAGGCCACGATGTCGATGCCCTTCTTCAGGGCCTGTCGGGCCTCTACGTCGAATGTGACTGTTTTCGCCATAAGTTTTTTCCTCTTTCCTTATTTCTTCTTGCCGTTGGACCCGACGACTGCGAGCACGTCCTTCTCCGACACGATCAGGTACTCGATCTCGTCGACTTTGAACTCGTTGCCGGCGTACTTCGCGTAGAGGACCTTGTCGCCCACCTTGAGCTCCATCGGCACCTTGGCGCCGCTGTCCAGGATCCTTCCAGTCCCCACTGCCTCGACGGTGCCCTCCTGGGGCTTCTCCTTGGCGGTGTCCGGAAGCAAGATCCCGCTCTTGGTCTTCTCCTCTTTGTCTGACGGCTTGACCACGACGCGATCGCCTAGCGGTTTCAGATTCATCTGCGCCCTCCTCAGGTGTTTGGTTTGGTTGGCTTTGGCACTCCCCGGGTCCGAGCGCTTAGCACTCAGGGGGGTTGACTGCTAATTGTACTACCCCCCTGGGGTCGGGCGCTAAACCTCGGGGGGCAGCGAGAGCTCTTCCTGGGCCTGGAGAATCAGCTTCCGGGCTTTGGAGGCCTGGTCTGACGGCACCAGGACCCTCGACTCGGTGAAGTTCACCGCCACCGAGTAGGCGGTGTCGCCGAAGACCTCTGCACGTATGCCGTTCGCGTCCAGCACGGCTGCCAGGAGATCGGCCTGCAGCCGCTCACCAGTGAAGACGATCTCCCAGCCCTTGACACTCACTGCGCTACCAGCTTAAGGACGGATCGACGGTGGTTGGCTGCAGGCCGCCCG
>DATLPO010000044.1:0-2982 GCA_035535675.1 Candidatus Limnocylindria bacterium
TCCCGTCGGCACGTTGAGCCGTCCTTCGGACAGGACGAACGGCTCCGTGATGTCGCGGTGGTAGTAACGGTCCGAGGCTGACGTATCGCCCGGAAACGTGAAGTTGGGCATCGCCGCCATCGCGACGTTGCCCGCCCGCCCCAGGCCCGTCTCGAGCATTCCGCCCATCCAAACGGGAATGCCCTGCGTCGCGCACAGGTCGTGGATGCGGCGCGCCTCGAGGTAGCCGCCCACCCGGCCAGGTTTGATGTTGATGATCGCGCAAGCGCCCAGCTGGATCGCGTCAGCGGCGCTCTGCGCCGACGTGATCGATTCATCGAGGCAGATCGCAGTGCGCACGACCTTGGCCAGCTCTGCGTGGGCGAGCACCTGCTCCTCAGGCAGCGGCTGCTCGATGAGCAGAAGCTCGAAGGCATCCAGCTCGGCCAGGTGCTTGGCGTGCGCGAACGTGTAGGCGGTGTTCGCGTCCACCTGCAGCGGCACATCACCGAACCGCTCGCGGACCGCCCTCACCGGTTCGATGTCCCAGCCCGGCTTGATCTTGAGCTTGATCCGGCGGTAGCCCTGGTCGAGGTAGTCGCTGACAGTTTGCAGAAGCTCGGGGATCGTGCGGTGGATGCCCACCGAGACGCCACAGTCGACCTCTGACCGCACGGCGCCGAAATAGTGGCCGAACGACTCGCCGCTCGCACGAAGTTGGGCATCGAGGACCGCCATCTCGATCGCCGCCTTGGCCATCTGATGGCCGTGTACCGGCCTCAGGACTTCGGCGACGTCGGTGGCGTCGAGGCTGGCGATTCCGAAAAGTCTCGGGAGCAGGTGATGAATCAGCACGTGCTGCGCGCCGTCGACGTACTCGGGGGAGTAGGTCGGCTCCTCTGTAGCGACGCACTCGCCCCATCCCTCGCCATCGCTCGTGATCGCCTTGATGAGGAGGATGTCCCGCTCGCTCTGCACTCCGAAGGACGTCTCGAATGGCGCCACCAGCGGAATCTGGATCCGGCGCAGCTCGACCGAGTCGAGAGTGAGCGGTTTCACGAGACCGATGTTATCCGGCCGCTCATCGCGGCACCTCACCGTTCGCCAGGCGGTCGTAAGTCATCTGCGACCACGACTCCATGCCCAGGTAGTAGATGCGCATCTCATCCAGCGTCAGCAGCTCGCCGGCGAGTTTGTCGGTCTCGCGGATCGCGATGTTGGGCGTGTCGCCATCGACAAGGAACACGACTCCGAGGTGAACCTTCGACACGGGTGACGATTCGTCATTGAGAAAGCCGATCAGCCTCGCCTCAAAGCTGCCGTCATAGATGACCTCCTCCTCCCATTCCCTTTTCAGCCCGTCCTGGATCGGATCCCCCGCATCGAGGTCCCCCGGGTTGATGTGACCGCCCACGCCCAACGAGTACTGCTTGCGAAGACGCTTCTCTGATGAGGCGCGCAGGCGATGGGTGAGGAAGTAGCGGTCACGGTGGCGAAACACGACGTACGGGATGATCTGCTGGTAGCTCGGATCGTCCTCGACCTTGGCTCGCGCCATGAAGAAATGGTTTTCGCGAATCACCTTTTGATGCTGCTCGAGCCTGTCGCTCACGAAACCGTGCCAGGCGCCATCGGGAAAGATGTCCTCCCGCTTCACGCAAAGCACCTGCTCGGAAGCGGCGCTCAAAGCTGCGTCGCGTCGATGAGCGGCTCGGTCCGCTGCGGGCTGAGCGCGCGGATGTCCATCGGCGGAGAGTCGCCGTTGATCATGGCGGCGAGGCTGTCAGCCACGGCAGGCGAGTGCATAACCCCATGGCCGCTAAAACCGCACGAGGACCACACTCCGGGGCGTGAGGTTTCGCCGACCAGCGGATGGTGGTCGAACGTCACCTCGTAATTTCCACCGAAGCTCCCGTCAGGCTCTGACACCGCGGCACGCGGCGCCCATTCCTTGAGCCACTCTCGCGTCCTGTTCCAATCCAGGCGGTCCTGGTCTTCGGGAACCATGATCCAGAGACGCCGATCGCGCTCGCGGAAATGGAACCCCGAACCTGCGTCGAGGACCATGGGCACCTTGTCGCCAAGCCAATCGTGTGGACCGGTCATGAACCCTCCGCGAGGCACAGTCTTGACCTTAAGGTCGACCCCGAGGCCTCTGCCGACGTCCGGCGACCAGGTCCCGCATGCGACGACCACGACATCTGCTTCAAGGTCACCCCGCTTTGCCTCATGTCCCAGGCGAAAGTCGACCCCTCGCTCCCTTGCCTCCTCGATATAGCAGCCGAGGATGTCGAGTGGGACGTACAGGCCGTCGAGCGCGCAATAGTTCGCAAGCTCGACGCTTGTCGTATTGAGCCAGGGGACTAAGTCACCAGGCTCGGGATGCTCGATGGGCAACCCACACGTCTGCTGGAATTCGGCTCTACGGCGAAGCTCTTGTGCCGCATCAGGTGTGGCTGCCAGGTACAGGTAGCCGTTGGGCTGGAAGCCGATCCGGTCGTGTCTCTTCGTGAAGAAGCCACGCGAGGCAACGGCCAAACGGATATTCAATTCGCTGCCGTGTTGAGTGCGAAAGCCACCGAGTGCGTTGGAGGTGGAGCCCGCGGGGACCGGCGACGGATCGAACACCACAACATCCTTGCGCCCGCGCTTGGCGAGTGCCCACGCGAGAGAGGCGCCTGCCACACCGGCTCCGAGGATTGTGATCATGTGCTCATGCGGACAAGGCCGCGCCCAAACACCGCAATCAGCTCGGCGGTGCGGTCAATGTCGTCATCGCTGACAGGCAGGAAATAGATCCACGCCGCCCGCTCAGTCGAGGTGGTGATCATCGTGCGGGCGGAATCCGAGCTCGGGTTGCCGCAGGGTCCTTCGGCGTCGGCGACGCAGATACGCGCCGCCACGTTCACCTTCTCCTTGCCGATCCCCGTGTAGCTCTCGCCTTCCGCGCCGAGCCTGACCACGAGCTCATCACCCTTCACCTTGTCGAGGTCGTAAAGCCCG
>DATLPO010000045.1:0-1987 GCA_035535675.1 Candidatus Limnocylindria bacterium
CGGCCCGGCTTGGCGACCTGGCTCTTGTGCTTCTTCAAAGCATCCATCTTGAGGTCGAGCGTCGAGCTGATGTCGACGAAGAAATCGCCGTTCATCCAGTACGGAACCCAGATCTCCTTGACTTCGTGTGCCTTGAAGCCCTCCTTGAGGAGGCTCCTGAAGGCACGCGGATTGCGGGAATCTGGATAGACAGCGGCGAACGTGGCCTCGCCGACTGCAATGTGGTCTGGGTGAGAGCCGCCCATCGGGGCGTCGATGAGTCGCCCGGGAAGATGGGTGATCACGAGCTCTGGTTTGTGCTTGCGGATCATTCGCACGATGTCGCGCCGAAGCTTGAGGTCGTGGGCGAGGTGCCCGTCCTTATAACCCAGGAACTCGACTTTCTTGACGCCAAGCACGCGCGCCGCCGCTTTCTGCTCTTTCTGGCGGATGGCCGCAAGCTCGGAGTCCTTCTGGTCGGGATCCTCACCACCTTGCGAACCGTCGGTGACGATGACGTACGTGACATCAGCGCCGTCCTTGGCGAGCTTGGCGACCGACCCGCCGGCTGAAAACTCCGGATCGTCGGGGTGGGCCGAGACGACGAGCACGCGCTCGTACTTCAGCGGTTTGGATTTTGGCTTCGCCGTCTTCTTGCGAGTCGTCGTTCGTGAGGTCTTCTTGGTCGCCACGGCAATGAGAGTACGGGATGGAGCAAGTCGGGAACCTAACGACGAGGCTTCGCAGGTGCTCCCAACGAGGCAAGGGGAATCGCGGGCTGGATGGGTTTCCAGAGCGCCTCGATCTGCTCGGTGGTGAGCCGCGTGCGCGAGGCTATGACTCGCCCGCCGAACGCCGCTGTCTTGACGGCCGCCCAACCCGCGCTGCCTGAGAGGCGCATCGGCACGGTGACCACCGCTGCCAACGCGGCCGCCTCCTCCGCGGGCCTTGCGCTCCCGTCTTTGATGGCTCGCGAGAGGGCGTTGGAGATTTCATCGCTGACCTGCCACGGCTGCGCCAGCAATTCACATTGGCTTCCGCCGAGCCGGCCGATGGCGGTTACGTAGCGGAGCACCATCGCGCCTCGCGCCCTGGCGCTCGTGGCCGGAATCGCCGACGCAAACGGCGCATACGAGGCAGCGAACTTGATGGGGGTCAGGTGATGACGCCGTACAAGCGCGGTAACCGCGTGCCACGTGGCCACCGTTTCTTCGTCCGAGCGGCGGCTCAGGAATTCAAGCAGCGCCGTCCCGGCATTGACCAGGGGAGCCACGACCTCCTGGTTGACCGAAGGAACCGACGACGCCACCTGCGCCCATTCGTCGCCGCCGAGGTAGGTCAGCCTTCGCACGAACTCGTTGGAGTCGACCTCTTCGAGTGGTATGAGCGTCGCGAAGGGGCCGTAGTGCGGGGCCAGCTGCTCCCCCTTCACGCGGTCCTTGGATTCCACCGCGAAGCCCGCCCGCTCAACGGCAGCGAAAGCCCTGCTGCGGGTGAAAGTGTCCATCTCCTTTGTGCCGTCGATCGCAGCGAGCAGCGCCCTCACGACGCTCGCGGGCTCGGCGCTGCCCTCTCGTGTCACGCTCGCCACGAGCTGCCTGCGATCGAGCACGCGCAGCCACTGGATGGGCGTGAGCTCGACCACAGCCCTGACAAATGCTGCAACCTCGCCGCTGTTGGGGCCGTACTGAGCCGGCGCCCTTGGCGGCGGCACCGGGGTCGCCTTCTGCGGCTTGATAGTTTCGATGGCTTTGGTCACCGCTGCCCGAACGCGAGTCCCCGCGCTCTTGTCGCGGCCACCCCTCTCGAGCGCTCCAAGGGGGAAAACCGCTTGCAGGGGAGCCCACAGGAGGGTGACCTCGCTCTTGGCGAGCTCGGCTCGCCGGCTCAGCACCCTGCCTCCATGCACAGCTGTCCTTACTGCGGCCCATCCAGGGTCACCGGCGAGTCGTGACGGAATCGTGTTCAACGCCGCGATTGCAACGGCGACCTCGATGTGCAGGTGCTT
>DATLPO010000046.1:0-3780 GCA_035535675.1 Candidatus Limnocylindria bacterium
GGTAGCTTGGCCAGGAAGAACCTCGCGTCGTAGCGGCGGCTCATCTTCGCCGGCGTGACCCAGCGTGTGAGGAGGGTCAGGCGATCGTGCGCGGGCTCGAGGCCCAGCGACTCCAGGGCGTGGGCGAACGTCTTCCCTTCGGCCAGGAGCGAACGGACCTGCTCGCTGTCGCTGTCGCGGGCGAAACGGCTGCCCTTGCGCGCCAGCAGGATGCCGACCTCCTCGAAAAGCTCACGCACCGCCGCGGCGGCGATTGGATCGCTCGCGTCGGAGTCGCCGGCATGGACCGTGCCGCCCGGAAACACGTGCGCGTCGGGCGCAAAGTCGGCTCCCCCCGGCCGCCGCATCAGCAACAGCTCCCAGGGCTCGCTACCCCTGACCAGCAGCACAGTGGCCGAAGGACGCGGGGTGACGGGCGGTCCTTCGTTGATCGCCCCGGGCGGCAGCATGTAATTAGGATGCGGTAGTGGACCTCGGGATTGCGGGCAAGGTCGCGCTGGTCACGGCAGGCACGCGCGGAATCGGACTCGGCATCGCCCAGGCCCTTGCCGCCGAAAAAGTCAGCGTCGCGGTGGCCGCGCGCACCGAGGCTGACGTAAAGCGAACTGCGATGACCCTCGGCGGACTGGGCATCGTTGCCGATTTGCTCACCGAGGCAGGCTGCCGCCGCGCCGTCAGCGAGACCGAGCACTCCCTCGGACCCGTCGACATCCTCATCAACAACCTGGGCGTGCGGGCAGGCAGCTCGTGGACCGACACAGGCGCCGCGGAGTTCGAGTCAGCGTTTGCCGGCAACGTCGGAGTCAGCGTTCGGATGACGCAGCTCGTCCTCCCCGGGATGCTGGAGAGAGGATGGGGCCGGGTGGTGGTGATCTCCTCGGTTTGGGGTCGAGAGTCGGGCGGCGCACCCGCCTACAACGCCGCCAAGGCCGGCGAGATCAGCTTCGTCACGTCGCTCGCGCGTGAGGTCGCCGCCAAGGGTGTGACTGTCAACGCCATCGCGCCAGGGTCGATCCTGTGGGAGGGCGGTGGGTGGCAACGTCGGCAGCAGGCGGACCCCGAAGCGACCAATGATCTGATCCGTCGCGAGATGCCGCTCGGACGATTCGGCGCGGTTGATGAGGTGGCGAGCCTCGTGGCCTTCATCTGTTCCCAGCAGGCAAGCCTGGTCAATGGCGCTTGCATTGCAGTCGACGGCGGGCAGTCCCGCTCGAATATCTAGGAGAATGCCATTTCGATCGGGGGGCTCGCTGGGAGTTTGCTGGGAAGCGGTCGGGATTTACCATCAGCTGATGCTCAGGTTCAAGGGCGTTCTGACGCCGACTCCGCGAGGCGGTGGCGGCACGCTCGTCCCCATCCCCAAGGAGGTAGCGGCCAAGCTCGGCCTCAAAGGAATGCCGAAGGTCCAGGCAGTGATCGCAGGCACGCCTTACCGCGGCTCGCTGATGCCGATGGGCGATGGCACCTACTGTCTCGGTGTGCTCAAGTCGATCCAGGAAGCGGCGGGAGTCGGCCAGGGCGACACCATCACCATCGACCTCGAGCTCGACACGGCGCCGCGAACCGTCGTGCTGCCGGAAGACCTCGCTAAGGCGCTGGCCCGCGACAAGAAAGCGACTGCGGCCTGGGAGGCTTTGTCCTATACCAACAAGAAGGAGATGGCGAGATCCCTTGAGGAGGCCAAGCGGCCGGAAACGCGCGAGCGCCGGCTGTCCGCGGCCCTAGAGACGCTCCGCTCGGGCTAGCGCCCGAAGACGGAGCTTGGGATGCCGAGCTGCCCGATGAGGAGCAGCGTGGTTGGGTAGAGGCCGAGCACCAACGACAGGGCGCCGCTGAGCACGATCGCCATCGTGCTGCTGGGCGACGATTCAAGCGAGTCGGTGCGCGACGACGGTGACCACACCGGAATGAGCACCCGCACGTAGTAATAGACGGACACGACGCTCATCAGAACGGCGAGCACGACGAGCCACGTGTAGCCGGCGCTGACGCCGGCAGTGAACAGGAAGAGCTTGCCGAAGAACCCGACGAATGGCGGGAAGCCCGCGAGCGACAGCATGAACACCGTCATCAGGATCGCCATCAGCGGGTTGCGCCGGTAGAGGCCGTTCAGGTCGGAGAGCCGGTCCCTGTCGCCTTCGGGCCCGGCCAGCAGCGTGACCACTGCGAACGCTCCGAAGTTCATGAACATGTAGACGAACAGGTAGAACAGCACCGCAGCCAGCCCGCTCTCGCCCCCGGCGATCACCCCGATGAGCACGTATCCCGCCTGCGCTATGCCGGAATAAGCGAGCAGCCGTTTCATGCTCGACTGCGTGATCGCCATCAGGTTGCCGACGATCATGCTGGTCGCCGCCACGAAGGCGAGCAGCGTCTGCCATTCGGGCGCCAGGTGGGGCAGCCCGCCCGCAAAGACGCGGACGATCATCGCGAAGGCGGCGGCCTTGGTGCCGACCGACATGAATGCGGTGACCGGGATCGGCGCGCCCTGGTACACGTCGGGCGTCCACATGTGGAAAGGCGCGGCCGACACCTTGAAGGCGAAGCCGACGCCCATCAGCACGATCCCGAGCAGGATCAGCGGGTTGCCCGACGCGGAGGGCTCGAGGCGGGTGGCGATCTCGGGGATCAAGGTCGTGCCCGACCCGCCGTAGATGAGAGCCATTCCGTACACGACGAACGCGCTGGCGAAGCCGCCGACCAGCAGGTACTTCGCGGCTGCCTCCTGCGATCGCGTCTCACCGCGAGCAAAACCGCATGCGATGTACAGCGCGATCGAAAGTAGCTCGAGGCCGAGGAACACAGTGACCAGGGAAGTGGCTGAGGCGAGGACCATCATTCCGATCACCGAGGCGAGGATGAGGATGTGGAACTCCCCCTCCAGCATCCCGCGCCGCAGAAGGTACGAGTGCGACACGGAGACGGTCAGGATGCCGAGGGCCGCAAAGAGGATCTCGAAGAAGAGCGCGAAGTTGTCCCCTGTGGCGAAACCGTTGTAGGCCGGCCCGCCGCCGCCTGCGTTCCAGCGGTACACCGCGGTGAGCAGCGCGAGGACGTAGCCGGTGACCGCAACCATGGCGACGGCGTCTCCCCGGCGCGTCTTCGGTAGCGCGAGGTCGACGACTATCGCGAAAAGCAGGAAGCCCGTCAGTGCGGCGATGGGAGCGATCTGCGTGAGGTCGGTTAGAGCCTGGCCCCAGGAGTACGTGATGTCAGTGGCGAGCAGCACGGTCATCGCGCCAGCCCAACCTGCCCGAGGGCTGACATCAGCTGCGTGAGTAGGTAGGGATACAAGCCCAGCACGAACATCAGCAGGACCAGAGGCGTCACGAGAACGAGCTGGCCGGTTTCGATGTCCGACATCGGCCGGTGGTCCGCCGGCTCGCCGTGCATGGTGCCTTGAAAGAGCCTGAGCATGTACACCGGCGCCAGCACAAGCCCGACAGCGCCCATCACCGCCAGCACAGGCGCGCGTTCCCACGCGCCGAGCAGCGTCATGAACTCGCCGACGAAGCTGTTAAGGCCAGGCAGTCCTAGCGCCGCGAGCACGACGACGATGAACACTCCCGCCATCACCGGCATGCGCGATGCGAGCCCTGCCATTGCTGAGCGATCCCGCGTGCCGGCGCGGTCTGCGATCCAGGCGACCAGGAGGAAGAGGGCGGGAACGATGATCCCGTGGTTGACCATCTGGAGGACTGCGCCCTGCTGCCCTTGCACGTTGAACGCGAAGATGCCGAGCACGATGAAGCCCATGTGGCTCACGCTCGAGTAGGCGAC
>DATLPO010000047.1:0-6006 GCA_035535675.1 Candidatus Limnocylindria bacterium
GGCGCTCGACCCTGGCGGTTCAGCACCTGGAAGCGGTAGTCGACCTGCCGCCCCAGCAGGATGTAGTTGAACCAGGTCTTCAGCGTCTTCTCGTTGAGGTCGGTGTCGCGCCACGCGATGGGTTCCTGGAAACGCCAGTCGGGGCTGAATGTCGGCCCTTTGGTTTTGACTGTGGTTGCCATCAGTACCTAGATGTGGATCGCACGACCGTCCACTGCAAGCGCCGCTTCCATCACGGCTTCGCTGAGAGTGGGGTGCGGATGGATGTTGCGCCCCATCTCCCAGGCGTCGCCCTGGAACAGCTGAGTCAGCGCCGGCTCTGCGATGAGCTCCGTTGCGTTCGGCCCCACAATGTGCGCGCCAAGCAGCTGGCCCGTCTTCGAGTCGGCGACGAGCTTGACGAAACCACCGGTCTCGCCATGGATGATCGCGCGGCCCAGCGCGCTGAATGGGAACTTGCCGCTCTTGACCTCGTGCCCCTTCTCTTTGGCCTGTTTTTCGGTGAGGCCGACCGACGCGATCTGCGGGTGCGAGTAGGTGCAGCGAGTGACGAGGTCTTGCTCCATAGGCGCCACCCGCTGACCCGCGATGTCTTCGACAGCTGTCATGCCTTCGTGCGCGGCGGCGTGAGCGAGCAGGAATCCCCCGACGACGTCCCCGATGGCGTGGATCGACTCCGCCGATGTTTGCATCCACTCGTCGACTTTGATGAACCCGTTCTGGTGCGTTTCCACGCCAACTTTCTCCAGGCCGATGTCCTTCGACCGCGGCGTGCGACCGACAGCGACCAGCAACTGGTGGGCCCATACCTCGCCCTGCTCGGTGTCGACGCTCACGCCGCTGCGGGCTTTCTTCGCGCCCTTGACTTTGACTCCCACACGACAGTCGATGCCGGCTTTCTTGAAGGCAGCGAGCATCTCTTTTGAGATGTCCTCGTCCTCGAGCGGCACCAGTCGATCGAGTCCCTCGAGCAGCGTGACCTTGACACCGAGCTGGCTGTAGAGGGTCGCGAACTCAACGCCGACGGCGCCGGCTCCAATGATGCAGATCGACTCTGGGACCTTGGTGGATAGGGTGGCGTGGTCGGAGGAGATGATGAACTCGCCGTCGAATTCGAGCCCGGGCAGCGTCTTCACGGTGGAACCTGTCGCGACGATCAGGTGCTTGGCCTTGAGCTGCTTGGCCCCGATCTCGACCGTGTTCGCATCGCGCAGGCGTCCGCTGCCGGCGACCACCTCGATCTTGTTCTTCTTCATCAGGAACTGGACGCCCTTGAAGAGCTGGCCGACGACGGCGTCGCGTCGGGCGGCGATGCGGGCGTAGTCGAACCGAACCTTGTCGGCGTCAACGCCAAACTCAGGCCCTCGCGCTGACACTCGGTGGTATAGCTCCGACGACTCCAGAAGGACCTTGGTGGGGATGCAGCCGACATGGAGGCATGTGCCGCCGAGCTTGTCGGCCTCGACCAGGGCGACCTTCAAGCCCAGCTGGGAGGCTCGGATGGCGGCCGGGTAACCACCCATCCCACCCCCGAGGATCAGCACGTCGAAGTCGTCAGGCATCTCTTTTTAAGTGTAGGCATCGAGATGCCGCCGGCGATGCCGACCGGAGCTTCGGCGCCCATGCGGCCCATCTGCGTTGTTGCGACCTCCGTTGCTCGCTTACACATCCACGGATGCGCGCGCTGCGCTACTCGGCCGATCCGCTGGGGTCCCCATGTCGAAGACATGGGAGGGACCCCTGGCCACCGAATCTCTCGGCCGGCCCACCGGCGGCATCTCGGCGCTGGGTGCTTTCAGTTGCAGGGGGCGCTTTGCAGGTTGCTCCGAGCTTGTTCGAAGTCGGCACTTTCCACAACCGGTAGCGAGGCGGCAGGATCGCCGTACCTGTCGATCGCCCGGTAGTAGAGGTCTGGGCTGGTCACCTGCGGCATCACGAGCGGGTCCACGGCTCCATTGGGATTCAGGCAGGGATCGCCTCGCTCTGCGGCGAGGGCCTGGAGATCGGCAATCTGCCGCTGCATCTGAGCCGTCTTGGCAGTGGCGTAGGTGAAGAGCAGCACGCTGCTGTTGAAGCAGGCCAGGAACAGGCAGGCGATGAGGGCAGGGCGCCAGGTTCCTCGCCAGGGCAGCCGGCGGGCGGCGTCACCGAGCAGGATCAGCCAGAGCACCGCTCCCTCATATATGTAGCGGCCGGAGCCTGATTGCTCGTAGCCGAGCTGAGCGCGGGAGAGGCCGGTGAGCACGTAAAAGGTGATGAGGCCGGCAGCAACTCCAAGGTCCAGGGGATCGAGGGTTCCGCGCCACCACGCGAAGCCGACGACACCGGCGGCAAGGACCAGGAACGCCAAGTCAAGCAGACCACCTGCCCCCACGAGTCCCGCCACGCTCGCCCCCAAGCCCCAGAGGGTGTACAGCGGGAGCAGAAGGATGTTGGCGGCAGAGAAAGGAGGACTTGTCGCGGGCCCGGATCTGCCGAACACCAGGTACCAGCCGGCGAACGCGACGGCCACCGCGGCGAGCCAGACCAGCTCCTTGCGCCGATCCCTCGTCGCCACCAGCCTCACGGTGGAGGCGACTCCAAAGACAAGCCCGACGCCCGAGAACATCAGCGATCCTGTGAGGAGGGCGGCGACCAGGGGCATGCGCCACCGACGCGGGGAGGATTCGAGCGCCAGGAGCATTCCGAGCCCGCACGCCACAGAGCCGACGAGGCTTAGCTGGAATGCCCACAGCAGATTCTCCCAGGCAGCGCCCAGCACCACCAGAAGCGCGGCGCATGCGAGTCCGATGAGGTCACCGGCGCGGCGGCGGACAAGCTCAAACAGCAGCACCACGCACGCGGCGTGGAGCGTGAGCAGGATGACCATGTAAGGCCAGTAGGCGCGAAGACCGACCGTCCCGAGCATCGCTGCGTAGATGAGCCGCGGAAGCATCGCCGGATGGCCGTTGTGTGGCTGCAGATAAGTGGCGGCATTCCAGTCGGGGGCGCTGATGATGAAGGTCCATTCGTCGAAGTAGAAGGTGTAGCCGCGCGCGAGCCAAAGGATTGCCCCGCACGCGACAACCGCCGCCAGCGCGACGATCAGCCTCACGCGAGGTATTCGAACCTGGGCTGCGGTCACGAGGCGCTCGCGGCGGCCATCGTCTTTTGCGGCCGCGCCGGGACGACAAGAAACGTGAGCCACACCGCAAGCGCGATAAGGATCGGGACTGGGCTGAGCGGCCACGCCAGCTCTCCCGCGAACGCGACCACCAGCAACCAGGCGCGTTGCCAGGTGGGCGGGTCGTTCCGCCAGAACAACCAGGCAGCGCACACGAGAATCGCGTAATCCTGGAGGTGCCAGTAGCTAGCGCCCAGGGCTGATGCGATCAGCCCCAAGCAGAGGATTCTTGCAAGGCTCGAACGGCGGTTGAGATAAGCGCCGACGACTCCAGCGGCGATCACCGCAGCCTCTGCGGTCAAAGCCGGAATGCCTGGCCCGAAAAGGTCCGCGAGCGTGAAGTAAAGATTGTTCTGGACCGTTTGAGCTTCTGCCAGCAGCCGCCGATAGTCGTCAAGTCCCTGTCCTCCGATCGCGATGAGTGACGCAACGGCCAGCACCACCCCGGCTGCGGCGAACGCGGCGGCGATGCGCCAGCGTCCGGCGGCGAGGAGCACGAGGGGAACCGCGATCGTCAGCTGCGGCTTTACCGCTGAGAGACCGAGGACCACTCCGGCGAGGTAAGGACGGCCCGACTCGGACAACCACCAGCAAGCGGCGACGGCGAGCAGGACGAGCGTCGTGGGCTGTCCGAGGGCAAGGCTGTAGAGCACCGGGTACCAGGCAAAGGCGGCCAAGAGCCAAAGCCAACGCGTCCAGCCCTCGCCAGGCGCAGCGAGCCACCACGCCGCAACAAGGGCGAGGATCGAAACGGCCAGCCAGGCCCAATAAGCGCCGGCGGCCCCCAGGGCGGTCAGCGGAATCACTAGCCATGCAAGAGGTGGGGGAGACAGGAAGCGGGCGCCGTCGCCAAAGGGCTCGCCAGGCCGGAGCTGTGAGAACAGCTGGTGCTGAAGATCGAGCGAGTAGATGTGGTTCCATCCCTGCTCCAGACCGATCTGGGCGCCGATGTAGACGAACGTGAGGTCGGTCTCGGTCGCGTCGTGAAAGACGGGCTGGAACACCCACCACCCGGTCACCCCCGCAGCGAGCACGAGGAACCAGGCAAGCGCAGCGAGGCCGAGGTTGCGGCGCGCTTGCGCGCCGATCACCGCTGGGCGAGCGGTACCGGTTTTCGGGGCTCGGGCCCTATGTACTCCGACTGTGGTCGGATGAGACGGTTGTTGGCGCCCTGCTCGAGGACGTGCGCCGACCACCCCGCGACGCGCGACACGGCGAAGGTTGGTGGAAAGTATTCGGTGGGCAGACCGATCGCTTGCAGGACACCCGCCGAGTAAAACTCGACGTTGGTCGCCTGCGGACGCTCAGGGTGCTCCTCATGAAGGATCGCCAGCGCTGTCTCCTCGACCTTGGACGCGAGCTCGTAGAACTTCGGGTTGAGGCGCTCGCACAGGGCCTTGAGAATCTTCGCGCGCGGGTCATACGTCCTGTAAATGCGGTGCCCGAACCCCATGAACCTGACCTTCTGCTTTCGCGCTTCCCTCAGCCAGTGGTCGGCCTTGTCCGCGGTTCCGATCTGCTCGAGCTGGGCCATCACCGCCGAAGGCGCGCCTCCATGGGCCGGTCCCTTCAGCGCGCCGATCGCGCCGACCAGGCACGAGGCGAGGTCGGAGTCCGTCGAGGCGATGACGCGAGCCGTGAACGTCGAAGCATTCATGCCGTGATCCGCCAGCAACACGAGATATGTGTTGAGGGCGCGCACCAGCTCGGGGCTCGACTCCTTGCCGTTCAGCATGTACAGGTAGTTGGCTGCGTGGCCGAGGTCGGCTCGCGGCTTGACCGGCTCTAGGCCCTGCGAGCGCCTGTGGAAGTTCGCGAGGATCGTCGGGAACGATGCCGTCGCGTGGATCGCCAGGGGAATGGCCGGCTTTTGCAGCTTGTGCTCGACCCCTTGCACCGAGACGACGCTGCGCAGCACGTCCATCGGGTCCGTGTCGGCAGGCAGAGCGTCGATGGTGGCGGTGGCGGCGGGCGTAAGCGTGCGCGAGCCCGCGAGCTCCTCGGTGAGCGCGTCCAGCTCCGAGCGGTTGGGCAGGCTGCCGTGCCACAAGAGGTGCGCCACTTCCTCGAAAGACATCTCCTCAGCGAGGTCCGCGATGACGTAGCCGCGGTAGACGAGCCGGCCGTTGGCGCCGTCGACGAGGCTGATCTCAGTGCGGGCGGCGATGACGCCCTCGAGGCCGGGGACGTACTCGCTGCTCATCGTTTGGCGATCGGCAGCGGCTTCTTGCCCGGCTCAGGTCCCTTCCAGACCGAGGCGGGCCTGATGATGCGCAGGTCCTTCAGCGCTTCGAGGACGTGGGCTGTCCAGCCCGCTACGCGTGAGGTGGCGAACAGGCAAGTGAAGAGCTCTTTGGGAATGCCGGCTCCGGTGAGGACCACCGATGCCCAGAAGTCGACGTTCGTCGCGTTCGGCCGCTCCGGGTGGGCCTCGTGGAGGATCTTGAGGGCGACCTCTTCAGTGCGGGCCGCTGTGCGGTGAAGTTCGGGAGATTCGATCTTCGCCAGGTCGCGGAGGATCTTCGCGCGCGGGTCATAAGTCCGATACACGCGGTGGCCGAAGCCGGCGAAACGCTCGCCGCGAGCGTGCGCCTCGTTCAGCCAGGTCTCTGCCTTCTCAGCAGAACCAATCTTGTCGAGCATCGTGCGGGCTGCGAACGTCGCGCCTCCATGCGCAGGTCCTTTCAGCGCGCCGATGGCCCCCACCACACACGACGTCAGGTCGCTACCTGTCGACGCGATCACGCGAGCGGTGAAGGTCGAAGCGTTGAGGCCGTGGTCCGCCAGCATCACCAGATACATCTCAACCCAGCGGGCGCGGTCGGCAGTCGGCTCCTTGCCGT
>DATLPO010000048.1:0-18971 GCA_035535675.1 Candidatus Limnocylindria bacterium
ATGCGGCCCGATCCGCGCGTTAGGGGGCCCGTCCTGTCGTCGCTGCCCCCGCGCGACCACGGCGCGGGGACCCCTTAAGGTAGCTCCTAGCCAGGCCACCCCTTCCACTGGGGTCCCCATGGCGAAGCCATGGGAGGGACCACCTGGATCTCCAAATCTCTCGGCCGGCCCTCCAGCCCCACCCCGGCGGGAAGCAGTGCTTTTCGGCCTGGCCCGCCACCCGTACACTACGACCGAGATGAGTGTGGAGACAAAAGCGAAGGCAGGGGCGAAGAAGCCCGTCGTCCATCCGAACACATGGGTCTACTTCGATGGGGAGTTCGGCCGTTACCACGACATCAAGCTCGGGCTGATGACCCATGCCCTCCACTACGGCACGGGTGTGTTCGAGGGCATCCGAGCGTACTGGAACCCCAAGCAGGAGCAGCTTCACCTCCTCCAGGCGCCGGCCCATTTCGACCGCCTGAGGCGTTCCGCGAACATCATGCGCTTCAATCTTCCTCACACGACCGAGGAGCTGGTGAACCTCACCATCGAGGTGCTGCGGCGCAATCAGTTCAAGTCGGACGTGTACATCCGGCCCCTCCTCTTCACCGCCAGCGAGGAGATCGGCGTGCGCCTTCACAACATCGGGCACAGCTTCCTCATCTATGCGATTCCCTTCGGCAACTACGTCGAGATCGAGGGCGGCCTCCGCTGCATGGTGAGCACGTGGCGGCGCGTGCCTGACCAGTCCCTCCCGGCACGAGCCAAGGTCACAGGCGCGTATGCCCAGTCTGCGCTGGCCAAGTCAGAAGCCAATGAAGCCGGTTACGACGAGGCGATAGTCCTCACTGTCGACGGCCACGTCTCGGAAGGCTCGGCCGAGAACCTTTTCATGATCAAAGACGGCGCCTTCGTTACCCCACCGGTCACCGACGACATCCTCGAGGGCGTCACCCGGACCTTGTTGATCGGGTTGATCAAGGACGAGCTCGGCCTGCCAGTGATCGAACGAAGCATCGACAGGACGGAGCTGTACACGTGTGACGAGCTGCTCCTCTGCGGCACCGGCGCCCAGGTCGCGCCGGTGATCGAGGTCGACCGCAGGACCGTGGGCAACGGGAAGGTAGGCGAGTTCACGCAGGAGCTTCAGAACATCTACTTCGGGGCAGTTCGGGGCGAAACGCCGAAGTACAAGGACTGGACGATCCCCGTCTACTGAGTGCGGAAATCTAGGCCGCGATGAAAATCATCGTCGCCCCGAACTCATTCAAGGGCAGCATCTCGGCCACCCAGGCTGCCAATGCCATCGCGCACGGGGTGCACGAGGTGTTCCCTGACGCTGAGGTTGTCGAGATACCGATCGCGGATGGCGGCGAAGGGACCGTTGAGGCTCTGGTCAGCGCTCACAAAGGAACCTACGAATGGGTAAACGTCGAAGGTCCGCTTGGCGCTCCTGTGCTGGCTTCATACGGTCTTATCGACGAAGGCAAGGCAGCCGTTGTCGAGCTTGCTTCAGCCAGCGGATACGTCCTGATCTCGGCGGCGGCTCGCGATGCCCGCAAGACTTCGACGTACGGGTTCGGCCAGCTCCTGGAGGCGGCAAGGAAGGCGGGGGTAGAGACGATCATCGCCGGCATCGGTAGCTCGGCCACCAATGATGCAGGCGCCGGCATGGCCCAGGCCCTTGGTTACCGGCTGCTCGATCGTGCAGGTGGCGAGCTACCTCGTGGCGGGGCTGCTCTGCAGGCCCTTGACCGAATCGACGGCAGCAAGCTCCATCCCGGCTGGCGTTCGGTCAGGGTGATGGTCGCCTGTGACGTCACCAACCCGCTGACCGGTCCGGAGGGCGCCAGCTACGTGTACGGACCGCAAAAAGGGGCCGATCCGATAACCGTTGCGGCGCTCGATAAGGCGCTGGGGCACTTCGCCCAGGTGATCGAGCGGGAGCTTGGCAAGCGGGTGGCTGACATCCCAGGCGCAGGGGCCGCGGGTGGGACGGGTGCCGGCTTGATGGCATTTCTTGAGGCGAAGCTGGTGCCGGGGGCCGCTCTGGTGGTCGGGGCGAGCAACTTCGACAGCGCGCTCCACGGAGCTGACCTGGTGATCACCGGTGAAGGCCGGGTCGACAGCCAGACGGCCTACGGCAAAGCGCCAGGCGAGATTGCACAAAGGGCCCAGGCGGCAGGCATCCCCGCAGTACTGATCGCGGGAATCAAGGGCAAGGGTTGGGAGACCTTGATGGACAAAGGAGTCACCGCCATCGAGGTCCTCGCCCAGGAAGGCGACAATCTTGACGACCTCATGCACGATCCCCGACCCGCACTGACCCGAGCCGCCGTCCGCGCCGTTAGAGATTTGTTGGGACCAAAGTGACCGACGCTACCGAAAGCGAGGCCAAAGTCGGGCTCGAGCCGACGGACGTCGAGCTTGTCAAGGCGTATCGCAGCGGCGACGTGCACGCATTCGAGGAGCTGCACAGGCGCTATGTCGCATCGATCTACCGCCTGGTACGCCGCAAGCTGGGAGATGCGCTGCTTGCTGAGGACATCGCGCAGGAGACGTTCATGAAGGCGCTCCGCCAGATGGATCGGGTCGACGATTCGTTCAATTTCGGAGGGTGGGTTCATACGGTCGCTCGCAACCTCTGTTTCGATGAGCTGCGACGGCGCCAGCGCGATCTGCGGGTGGATGCAGGCGACGACGACGACGCCGACCTGCTGGCGAGCCTGCCATCGACCTCAAAGGGCTTCGACCCCGTCCTGGTCCAGGAGTCCAACGAGATTCGACGCCAGGTGTGGGCGGTCGCTCAGCGGTTGCCGGAGAAGTACCGTCTCGTCCTTACCCTGCGCGAGCTGCAGGATCTGAGCTATCGCCAGATCGCCAGGTCCCTCAAGATGTCAGAGAGCGCTGTCGAGACTCTGCTCTACCGCGCGCGCCTGAGATTCAAGGAGGAGTTCATATCGGCGGAGGGGGAGGGTGAGCTGACCCATGACGAGGCGGTTCCACTCTTGGCACCGTACCTCGCCGGGAAGCTGCGGCGACCTCAGGCGGAGGCCGTACGCATCCATCTTGCGGTGTGCGTCAAGTGCGCGCGGCGGATCGGCCGCCGAGCGGTGCGCAGGACTCCTGTCACGTGAGGGTTAGTAGAGTAGTGAGTAGATGGCCAAGGTAGTCGTCAGGTTTTTCGATGATGAGACCCTTGAAGGGGTTGCTCGCGACCTCGATTTCGACGAGCCCGACTTCCTGGTCGAGGTCGACGATGCCACGGGCCTTGACAACAACGAGACCGCCTGGATCCCCCTGACGGCTGTCAAGTGGGTCGAGCTTCCTCGTGACCCGGAGCTGGCGTCTGAGACGCCGGCCCGGAAGGTGGCGATCAGGTTCCTCGACGGGGAGGTCCTCCGGGGCCACCTTGACGGCACTCTCGAGCGCCACCGATATGGTGTCGTTCTGCACCTTCACGCGGAGCAGGCCTCCAGCCCGGTCCGGAAGCTCGGCATTCCCTTCTCCGCTGTGAAGGCGCTCTTCTTCATCAGGGAGTTCGACGCCCGCGGGGAGGAAGCCGGCACTGCCTCCGAGGCGTACCTCGCGCGGCGGACGATGGCTCCACTTCTCGATACCCTCGAGGAGATGGACATGCTCACGCGCCTGCATCGGGATGGGCTGCTGTCCGACGACGAGTACGCGAGCAAGCGAACGCTGGTGCTGGAGAGACTCTAGCCCCGCCCCCTCCGGCCCTCCGGGCCACCTCCCCGCGAAGCGGGGAGGATATTAGGAACCGCGCGTAGAATCCTCTTAATGGCTGAGCGCAACGGGTCTAAGAACGGGCACAAGGCGGTGAAGGGCTCTTTTAAGGTCAAAGCCGGCCTTGCGCAGATGCTCAAGGGCGGCGTGATCATGGATGTGGTCACCGCCGAGCACGCCAAGATCGCCCAGGAGTCAGGTGCCTGCGCGGTGATGGCACTCGAGCGCGTGCCTGCGGACATCCGCAAGGAAGGCGGAGTGGCACGGATGTCGGACCCGACCCTGATCCGCTCGATCATGGAGGCGGTCACGATCCCCGTCATGGCCAAGGTGCGCATCGGCCACTTCGTCGAAGCGCAGATTCTCGAGGCGCTTGGGGTCGATTACATCGACGAGTCGGAGGTGCTCACCCCGGCCGACGAGGAATATCACATCGACAAGCACCCGTTCAAGGTCCCCTTCGTGTGCGGCTGTCGCGACCTGGGTGAGGCATTGCGCCGCATCGCGGAAGGCGCGGCGATGATCCGGACGAAGGGCGAGGCAGGCACCGGCAACGTGGTCGAGGCGGTCCGTCACGCTCGCGCGGTCAGCGCAGGCATTCGCAAGCTTCAGGGCATGAACCACGCCGAGCTCGTCCACGAGGCCAAGCTGCTCGGCGCGCCGGTTGACCTCCTTGTTGAATGCCAGCGGCTGGGTCGCCTTCCTGTCGTCAACTTCGCAGCCGGCGGCCTCGCCACCCCGGCGGACGCCGCGCTGATGATGCAACTGGGTGTCGATGGGGTCTTCGTCGGCTCCGGCATCTTCAAGTCAGAGGACCCCTTGAAGCGTGCCAAGGCGATAGTCGCCGCGACCACCTATTACGACAAGCCGGAGATCCTCGCCGAGGTTTCCGCCGGCCTGGGGAAGGCGATGCACGGGCTCGAGATTCCCGCCATCCCCAAGGAAGAGCTGCTCGCTGCCAGAGGCTGGTAAGCCCCGGCCTCCGAAGCGCGAACGTAAAGCCCTCATCGGGGTCCTCGCGATGCAGGGGGCGTTTGCCGAGCACGTTCGCGCTCTCGAGGCAAGCGGCGCGAAGACGCGAGTCGTGCGATCCGCGCAGGACCTTGACGGTCTCGACGGGATCGTGCTGCCTGGTGGCGAGAGCACGACGATGACGATGCTGATGGAGCGCGTCGGCCTGCTCGGACCGCTGCGCGCCGCGATCGCCGGCGGCCTGCCGACGCTCGCGACGTGCGCAGGCATGATCGTTTTGGCGCGGGATGTCACAGACGGGATGGCTGAGCAGCACGGCCTCGATCTGTTGGATATCGCGGTGCGCCGCAACGGCTATGGCCGCCAGGTTGACAGCTTTGAAGCCGACCTCGAGATCGCCGGCCTGGGAGCCAAGACGTTCCCGGGTGTCTTCATCCGATCTCCGCTTGTCGAGTCGACGGGCAACGTCGAGGTAATGGCAACCCACGAGGGTCGCACCGTCGCAGTGCGCCAGGGTCACATCGTGGCGCTGTGCTTCCACCCCGAGCTGACCGAAGACCTCCGGCTGCACCGCGAGTTCGTGCGCATGGCTTTGGGCTCATGAAGCTTCGCGCTGCCGGCCTGCTGGACCTGGCGCGCATCGAGGAGATGCACAGGTCTTCCGACACGCGCTTGAGCGAGGAGGCGCCGCCTGCGGCCAGGCTGTGGACGGTTTTGAGCTCGACCCTGTCAGCGCTTTTGCCGTTGGCTCAGGAGACCCTCATCTACGTCGCAGAAGACGGCGGCAAGGTGGTCGGTTTCATACAGGCGTCCGGGCAGCCGCTGGGCCTCGATCTGCCGCGCGCGACTGTGCTGCAGGTGCTCAACCTGCAGGTGGCGGACGGGGCCGACACCGACGAGGTGGCTTCGGCGCTGGTGGAGCACCTCTGCAACCAGGCGCTCGACCGGGGCGCGCACAGGCTCTTCGTCAGGCTTCCTGAGCGAGACCCGCTGCTTCCAGTTTTCAGGTTGCGAGGTTTTCGCCAGTACGCCACAGAGGTTGTCGTATATGCGGACAAGCCCGAGATGCGTTCAAAGAATTTTCCAACCGGTGCGCGGCCGGTCCGTCGCGGAGACAACCGGCTGCTGTATCAGCTGTACCGAAAAGTGACGCCACAGGAGGTGTCCCAGGTGGAAGCGCCCACTTATCGCGAATGGAGGGCGCTCCACGGTGGTTGGACGGGACGGCTCGCGGCGCGCGGCTCGGAGAAGGAGGAGCTGGTCGTCGACAGGGTCGAGCTCGTTGGCTGGGTGAAGGCCGAGCTCAGCTCTGGGGCTCGGCCGAACACCATCAGCTTCATGGCATTGCCCGAGGCGTCGCTTCCTGGGGACCTCGCAGACCTTGGGCTGTCGCTGCTAGGTGAGTCGGAGCGGCCAGCCTGGTCGAGCCTGCGCCACTATGATTCGAACATGATCGACGCCCTGCGCGGGCGTGGGTTCAGCGTGTTATTGACGCAGCTACTCTTGGTCAAGGAACTGGCGGTGCGGGTGCCTGTAAGGGAGAAAGGCCTGGTGCCTTCTTTCGGATGAAACCCGACCTCTCAGCACGAGCCGCCAACTGGGACGAGGAGGTCGAGCTTCTCGCACGCGCGCTGCCCACGGACCTTGCGCGTGCGCTGCACGAGCGCACGGACCCCACAGAGCTTTTGGAGATAGTGCTCGACCTTGGTCGGGAGCCTGAAGCACGCGTGCCGGGCCGCGAGGTCCTGCTTGCCGACCGCACCGTCGCCGCCTCGGACCTCGAGCACGTGGCCAACAACGTCGGCCAGTTCGGGGACGACAACCGAGCCGGCATCGAGCGCACTCTGCATCGCGTCTCGGCGATCCGCAACCGGTCTGGACGCATCACCGGCCTGACCATGCGCGTAGGTCGTGCGGTCACCGGGACCGGCGAGATCATCCGCGACATAGTCGTCAGCGGTCAGAGCATTCTGCTGCTCGGCAGACCAGGAATCGGAAAGACGACGATGCTTCGCGAGTGCGCGAGGCTACTTGCCGACGAGCTGCGTAAGCGGGTGGTGATCGTCGACACATCCAACGAGATTGGAGGTGACGGCGACATTCCTCACCCGGGTATCGGCCGCGCGCGACGAATGCAGGTCAAGACTCCTCTCCTCCAGCACGCCGTGATGATCGAGGCCGTTGAGAACCACATGCCCGAGGTGATTGTCATCGATGAGATCGGCACGGAGCTGGAGGCTGGCGCGGCTCGAACTATTGCGGAGCGAGGCGTGCAGCTGATCGCGACTGCGCACGGCCAGACTCTCGAGAACCTACTTGTCAACCCGACGCTGAACGACCTTCTCGGTGGCATCCAGAGCGTCACCCTGTCCGATGAGGAGGCCCGGCGCCGAGGCACACAAAAGTCGGTGCTCGAGCGAAAGGCCCCCCCAACGTTTGACGTGCTGGTGGAGATCCAGGACCGCGATCGAGTTGCGATCCACATGCCGCTCGCGGAGGTCGTCGACACCGCGCTGCGAGGTCCATTACTTTCGCCCAAGATCCGGCTGCGAACGCGCGAGGGCAGGGTGATCTCTAACGTCGACGCGCCGACCGTTGTCGCGGAAACGCCTGCGGTAGCTTCCAGCGCCAAGCCCCTAGGGATATTTCCGTACGGCGTGAGCCGCCACCACGTCGAGCAATCGATCCGCGACCTCGAGCTGCCCGTGCGGGTGCTCGGAAACCTCGACGGCGCGGGCGCGGTGTTGACGCTGAAGAACCATTACCGAAGGCGCCCTGACAGCCTGCGTCAGGCGGAGAGCCGCGGCCTGCCGATCCACATCCTCAAGAGCAACTCGGCCACGCAGGTACGCGACGCGCTGTCGCGGATTTACGGCGTTGACAAGAAGGACGAAGCCACCTCGCGGGCGCTGGCCGAGGCGGCCGCGGCGATCAAAGCGGTGAAGACGACTCTACGGCCAGTGGAGATTTCGCCTCAAAACGCATATCTGCGCCGGCTTCAGCACCAGCTCGTCTCCGAAAACGAGCTCTCTGCTCGCAGCATGGGCAAGGAGCCGCAGCGCCGCCTAAGAATCACACCGACGCCTGAAGAGACAGCCCACATCTAATGGGTAAAGGCCTTTTCATCACATTTGAAGGCACAGAGGGGTCTGGAAAGACCACGCAGGTCGAGCTCCTCGGCGCCAAGCTTGCTTACCGCCAGCCTGTGGTGGTTCGCGAGCCGGGCGGCACTGAGCTGGGCGAGCGCATGCGACAGCTGCTTCTTTTCAGCGGCATGGAGATCGACGGCGAGGCCGAGATGTACATCTTCATGGCCGCTCGCCGGCAGCTCCTCCACGAATTGATCACGCCATCGCTGAACCTGGGCCGGATAGTGATCGCCGACCGCTACCACGATTCGACACTCGCCTACCAGGGCGGGGGCCGCGGCGTTCCGGTGATCTGGCCGGCCACTTTTCCGCGACCCGACATGACATTTCTCCTCGCACTGCCGGTCCAGAGCGGCCGCGAACGGCAGCTGAGCGCCGGCAAGAGCGCAGACCGAGTCGAGCGCGAGTCGATCGAATTCCACAATCGCGTCGCCGCCGAGTACGAACGCCTGGCCACGGCGGAACCCGAGCGATTCACGCGTCTCGACGCTCACGAGTCCCGCGAAGCGCTGCATCACAAAGTGATGAGCCGCGTGACTCCGGCGGTGGATGCACTCTCGTGAAGCTCGTCATCGCAGTCGTGCAGGGCGAGGACGCGCAGCGCACTGTCGAGGCGTTGAACTCGGCGGGCATCAGCTCGACGCGAGTCAGCACCACCGGCGGCTTTCTGCAGCAGGGCAATGTGACGATGCTGGTCGGAATCGAGGATGCAAGGGTGCCGGAGGCGGTTCAGATCATCCGCGAGAACTGCCGCGAGCGCAGCCGCTATCTCACTCCTGTGCTGCCCACCGCCGAGCCCGGCGACCTTCTCGCCGCATTCCCGGTCGAGGTTCAAGTCGGCGGTGCGACAGTGTTCGTCGTACCTGTCGACCAGTTCGAAAAAATTTAGCACTGCAATCCGGCTGCATCGGACGCACCACTAGTATCCAAACGTGATTCGGGTCGAAGGACTTCGCAAGAGCTTCGGAGACGTGCGCGCCGTCGATGGCGTCGACCTGCACGTGGAGCAAGGCGAGCTCCTCGTCCTGCTTGGTCAGAACGGGGCCGGCAAGTCCACCACCTTGCGCTGCCTCGGCGGGATCCTCCGGCCCGATGCGGGCCTTATCGAGCTGGACGGACTGCGTCTCCCCGAAAAGCTGGATGCGGTTCGCGCCCGGCTTGGTGTGGTGCCCGACCAGGCAAGGCTTTACGGGCGAAACACCGCTCCTGAATACCTTGATCGCTTCGGCTATCTCTACGGAGTTCCGGAAAAACAACGCCGCGCCAGGATTGCCCAACTCCTCGAACGCTTCGACCTCGCCGACCGCGCTGACACGGTGCTCGCCGCCTACTCGCGCGGAATGGCACAGAAGGTCGCTTTGATCCGAGCCACGCTGCACCAACCCGATTGGATCTTCTGCGACGAGCCGACCGCCGGCCTCGACCCGGTCGCCGCGGCTGACATGCGCCACTACCTCGGGGAGCAGAGGGAGCGAGGGGCTGCGCTGATAGTGACAACGCACGTCCTCAGCGAAGCCGAGCTGATGGCAGATCGCATAGCAATCATGCGAAAAGGCGTCATCGTCACCCACGGAAATCTCGAAGATCTGCGCCAGGAAGCTGCGAAAGGACGGCGCCTCTCGGCGCACTTGAGCGGAAAACCTGCCGACCCACAGCCTTTGCGGCGCTGGCTTAGGGAGCACGCCGTCGAGCACCATCTCGACGACGAGCACCTTACGTACACGCTGCCCTGGCAGGCCACGATCGCCGATCGCGCAGCATTCGCCGCTGAGCTGCAGCGTCGTCTGGCCGCCCAGCATGCGCCGTTCCACGAGCTCGAAGAGGTGGAGACGAGCCTCGAATCGGTCTACCTGAAGGCGATGGCCGAGCCCGTTGCACCGTCGCCGACACCCATGCCTGCGCCACCGTCGATCTCGGGAATTGGCGCTCCTCGAATGTTCGCCTCGCTGCGCTCGCAGGGCGCCCTACTCCGCCACTCTCTTCCTTTCTACGTCAGCTCCTGGTGGCGGCGAGGCGACTTGAGCTGGGTGATGTATCTCAACGCTTTCGTGCTCCTGCTTGTCGCGGGCACCTCCCTGTTCGGCCAGCTCCCAGGTGTTGCAGGCCAGGTCGCTGAAAAGTTCGCCGGCGGCACCGCGCTGCAAGCAGGCCTTCTCCTGCCTTTGTTCTTCATGTCATTCGCGCTTCTCGAATCGATCAAGAGCTCGATCGGCATCTGGTGGGAAAAGGCGCAGCAATCGTTGGAGGTGCTGCTGTACACACCTGTCGACGATCCCTCGCTCATCTGGCTCGAGGTGTTGCCGGGCGCTGTGGTCAGCACCGTCTGGGTCACGTTCTGGATGGCTGCGGGCATGACTCTGCTCACTCTTTTTGGACAACCCGCTCCATGGGATCTGCTTCCTGTCTTCGCGTTCGTGGCGGCGGTGACCGCTTACTGGGCAGCCATGGGCCGGATGCTGGGGTTCATGCTCTTCCCTCGCGAGGGTGCCGCCGGAGGCGCTTGGTCCTTCCTCCTCTCGCCGGTCTCGGCGGCAGTCGCCGACCTGCCGCTGGCGCTGTTCGTCTTCCGCTCGCCGCTTGCACCTGCGTCACTGCTGCTGCCGATCACAGCGTGCCTTGCCCTCACTGTGCTCTGTGGCGTGACCTTCGACCGAGAACGATTGATGGAGACAGGTCTTGGACGGACTCGCTCACGCCGTGTCTGGCTTCCAGTGGCGCTCCTGCGCCGCAACGCCGCGGCGATCGCCGCGGGCCTGCTGCTGGCGTTGGCACCGGCCGGGATTGCTGCGACGGTGTCGTCGAGCGCGCACTGGCACTCGTGGTCTGATGTGCAGGCGGCCGGAACCGCTACCGTGACTGACCCCGCGCCGATCGATGCAATCCCCGCTGCGAGCACCTCATCACCCAGCGGCGTGACTGTCGCCGCAGCTGCGTTGGCAGGGATCGTGGCGATGCTGGCCCTGATGCTCGCGCTGGTGATCGTCAGCTTCGCCGCCTTTTTCCTGCTCGGCGTCCCCGCTCTGATCGGGCTGATCACGGCCTCCGCCGTCTGGGGCATTCAGCTGGGCTTTGGCGGCACCACGCCATTGCAGCCATGGCTGGTTGGCGCGGGCGGAATCGCACTCCTAGCGCTGGCTCTCAACACAGGGGCCGCGCTGCCGATCTACTGGTCGCTGGTCTTCGGGTCGGGCCGCAGGCTTGACAGGCTCCGCGAGGCATGGTCCGGCTACTGGTCGCTCTTCCGAGGTCTGGTTCTCCCGGCGTGCGCTCTGTTTGGAGTTGTGGTTTTCAGGCTGCTCGCCGCCGGCTAGATACTCGGGCGGCTAAAGGTCGAGGGCCTGGGCCACCAGCTCACGGTGGTAAGTGGCATCGCCGAGCGTCACCTCTGATGCCTTCGCCCGCTTGAAGTACAGGTGCATGTCGTGCTCCCAGGTGAAGCCGATGCCGCCGTGGACCTGGATCCCATCGCCGGCGACCCTGCGATAAGCGTCGGAAACATAGGCCTTCGCCATGGATGAGGCGAGTGAGCGATCAGGAGCATCTGCCTCCACCGTCCAGGCCGCGTAGTAAGTTGCGGAGCGCCCGCTTTCGGACAGCACGAGCATATCGGCGAGCTTGTGCGATACCGCCTGGTAGATCCCGATCGGCTTGCCGAACTGGTGCCGTGTCTTCGCGTAATCGGTCGACGACTCCAGCACTTTCTGAGCGCCACCGATCATCTCGGCGCACAGCCCAGCGGTCGCCCATTCCAGCGTTCGCTTGAGCGCGGGCCAGGCCTTGTGCGGCGCGCCCATGATGGCGTCGGCCTCGAGCTCCACGCCATCGAAACGGATCTCGTTCCAGCGTCTGGTCATGTCGATCGTTTGCAGCGGGTTCACGCTCATGCCCTTGGGCCGGCCTTTGACAAGGAAGAGGGAGATCCCTTCTTCGCCTTCGCCTCGGGTGCGTGCCGCGACAACCGTGTAATCGGCACCGGCCGCGTCAGGCACGAAGAGCTTCACGCCATCAAGGCGCCAACCTCCGCCGGCGGGCTTTGCTGCGAGCGTCACGCCCGCGGCGTCCCAACGCCCAGAGGGTTCGGTGAAAGCCAGCGTTGCGCGGGCCTTGCCCTCCGCGATCGCGCCGAGAACCTCCTTCTTTTGGGCCTCAGTGCCCGCCTCGATCAGGGCCGGTACCGCCAGCCCCATGGTGGCGAAGAAGGGGCCGGGCAGCAGCGCACGACCAGCTTCCTCGAGCACGACGATAAGGTCGAGAAAGCTGCCCACCCCACCGTACTGTTCCGGGATGCCGAGGGCAGTCCAGCCAAGGCCCGCCATCTTGTTCCAGAGGTTCGGGTCATGGGCGTCGGGCCCTTCCATCAGCTTGCGCACCACCTTGGACCCGCATTCCTTGGTGAGGAAGTCCCGTGCCGAGGTGCGGAGCATCTCCTGCTCTTCGGAAAATGCGAAGTCCATCTGCCGTCGAAGTTTAAGCGGCGGCGGCCCTTAGCCCGGGGAGTGCGTCTTAGTTGAGGGCTCGTCCGGCGATGAAGGAGCCGGCAGCTCGAGCGGCTCCTCGGGGGCAGCCAGCTCCAGGGGCGCTTGCGGCGCCGCAAGCTCGGCCTGCGGCTTGGGCGCGCGCTTGGCCCTTGGCTTGCGGGCAGGCTTGGGTGGAGTTGCGGCGACCTCGACGGCAGGTTCTGGTTGAGGTGCCGGCACGGCAACTGACGGTTCAGGCACCCGTGCGATCTCGGGTGTGGCGGCCGCCACCGGTGGCGGCGCAGCTTCGGCTGGGGCAGGCGGTGGCGCGACTACAACCTCGTCTCTGCGGGTAGGAGGGGGTGCAGAGAATTGGGGCCGTATCCGGAACAGCATGAGGAGGCCAAAGAAGCCGACGAGTATCGCGAGAGTTCCCATCGCGATTCCGATGGCGAGACCGGAGCCTTCACCAGTGGTGAAAGGGCGCTCAAATCCGGCCGGACATATCGCTGGGGCCGGAGCGCAAGTGCCGAGCACCGCGAGTCGAAGGGGTACCGCGATCATGGAGAGCATTCCGTACACGAGCGCGATGCCGGCGATGAAGTAGAGGCCGGTCGCGAGCGCCCTGCCCTGGTGATACATGAGGGCGTTGGCGCCCATAGCGATTGCCGCGACCGCGAAAGGAATCACGGCGCCGGCGATTCGATTCGGGCCGCCGGCGGCAAGCAGAAGAGGCGCGATGCCTCCTGTTGCGGCGAGGCCGCAGGCCAGCCAGAAGGACCAGAGAACCCGCGCTTCCCGATTGGCGGTCGAATCCACTGACCCGAAATGATGCACGATTGACATGTGACTATTTAGTCACATATACTCGCAGTGATATGGACCTGGTGTTCAAAGCCCTGGCCGATTCGAGCCGCAGGTCGCTGCTCGACAACCTCTTCTTGCGCGACGGTCAGACGCTTGGCGAGCTGGGTTCCCGCCTCGAGATGACGAGGTTTGGCGCGATGAAGCATCTGCGCGTGCTCGAGAACGCCGGGCTCGTGACCACTCGCAAGGTGGGGCGGGAAAAGTTGCATTACCTGAATCCCGTGCCCATCCAGGAAATCCACGAGCGTTGGGTGAGCAAGTACGCAGCGCCATGGCTCAGCGCGCTGAGCGCCATCAAATCTGAGCTGGAAGGGGAATCAGGGCGCCCGACATCAGCCACCACAAGCCCATCTCGAGACCGGCGAGCCGCTACCGGTCCGGCACTTATCAAAAGGAGGATTCGAACATGAGCAGCAAGCCGGAGCACGTGCACGTGACGTACATCAAGACCACCCCTGAGCGCCTTTGGCAGGCGTTGACTGACGGGTCGATGACTTCCCGCTACTACTTTGGGACAGCGGTGACGTCCGACTGGAAGCCTGGCTCGCAATATCGATTCACAGACGGCAACGGCAAGGTCCACATCGAGGGTGAAGTTGTGGAGGCCGATCGTCCACGAAAGCTTGTCACCACGTTCAAAGCAAGCTGGGATGACGAGGTCAGCAAGGATAAGCCGACGATTGCCACTTTCGAGATCGAGCCGATGGGCGACGTCTGCAAGCTGACCGTGATCCACACCGGATTCGATGGTGAGACTGCCACCTATCACCAGGTCACAGGCGGCTGGCCGTTGCTCGCTGCCAGCCTCAAGAGCCTACTGGAGACGGGCGAGGCGTTGAGCACCTCTCAACCGCAGCAGGCATCGGTCTGAGGTACGTCTTACTAAGGTCGCGGGGGCGCCGCTATGAATGCGCCGTTCCCCGCGACTCACCGGCTTCCTCAGCGCCGCCCATCTGAAAGCCGGGATTGACGCTCAGCTCGGAGAGCCGTTTGTCGTGGTACGGATCACGTGTTCCAAATAGTTCTTGCGCAGTGGTCATCCGGATGCGCAGCAAGACGAAGATCGCCTTCACTTCGTCGACCCACGTCAATTTCTTGCCTTGGGCGCGCGTGCGGGCGGCGTACTCAATGGGTATCTCGTAGATCCTGTAACCCAGCCGCAGGATGCGGCCAGTGATCTCAGGTTCGACGTCGAACCGGTTGCCACGCAGGCCCAACCGCCGCATAAGCGACGTGCGCATCACCTTGAAGCCTGTCTCCATATCCTGGATGTAACAGTTGAAAAGGATGTTGGTCGCGGTGGTGACGAGTCGATTTCCGACCACGAACCAATACGAGTACGCGCTCTGGCCGGCGAATCCGCGAATTCCTTACACGACGTCCGCTCGCCCACGCAGGATCGGTGAGATCTGCTTCTCGTAATCGGCTGGGTCGTACTCCATGTCGGCATCCTGGATGAGTACGAGGGGTGCGGTGATCGCTTCGAGGCCTGTCCGGATCGCAGCCCCCTTGCCCTGGTTTGTTTCGTGGTGTTTGACAGTCACGCGCGGATCACGCGTCGACCGACGTGCAGCTTCGAGCGTGCCATCGGTCGAGCAATCATCGACTACAACTACCTGCTGCACCGACGGCTCACGCAGCACGCGGCTTATCACCTGCGCCACCGACCGCTCTTCGTTAAAGGCGGGGACGATGACCCCGAGGACCTGCTGTGCTGCGGGGCGGCGGCTCAGCGGCTTCGCGGGAGCCCCAGCACGCGCTCGGCCAGGATGTTGCGCAGCACCTCTGACGTGCCGGCCTCGATGGTGTTCGCGCGCGACCGCAGGAACTGGTACCTCCAGCCAGTCGCTTCGCCAACCTGTCCGGCCGGCCCTGCGACGTCAACTGCCGTCTCTGCCATGCGCTGGTTCAGCTCCGACCACATCAGCTTGAGGATCGAGCCCTCCGGGCCGGGAATACCGTTTCGCTTCATGGCAGTCACTGCGCGATAGCCGTTCAGCTGAAGCGCTCGCGCTTCGATCGTGTATTGGGCTACCTTCTGCCGCACCAACGGATCGGAGCCACGGCCGAGCTTGCGCGTGTGCTCGGCTAGCTCTGCGGCAGTGATCTGGGCACGCGTTGCGAGAGCCATGCCAAGAGTTCCGCGTTCGTGGAGCAGCGTTGTCATGGCGACCGCCCATCCCTCGCCGGCTTCTCCCAGGATCTGCGACTTCGGCACCTTGACGTCCTTGAAGAAGATCTCGTTGAACTCGGCGTCGCCGGTGATCTGCACCAGAGGCCGCACCTCGACGCCGGGGCTCTCCATGTCTACAAGCAGGTAGGTGAGGCCGTGGCGTGGGTTCTCCTCTTTGCGCTCGCGAGTCAGCAACATGCACCACTTGGCGACGTGGGCGAGCGTCGTCCACACCTTCTGTCCGTTGACCAGGTAGTGATCGCCCTTGTCCTCGGCGCGGGTCTGGAGGCCTGAAAGATCGCTGCCGGCGTTTGGCTCGCTGAAGCCCTGGCACCAGATCTCCTCGGCTGACAGAAGGGGTGGCAGGTAGCGCTTCTTCTGCTCCTCAGTGCCGTGTGCGATCACGACCGGGCCGCCCATCCCCAGGCCGATGACATTTATCGGCTCGGGGGTCTGGGCCACGATCATCTCGTCGTTGAAGATCAGCTGATCCATGAAGTCGCCGCCCCGGCCGCCGTACTCCTTGGGCCACGTGATGCCGACGTAGCCCGCCTCGTAAAGCTTTTTCTGCCAGGCTCGGCGGTTCTCGATCACCTTCTCCTGGTTGGCCTCGGTCGAATCGTCCTTGGGCGCGTTGGCCTTCAGCCAGGCCCTCACCTCGTCGCGGAAAGACTTCTCGGAATCGTCGAGCTCGAAGTCCACGGGACTACCTTAGGCCACCGCGGGGATCACGTCCGAGGCCAGGAGCTTCAGCGCTTCTCGGTCGTCGAGCAGGAAATGCTGGAGCATAAAGAGGTCGACGCCCAACGCCGAGTGTCGCTTGATCTGCTCGGCGATCTCGTCGGGCGTGCCGACCAGGCCCCTCTCACTGACCTTCACCATCACCTCGTCGGCGCTGAGTCCCTTCATGCTCGGGATGACCTCGCTCATCTGCAACGCTCGTTCGCGTACCTCGGCGCGGTCACGGCCGATTATGTAATTCGCCATTACCGAGTGGCGGATTGACGACGGGTCGCGCTTGATCGCTTGGCACGCGGCGTCAAGAACTTTGCGTTTCTGCTGATACTCGTCGGCGTCGATGCTGGAAAGGTTCCACTCCACCGCTTCCCTGGCGATCATCGGCAGCGCACGCTTCTCGCCCCTGCCGCCCATCAGGATCGGGATCGTGCCATTCGTTGGCTTGGGGTTGGCTTTCTCCCATGTCGCGCGAATGGTCTTGATACCTTCCTCGAGAAGGTCCATGCGGCCCCCGAGGGTGAGAAACGGGATACCGTTTTCGACGTGCTCGCGCTCGTACCAGCCACCTCCGACGCCGAGGATCAGGCGTCCCCCTGAAATGAGGTCGACGGCGGTAGCGATCCTCGCGAGCAGCGCCGGAGCGCGAAAAGTCATCGGACTGACCATTGGTCCGAACTGGATGGTCTTCGTCCATTCCGCCGCGAGCGCGAGCGACGTCCAGGTCTCGATGCAATCGCGTTCGACCAGCCCCATCACCGAGAACAGGTGGTCACTGCGGCGCAGCGAGTCGAACCCCAAAGCCTCAGCGTCGCTGCAGATGAGCCGCCAGCGATCCCAGGTGAGACCCTCTTGACCTTCGATCATGATCCCGACCTTCGCCATGGGGATTGATCGTAAGCTGCCTGTCCGTGCAACCGCTATGGGTCTGCCCAAGCTGCGGTAGAGGTTTCGCGAACCGGAATCAATCGCATTCCTGCAGCAATGTGCAGCTGGAAGATCACTTTGCCGGTCGCGAACCCCAGGTCGTACAGACGTTTCATAGGCTGCTCGCAGCCGCCGCGAAGTCCGGCCCGGTGACGGTCCTGCCGGAGAAAACACGAATCGCGTTCCAGGTCCGGATGAGCTTCGCCGCTTTCACTCTCAAGCGGCGCTGGATCGATGGACATGTCGTGCTGGCGCGCAAGCTCGACAGCTCACGGTTCACGCGTTTCGAATACTTCTCGCCTGGCAATCAGCTCCACGCGTTCCGACTACATGAGCCGGCCGAGGTCGACGATGAGGTTGAGGCGTGGCTGGCTGAGGCTTACCTCGTCGGCGAGCAGAAGCACCTCAGCCCAGCGCGGAGGTCAGCGCGTCAACGTCCAGGAAGTTGAGGATCCGCTCTTGCGGAATGCCGGCGCGCCGCGCCATCCACGCACCCATCGGCACATATGCAAGCTCGGCCGGAGCGTGCGCATCAGCGTCGAGCGTGAAGTTGCATCCGCATTCGAGCGCAAGGCGAGCCATCTCGGGTGAAAGGTCCATCCGTGCGGGATCGCAGTCGATCTCGAGCGCCACTTTGTGGCGGGCTGCCTCCTTGAAAACCGCTTCAAAGTCGTAACTAGCGCCCTCTCGCGACCCTGGACGGCGGCCGGTGGGGTGGCCGACGACGTCCACGTGCGGGTTGGACACGGCGCGCAGCATCCGCTCGGTCATAGCGGGCGCCTCCTGCCTCAGCTTCACGTGGGGCGACGCGATCACAACGTCGAGCAGCCCCAGCACGTCATCTGGAAGATCGAGGGCGCCGTCCTCGAGAATGTCCACTTCGATTCCCTGCAGCAGCGTCACGTCCTGAACCTGCGCCTGGACCTCGGCCATCTCGCGCGACTGTGCCAGCAGCCGCTCAGCGCCAAGGCCATTGACTACCTTGATTCGGGGCGAGTGGTCAGTCACGCCGAGGTAGCGGTACCCAAGAGCCTGAGCGCCCTGGGCCATCTCCAGCATCGTCGCCCTCCCGTCGCTCCAATTCGTATGCGAGTGCACGTCGCCCTGGTACCGGCTCAGATCCAGCTGTGACTCATCGTCTCGCGCGGGCTGGCCCATCTCAGCTCGCAGCCGTTCGAGGTAGGAGCTCTGGCCTGTCTCGAGGAGGCCGGCCAGGACCTTGGCGATCCCGGAGCCGACGCCCTCGATGGTGGTCAGAGCGTTGGTCTTCTGAAGGGCCTCCAGATCCGGCCTCGAGATCACTATCGACCAGGCAGCTGCGGCGAATGCCTTGGCCCGAAATCGCTCAGCCTCGTTCTGCCGCAGGAGGTATCCAATCTCGGAGAGCGCCTGGGCTGCCTCGACCGCGTCCACCCGTCAATTGTGTGAGGATGCGGGCGTGGCCAAGGCAAAGCCTGTCGACAGGATGCCGGAGCTGGTCGAACGGATGCTGGCAGAGCTGGGCGAGGACCCCGACCGCCAGGGCCTGCGTGACACCCCGGATCGAGTGGCGCGGGCCATGCGCGAGCTCACCGACGGCTACGGCGTGCGCCCGGCGGATGTCATCGCAGGCGCCGTCTTCGACCAGGACTACGACGAGATGGTGGTGGTCAAAGACGTTCCTTTCTACAGCCTGTGCGAGCACCACATGCTGCCTTTCTTCGGGAGCTGCCACGTCGGCTACCTCCCGAAAGGAAAGGTGGTGGGCTTGAGCAAGATCCCCCGGCTGGTCGGGATTTTCGCCCACCGGCTGCAGCTGCAGGAGCGGCTGACCAAGGAGGTCGCCGAGGCATTGAACGACCAGCTGGCGCCACGCGGAGTCGGCGTCGTCGTTGAGGCGCGGCACCTCTGCATGGAAATGCGGGGGGTCCAGAAGCCCGGTGGACAGCTGATCACCTCTTGCATGCTTGGCACCTTCCGCAA
>DATLPO010000049.1:0-3513 GCA_035535675.1 Candidatus Limnocylindria bacterium
TGCGCGTAGATGCTCACCAATGCCGGGTTCCAGAACGCTTCCTCTTCGTCGTGCCTGCACGAATAGGCGAGCTTGGCATCGGTCGGAAGGTTTCGGATGGCGGTCAACGCGGCGAGCGGTATCGGCTGGTAGTTCGGCCCCGGTCCGAACTGCAGCATTCGGGCCACAGCGGGAACGACACCAAGCTCCAATTGGACGATGCAGAGAACAAGCACAGCGGTCGCGAATCTCGCGCCGCCCTTCTGCCGCACGTAGCCGATTAGCGTCCAGGCGCCCACTGCGGCCACTGGCGTCGCGAAGACGGCGATCCCTGCGAAGAACACGTGGAACATGTCGAAATCGGCGAGTCGCGCTCCCCAGGCGATGGCGCCCGAAACAACGAGTACCGCTGTGCCGAGAAATACCGAGGCAGTCGCAGGCGATCTGCGTCGAGTTACCAACCAGGCGAACGGAATCGCGAGGAACGCTCCACCTGCCACCACAGGAGCGATGACGGCATCGACCCAAGAGTGATTGAACGGTGTCACCGTTGACGATATGCCAACGCCGTTGAGACCATGACCAGTCCGATATCCCCAGACAGCGGTCACGAGAGCAACCGCGAAAACCGTCGCGATGGTGCTGTACCACCAACCTGAGGTCACCGGTGGTCGACGCCTGCTTACAAGAGCTGCGATCCCGCCTACGAAGAAGACGCCGCCCGCCCCGACAACTGCAAGAACTGCCACGACGAGATGCGCCGGCAGCATGCTTGCGACCACCGCACCGATGAACACCCGAAGAGCTGGTGTTGATCGACGCGTGCTGAGGATCGCGACGATGTAGAGACTGAGCAGGGCTGAGATGACGGCGAGGCCGTACTGGGTAATTCCAAAGAGGAGGCCGACCGCCCACCATCCTGAAAGCGAGCCCGGCAAGACCGGCAGCGGCGACAGGAGCAGGCTCGCGGCCGCTCCGAAGAGGAATGCGAGTCGCGAGGACGTCCCGGCCATGCGGCGAACGAGTGTGCCGGTGAGGGAGGCCGCAGCCAGCAACAGGAGAGGGAGCACGACGTAGTGGCGGGCGAGCACGGGATCGATGCCAAAGACCCTGATCACGGCCGCCGCGAGCCACAGCTCCCCCCAGTGGAACCAATTCTGGGACGGAAACCCCGGGATCGAGTCGAAGCCCGATGGATAGGCGATTGACTCGGTACCGTTGAGGTTCAGGTTGATGGCGAGGCCTGAATAGAACGCCTGGTCGCGATGCTCGACGGGCTGCACGCCATCTCGTGGGCTCGGTGCCATTGTTGCCCCGAACGCGAGCCCGACCGTCCCGACAAAGAACGCCGCGATGATCGCCGCATGGAGCCGTGAGAAGCGAGGCCGCGCATCGGCGCCCGACCGATCAGCTTCGGTCGGTCGAGGCGAACGCAGTGCAAGGATCACGGCGACCACGAGTGCCGCCGCAATAGGCGTAAAGGCGCTTCGGCCACCCGACGCCACGGCGGCCCAGCACGCCGCGAACACCAGCAACCCGGAGCCGAGGGCCACGGCCACCGTCTCGCCAAGTGGGGCGTCGCGGTTGAGCAGGCCGACGCGACGGGTTACCCACGTGCCAAGAAGAAGGCACAAGCCGCCGACCACGAACGCGACAAGGATTGAAAACCAGACACGGTCGTCCGACAGCGATGCCAGCAATGAAGAGCCAATCGCTCGAAGCCAGTCCAGGGTCGGTCCTCCCAGTCGTTGACCGGCGGTACCGGCTTTGGTCAGGCGACCGCCCTTCGTCCGATCGTCGACATCCGGGCCACGATCGGGATCAGCAGGAGCGGCGTGCTGACAAGGCTGTAGCCCGGGTCAATGGTGACGTTGGAAATGATCCTGGCGTAGTCAAACCACAGGGGAAGGGCCGCAAGCACGACGACGACGAGGGGGATGATGGCGATCGCGGTCTGCCACGGCCTCGAGATGCCCAACGCAACAATCGGAGCGAACGTCGGCTTGAGTGTCACGAAGACTGCTGGCCATCCCCAGCGAATGGCAGCCGCGATGATTGCGACCACCCAGATGTCGGTATTCCCCGTCAGCACGTCGGCAATGGACCTGGGCCAGGCCAGTAGCACCAGCATGACGACCCACGCCCACCGAGCGGGCCGGATCCAGGCCAGGACATACGCCAGGATCGATATCGGAATGACCCACCACAAGACCGCCGGCAGGAATACGAAGGGCACGAACAGAAGCAACGCGTGGGGCGGGTACATGTTGTCGACCATCGTCGTGAAGACATACGGACCAGTCAGCTGATGGAGTTGGTAGTAGGACCCATTCGCCAACCACCTGGCGCCGAGGTCGCGGTAGAACTCCCAGTCCATGCCCAGGTGCAGGTAGGGCGATGGACCGATGTAAAGGACTGCAATAGCGACCGTCTCGATTGCCACGAGAATCGCAACCACACCGGCCGCAAAGCCCCAGGGAATGCGAAATTGGAAAATCCGCCCGCGTCCGATCGGGCGACCGATTGCGCTGTCAATGAAGCTGACTGACTCACTCACATCGGCAGCCTACATATGGGTGCCGGCCCCCACAACGGCATTCTGGGCTTATCCTGCTCGTGAGCCGATCGAACGCGGTGCGTCCTGGCCCCGCAATGAGGACCCGATGGAGAAGAAAAACCGCGAGCAGCGGCGGCGGGACAAGTTCGGTCACGCGGGCGGCGCGACCAAGGATCCGTGGCCCCAGAGCGAGGCCAACCCGGTCTTCGGTCATGGCGATGCGGCAGATGATGCCGGCCAGGCTACAGCCGACCCGCCAGTGCGCACAGGCGGCACGGGCCAGGGCGCCCCCGAGAAGAAGAGCGCGGCACCCGGGGCGCCAAAGAAGGCGCCGGCCAAGTCGTCGATCGCGAAGGCATCCACTCGGGCGACGGCGCCAAAGGCCGACAGACCGTAAATCCGGGGCATGCGTCTGCCATGCTTGGCCCGATGAAGGACCTGCAGGCGGTGTACGCGCGCCGCTTCAGCGATGAAGATGCCGCCCGGCAAGGGCTGGTCTGGCGCGAGCTGGCGCGCTATCTCCAACGCTATGTACCTGCCGACGGCCGTGTCCTGGACATCGCCTGCGATCGCGGCGCCTTCATCTCGAACATCGACGCTCACGACAAGTGGGCGGTGGACCTGCGTGACGTCAGCGCCCACCTGCCGCCCGACGTTCGATTCATCCAGTCCGACGGTCTCGGCCTGCGTGACGTTCTGCCGAATGGCACGTTCGACCTCGTGTTCATGAGCAACTATCTCGAGCACCTCCCGTCTGCCGATGCGGTCGTCGATCAGCTCAAGGTCGTTCACGACCTGTTGTCCCCGGCAGGTCGGGTCTTGATCCTCCAGCCGAACATCCGACTCGTCGGCGGAAGCTACTGGGACTTCCTCGATCACAAGACGGCGCTCACGGAGAAGAGCCTCGCCGAGGCTGCCGAGACGGCGGGTCTCGCCACGGTCGAGGTGATCACGAGGTTCCTGCCCTATACGACGAA
>DATLPO010000050.1:0-1771 GCA_035535675.1 Candidatus Limnocylindria bacterium
AAGGTATGGGGGATCAGCACCACGGAGCTGTCAGCTGATTGGGCCGCACAGAGGATCAAGAGCCTTGACATGTGGCAAGTCCTGAAGAGCGCGCTGCTGCCGCACCGAACGCCGAGCCATCGCGACGATATCGTCACCACCTTGATCGACAGCTTCCGCTACCCGCGGCTGGGCCCCGGGCAGATGTGGGAGCGAGTGGCGGCCATTTGTCGGGAAAAAGGCAGTCCCGTGATGTTCGATCGAACCGTCGACACGATCAGGCACGACCGAGGGCGGGTTCGCTCCATCGTCACTCGAACCGAAACCGGCGAAACCGAGGAACACCACGGCACCGACTTCATCTCGAGCATTCCGGTGAGGCAGCTGATCGCCCGCCTCGATCCGCCTGCTCCGGAAGCGGTGCAGAAGGCTGCCAACAGCCTTTCTTATCGCGACTTCATCAGCGTTGCGTTGATGATCCAGAAAGCCGAAGTTTTCCCCGACAACTGGATTTACATTCACGACCCAAGCGTCCGCGTCGGCCGCATCCAGAATTTCAAGAACTGGAGTCCTGCGATGGTCCCCGACGAAACCAAGACATGCCTGGGCCTCGAGTTCTTCTGTTTCGAGGGTGACGGCCTGTGGACATCAGACGACGCGGCCCTGGTCGCCCTCGCGACGAAGGAGCTTGCGCAGCTAGGTGTTTGCTCGCCAGACGAGGTGTTCGACGGTGTGGTGGTACGACAGGCAAAGGCGTATCCCGTCTACGACGATGCCTACCAGGCGCACGTTGAGGTGGTGCGCGACTATTTGGCGGCGCACCTAAGCAACCTTCATCTTGCCGGTCGCAACGGTATGCACAAGTACAACAACCAGGACCACTCGATGATGACGGCGCTCCTGGTCGCCAGGAACATTGCGACCGGGGCGAGCTACGACCCGTGGAAGGTCAACGCCGAGGCCGTTTACCACGAGGACGTGCACGTCGGGGAACGAGACACCACCGGGAGACAGGTCCCCCAGCGACTCGCAGGCTAAGCGGGACCCTTCGACCGGGCGAAGTTCGCCCCGATCAGGCTGGCTACTGCAAGCACCACAAAAAGGATCGCGTGCGTGTAGTGGTGCGAGACACTGGGATCGCTGACCATGAACTGCAGCACGCCGACTGCGTACAGCCCGGCGACAACAAAGAAAACCAATGCGAGAACAACCAGCGCTACCGACAGGGTGTTATTTCGTTTCACGGCCGGAAGGTTAGCAAAGCCAGGCTGATGATCCCGGCGCCCACGCAGTACCAGCCGTAGGGGTCGAGCCGGCCGGAGCGGAAATAGCGAAGCAGGAAGCGGGCGCTCAAATAGGCCGCGGTCCCTGAAAGAACAGCCGCAGCCAGGTATTCCGCAAGTGGCACATCACTCGCAATCAGCTGCGGGATCTCGAGCACCCCTGCCGCGGCAATGATTGGAGTTGCCAGCAGGAACGAGAACCGCGCAGCCTCCTGGTGCCGCAGGCCCGCCATCAGGCCTCCGCCGATGGTGACGCCAGATCGCGAGATCCCGGGTAGGAGCGCGAGCGCCTGGCAGGCGCCGACGAGTGCAGCGGCTTTGAAGCTGATCTGCTCCGCGACGGCAAAGCTCTCCTCCTGCTCGACCCTGGTCATCGCCGTCACTGCGACGCGCTTCTCGGCGCGGCGTCTGAGTACCTCGAAGCCAAGCATCATGAACCCGTTGGCGGTGAGGAAGGACGCGGCCGCGACTGGGCTTGCGAACAGACTCTTGAG
Source organism: Candidatus Limnocylindria bacterium (assembly GCA_035535675.1). Classification (GTDB taxonomy): domain Bacteria; phylum Chloroflexota; class Dormibacteria; order Dormibacterales; family Dormibacteraceae; genus Palsa-872. Next base: position 1,757 of record DATLPO010000050.1, read on the forward strand.
CTCGTGCTCGAGGAA
>DATLPO010000051.1:0-6484 GCA_035535675.1 Candidatus Limnocylindria bacterium
GAGCGAGCGCCCCGATGAGGTCCCCGTTCTTCTTGACGTTGAGCAGGCCGTCAAACATCAGGCCGATGACCTGGTTGCTGGCGGTGTCGCTGCTGAGCATGGAGTTCAGGGTGCGGATGTCTGAGAAGTTGCCCTCGATGACGTGGCCGCCCTTCTTGGGGGTTTCGCCGACCGTGTTGCCGCCGGCGCATGCCTCGAGGAATGCCAGCGCTCCACCGCTGAACGCGGTCCAGGCGGCTGTCGCGCCCATCCGGCGGATGAAGTCGCGCCGCGACCAATCCTCCAGGAACCGGTCAAACAGCGCGAACGCTTTCTCGTCGTCTGTCTCGTCTTGGCTCATCTTCGTCTCCTCTTGGGATGCGGCTGCCCTCCCGGCGCCGGTCGCTTCAGCGCCTCCAGCCATCATATGGGTGGTGGCTTGTATGGTCAAAGGTAAGGTTTGATGGCCTCCAACCTGGTGCTTGGTCTGGCGAAGGTTGTCCTCCACCTACCTGAGTCCGGGTCGCTCAAAGCCAAGCGCCAGGTCGTCAGCGGGCTACTGCGGCGTGTGCGTGCCAAGTTCCAGGTTGCCGCCGCCGAGGTCGGCGAGCGCGGCCGGTGGCAGCTGGCCGAGCTGGCGGTGGTCTGCGTCAGCTCCGAAGGCAGCCACGCTGACGAGGTTCTGGCCAATGTCCTGTCCTACATCGAATCGCACAGCGATGGCGCACGCATCACCGATGTCTCCACCGAGCTGATACGCCTTTGAGAGCCACCGACTCGTTGGTGGAGGAGTTTGAGGCGACGCAGCCGTTCAAGCTCGACGGTTTCCAGCGCGAGGCGATCGACAAGCTCGACCGGGGCCGGGGCGGCGTCCTGGTCAGCGCGCCGACCTCGAGCGGCAAGACAGTCGTCGCCGAGTACGCGATCTTCCGCGCGCTGCAGGCCGGCACCAAAGTGGTCTACACGACTCCGCTGAAGGCGTTGAGCAACCAGAAGTACCACGACTTCGTGCGGCAGTACGGGGAGCCTACCGTCGGACTGGTCACCGGCGAGAACTCGATCAATCCCGACGCTCCAGTAGTGGTGATGACGACCGAGATCCTTCGCAACCTGATCTACGAGGACCTGCAGAGGCTTGACATGGTCTCGTATGTAGTCCTCGACGAAGTTCACTACATCGACGACTTCCCGCGTGGGTCGGTCTGGGAGGAGATCGTCATCCAGGCGCCGACTACGATCAAGCTGGTCGGGCTGTCGGCGACCATCGGCAACTTCCGCGAGATCGCCGAATGGATGGCGGAGAACCGCGGCGGCATGGAAACGGTCTTTCACGATGTGAGGCCGGTTGAGTTAAAGCTGTGGTTAGCGATCAATAATCGGTTTCTTCCCCTTTTCAAAGGCGACGGCGGCATCGACCAGCGAACCTGGACCAGGGCGGCGGAGGAAGAGGAAGCTTCGTATCGCGTCGGGCGATACACCCGCTTGCCCTCTAACGACCTGCTGCACGTCATCGAAGAGCTGAGGCGAGGGGACATGCTCCCGTCGATCTACTTCATCTTCTCGCGGCGCGGCTGCCGCGAGGCGCTGCAGCGCTGTTCGTACCACGAGATCGACCTCACCACCGCGGCGGAGAAGGAGGCGATCGACGCCGTCGCGGCTGAACGCTTGCAGAGACTGACTGATCACGACGAGGAAGTGCTGTTTCGCCGGATGGTCGACGCGCGCCTTCTGCGCCGAGGCCTTGCTGAGCATCACGCCGGCCTCCTCCCGTACCACAAGGAGATGGTCGAGGAGCTTTTTCAACGCGGTCTCATCAAAGTCGTATTCGCGACAGAGACGCTGTCCCTCGGTATCAATATGCCCGCGCGCGGGGTGGTCGTCTCATCGTTCACAAAATTCGATGGCACCAACTTTTCCAACCTGACCACAGGCGAGCTCACGCAGCTGATGGGGCGAGCCGGACGCCGGGGAATCGACGTGATCGGCCACGGCGTGATCCTCAAGGAGTCGGATGTCGAGGTTGGCGTCATCTACGAGGTCGCGATGGGCCCGACGCTCGTCGTCGAGTCCAAATTCCTGCCGAGCTACAACATGGCGCTCAACCTTCTGCGCATCTACACGCCCGAGCAGGCCGAGGGGCTCATGGAGCGATCTTTCGGCCAGTTTCAGAAACGGCTGGCCGAAGAGAAGACCCGGGAACGGCTGGTCAACGTGCGCGCTCGACTGGAGGACATCCGGCATCTCTGGGACTCCAAAGAGGTGTCGATCGATGACGTCGCCCAGTACTTCAAGCTCGAGGACCGCCGGCGGGCCATCCGCATCGAGCTCAAGCGGCTGCGGCGGGAGGCGGGAGCCGAGCGACGAGGCAGGCGAGGGAAGCACACGCGTGCCCAGGGTTCCGCGGGTCGCCTCGTACAAAGGCTTGAGATCGAGGCGAAAGGACTCCTGGAGCGGCAACACAAGCTCAAGCTCGTGCGCTCGCCGCGGTTTGGCGAGTACCTCCAGAAGTACGCGGAGATCCGTGCGCTGCAGAAGGAGCTTGACGGCGGCGAGCGTGAGATCACGGGTCAGATGGACGAATACGCCCGCAAGCTGCGCCGTCTCTGCAAGATCCTCACCGAGACAGGCTTTCTCGCCCATGACAGGCCGACCGACAAAGGTCTTTTTGCATCGCGGATCTACGGAGAGAACACGATCCTCGTCGCGGAAGCGGTCTGGCTTGGGTGGCTGGAAGGGCTGGCGCCCGAAGAGCTGTGCGCCGTGCTGATCATGCTGGCGGCGGAGGATCGGGAGCGCGGCGGTCGAGATAGGCAGCCGCGCGCCCCCCGGCGGTATCCGACGCCGGCGATCGCCCAAACCGCCCGGCTCGTTCGCTCTCTTTACTTTCGATTTGCCGACCTGGAGGGAGATCTCGACGAGCCCAACCTCCGGCAGCCGTCACACGACTACATCGACTTCGCGTACAGATGGTCCGCCGGGGAGCCGCTGGACCAGATCCCGTTGCCCGCCAATGTCGATATCGGAGACGCGATCAAAGCGATGAAGAGCCTGTACTCGTTGCTTCGCCAGCTCGAGTGGGCAGTCCGTCAAGCGAAATCGCCACTCTTCGAGACTGTTGCTCGCGCTGTCGCGCAGATGGAGCGGGACGTCATCAAGCGCACTTAAGGCAGACTGGTCGCGATGCCCTCGAAGAAGCGCCGGATACTCGTCACGGGCGTGGCACGGTGGTGGGGGGCGCTGGTCGTTCAGCGGCTGGTCGATGATCCTGACGTCGCCGAGGTGATCGGCATCGATACCCGCGAGCCGCGCTACGACCTTGGTCGCGCCGACTACCTGAAGCTCGACGTACGTCACTCGCTCATCGGCAAGCTGGTGCGCTCGGTTGGAATCGACACCGTCGTGCACGCGCTGACTCGCGTCGATTCGTTCGACATGGATCCGCGGCGTGCGCACGAGACGAACGTGATCGGCACCCTCAACCTGCTCGCCGGGTGCGCCGGCGAAGGAAGTCCTGTGACCCGATTCGTCTTGAAGTCTTCCGGACACGTTTACGGCTCGCGCGTCGACCTGCCCACCGGGGTGCGAGAAGACCATCGCCTCGATAGCAACTCGCGCCACCAGTTCGTGCGCGACATAGTCGAGGTCGAGTCCTACGTGAACGACTTCGCCGCTCGGAACCCAGCCATCGACATCCTCGTGCTTCGTTTCGGGAACAGCCTCAACGCCGATGAGCCTCAACCCCTTGCCAAGTATCTCGACCTCGAGGTCGTGCCAACTGTCGCCGGTTACGACCCGACGCTTCAGCTGACCCACCGCGATGACTGCGTCGAGGCCCTGCGGCTGGCGGCCAAGCGCGGCCCTGCGGGCGCCTATAACATCGCCGCGCCGGGCGGGCAGCCATTGTCGGAGCTGCTGGATGGCGCAGGCAAACTGCACGCGCCGCTGATTCCGCCATTTGGGATCGAGCTCGCCGCATACGCGCTCCGGCGGTCGGGGGTCGCGTTTCTCTCGCCCCAGCTCCTCGACCTGTTGCGCTGGGGTCGTGTCCTGTCGACGTCAAAGGCCGCCCGCCTGCTCGGCTTCCGCGCAGCCCGCGACACGCGCGCGGCATTCGAGGAGTACATCTCTCAGCGTCGCGTGCTGCGATACGAGCCCGACAACCAGGGCTACCAATACGAAAAGGAACTAGAGGATTTCATCCACTCGAGGACGCCTTCGCCCGAGAACGGCGAATCGCCGGGACCGCGGACCTCCCCGCTTGCCGGGGAGGATGGCCCCGCTCTAGCGCGGCCAGGTGGGGGCCTGAAGACCAGAAAAACCGCGAGCTCAGGCGCCTCTAAGGCTCGCCGCCGCCCCCGTCAATAACGAGCACTTCTCCGTTTATGTAGCTGGCTGCGTCCGACACCAGGAACGCCACGGCTCCGGCGATCTCGTCCGGGACCCCGATCCGGCCCATCGGGTTTGCGTTGAGCACCCTCTCCAAGATCGCCTCGTTCCCCCAAAGCGCTTCGGCGAACCTTGTCTTGATAAGCCCTGGCGCGACTCCATTGACGCGCACCTTTCCACCGATCTCCCGGGCAAGCTGGCGAGTGAGCATGATCACTGCCGCCTTCGTGATGTTGTAGACGCCGAGGCCGAGACCCGGCCTGAGACCGCCGGTGCTGGCCACGTTGACGACGGCGCCTCCGTTCTGCTCCATAGAGGCCTCGTAAACCAACTTGGTCAGCAGGAACATTCCCCGGACGTTTACCTCGAATGTCTTGTCCCAGACACCCACGTCGGCACCGAGCACTGGACCGAAGTAGGGGTTCGTGGCTGCGTTGTTGACGAGGATGTCGATGCGCGAGAACTTCGTCATCGTCTCGTTCACGAGCCGCTGGAGATCTTCCTCCTTGCCGGCGTGCGCGGCGATCGCCACCGCCTTCTCGGGGAACCTCGCGTTGATGCGCCCAGCCTCGGTGTCGAGGTCCCCCTGCTTCCGGCTGGACAGGACCACCATTGCCCCCTGCTCGGCGAGGGCTTCGGCGATTGCGCTCCCGATGCCGCGGCTGGCGCCTGTCACGAGTGCCACGCGTCCGGTGAGGTCGAAGCGGGAGCGCTCGGGCACGGCTGATAGGATAGGCCGACTCATGGCGATCTCGGGGAAGGCGGCCGAGGACATTCTCGAGCGGATCTTCCAGCCGGCGACGAAGCCGACAGCGAGAGATCAGGCGGAGGAAACCCTGCGCCACCCCAAGCGCCTCGTCTACGTCGCCATGTCCAACAAGGTTTTCTACTGGCGCACCCACATCCAGAAATTCGTGCTCGACTCCGGGATGGTGCCGGTGAGCCCGTTCATGCTCTTCGACTACTACCTGATGCACACCGTTTCGAAGGAAGTGGTGCGAGAGGCGATGAACAATCTGCTAGCCCGGTGCGACGAGGTGTGGGTGTTCGGGCACATGTCGCTGGGAGTGAAGGTGCAGGTCGGGATCGCCAAACGAATGTCGAAGCCGGTGCGCTACTTCGACATCTCCGATCTCCCTGTCGCCATCCTCCCCATGAGCGAGGAAACGGCGCAGGAGGAGTAGCGGCCTCTAGCCGGTCACCCGCTTGTACCAGGCTTCGGGATGGGCCAGCTCATCCAGCTTGGGCATCTGGTCGGGGCCCTTCCATGCGATGTTCAAGCCCTTGATGCCGTGCGCGTCGTAGACCGCTTTGGCGAACGCCTCGCCTCGACGGTACTGCTGAAGCTTGAGGTCGAGACCTGTGAGCTTCCAGATCAGCTGGTCGAGCACCGACTTGTTCGAGCTGCGCTTACGGTAGGCCTCCTCGAGCCTGGCGAAGCCAGGAAGCAGCTTGGCCCCGAGCTCGTTCATCACCAGGTTGCTGTAGCCCTCGATCAATGACATGGTCCCTTGCATCTGCCGCATCACCTTCCACTGCTTGGGCAGGACACCGGCGAAAGCGGCAATCCTCACCGCGGGCGTTGTCTTCTGGGTGACGGTCTCGAGCAGCACCCGCATCGACTGCTCCATGTGGCCACGCAGCCAGGGATGCGCCGCGAACTGCCACGCGTGCGTCATCTCGTGGAGGATGAGCCAGCGCCGCAGGTCCTGTTCCGGGAGGTCGGCCTCCCGGCCCCACTCTTCCACGTTGGTCTCGACCAGATAGAGGCCGGCGCCGTCGATCGACTCCACACCAAGGAGCTGTGGGTCGTACTGCCCGAGGACCCTGCGACCAAGGAAGCCGAGCATGAATCCCATGTAGTGGTCGAGACCTGACCTTCCAAAATCGACCATCAGCGAGTTGGGAAGGCGACCCGACTCGAGCACAGGATCGACAACTCGACGCATGATGCCCAGGTTCAGATCCAGCCAACCTGCTCTGTCGAGCGCTTCGAAATCAGGGAGCTTGGCGCCCTGCGGAAGCCCGCCGACGAAGTCGAGGAGCGGTTGCTCGAGCTTCGCTGCCATCGTCCGGTAGCTTTTGGCGGCTGCGGTCAGGGAAGCCTTCGACTGGTTTG
>DATLPO010000052.1:0-4330 GCA_035535675.1 Candidatus Limnocylindria bacterium
TAGGCCAAGGGTGAGTACGACACAACTCGGCAAGTATCCGATTGAGGCTGAGCTCGGGCGTGGAGCCATGGGCGTGGTGTACCGGTCGACGCACCCGCGCCTGGAGATTCCCGTCGCCATCAAAGTGCTTGCCGAGCAGTATTCCAGCGACGCGAGCTTTCGCCAGCGCTTTCATCGCGAAGCGGCAACCGTTGCGGCGCTAAATCATCCCGGCATCGTGCGCGTCTACGACTTCGACGAGGACGGGCCCGTCCTTTTCATCGTCATGGAGTGGGTCGAGGGCCGCTCGATGCGCTCGTGGCTCGACGAGTACGGACGCTTCAGCGTTGACGTTTCGGTCGACCTCGTGCAGCAGCTGTTGTCAGCCGTTGGCGTGGCACATGACTACGGGATCGTCCACCGCGACCTGAAGCCCGACAACATCCTGATCTCGAACCGCGGTAAGACCAAGATTCTCGACTTTGGTATCTCCAAGCTCATCGACGACAAGCATCGCCTCACCGCGACCGGAAGCATGGTCGGGACACCGGCATATATGGCGCCTGAGCAGGTAAAGGGTGAGCAGGTCGACGCGAGCTCGGACATCTACTCGTTGGGGATGATCCTTTACGAGCTCCTGCACGGCGAGCCGCCGTTCACTGGTCAGCTGCCCGCCGTGCTGCACTCGCAGGTGTTCGACCGCCCTCGAGCATCGACGGCGATTCCCTCCCCAATCATGGAGATCATCTGGAAGGCGACTGCCAAGGATCGCACCCAAAGATTCCAGACCTGCGAAGAGTTTTCAGGCGCGTTCCATTACATGCCGAAGCCAGGAGTGGCCCAGCCGCCCGCCGAGGCGATCTCGGACCAGCTGCCGGTGACGGTGCATGAAGTCGACATGCCGAAGGCGCAGGCTCCGCTGCGAGCAGACAGCTCCAAGCCGCCTGGCGTTTGCACGTACAGCGACTGTGGTGAGCGCCGCGGCTGGGCCTGCGCCTACAAGGACCTGACCGGGCGCGAGTGCAAGAGCTGGTGGTGCCGCAAGCACATCCAGTTCATCGAGCGCACGCCCTTCTGTCCACGCCATGCCAGCGTGATCCGCGCACTCGCCCCCACCGCCAACACCATCTTCGAGATCAAGAACCGGCCCGCTGTCGACGACCGCGCACTTCCGCTCGCCGCTCTTGTCGCGGAGGACGTCGACAAGGACGTCACTGAGCTGGTGCGGCGCCGATATCAGAACCGCAAGGACGTGACGCTTGCGCGCGACCGAACCGTGCGCCAGACCTGGTCGGGTCGCAACGAAGTTGCATGGGAGCGCAGCTGGTCTGCCCTGAAGAGCCAGGGCTATCTCGTGCGCATCGCAGTGCGTGTCACCACGGCGGAGCCCGACATGGTCCAGCTGTTGATCGGCAACACAGTGGTGTTCAAGGAGCTTCCCGACTGGATCAGCCGCAGGCGTGAGGGCGAGCAGCCCGATCACGCCGACCGGGCACGCTTCGGCAAGAAGCTGTTCGGTGCAATCCTCGAGCACGTCGACCAGCCGCAGCCCGTGCCGGCAATCGTCATACCGTCAAACGGCCATGAGATCGAGCCGCCGCCGCCGCCCGACATCAACCACACCCTGATCGAAGGCATGGTGCTGCGGCTGGCCTCTGCCGCCACTCGGCTCACCGGCTTCGAAGTCGCCGAACAGTTGGCGCTGCCGTTTGTTGCAGTGGAGCCGCTCCTCAAGGCGCTGACCTCCTCGAACATGCTCGATGCGCTCGGTTTGGCACACGAGCAGGGCCCATGGCTCGGCCGTCCACTTCCCGAACGGATGGCTTACGCATTGACCAAGCAGGGACGTGTTCGGAGCGACGAGATCGCCAATTCCAGTACGCGTTACGCGGGACCGGCCCCGGTGTCGATGCACGAGTACAAGGTCGTGCTCGCCGAGGCGGCCAAGCCCGGGACCCTGGACCTGACCAAGGTAGAGATGGCATTGCACGGCATCGAGCTGGCGCCAGGAGTGGTCGAGGCTGTTCGCGCCGCCGTCAACTCGCGGTCGTCGATCTTCATCTACGGCGCTCCTGGAAACGGCAAGACGACTCTTGCCCGGCGCCTCCCTGCGCTGCTGGGTGGCCCGATAGTGATCCCCGTCGCCCTCGACATAGGAGGCGGCGAGGTGATGACGATCTTCGACGGCTCCGTGCACCGGTTGGAGCAGCATCAGCCAGCGGACAAGCGATGGCGGCGCATTGCGCGGCCGCTCGTGCAGGTTGGCGGCGAGTTCCAGCTGGACATGTTCGATCCAACGTTCGAAGACGGAAGCCGCACCTACGGCGCGCCCCTTCAGGTCAAGGCCAACGGCGGGGTGCTGCTCATCGACGATCTGGGCCGGCAGCGGGTGTCGCCAAAGCAGATCCTCGACCGTCTCTTGGTGCCGCTCGAGCAGGAGATCGATTACATGAACCTCTCTGCCACCGGGCGCAAGGTGGAGGTTCCGTTCTGGGCGCAGCTCGCGCTGTCAACGAACCTGAAGCCTGGTGAGCTGCTCGATGAGGCATATCTCCGCCGGCTCTCCTACAAGGTGCTCATGCCGGATCCCAGCTGGGAGATGTGGTGCAGGATTTTCGAGCGCGAGCGGGACCGACTCACAATTCCTCCCGATCCGACAGCGCTTGAGCTGATCCGAAGCCTGTACAGCGGCCGCCCGCTGCGCGGCAACCACCCCCGCGACCTGCTCGAGCGACTTGTCGACGTGTCAGCTGCGCGGGGCGTCCGCCCTCAGCTCACGCTTGAGTTGGTCGAGGCGGCATGGCACACGCTCTTCATCACGAGCTAGCCGTTCGTTTCTGAGCTGCGGCCCGACCCAGGGCGAGGACACGTGTGATGTCTGCCGCCGTCAGCAGGCCAACGATCTTGCCGCCGTCAAGCACGAGTACGTTGCCGTCGCCTAAGGCGAAGCGACCGAGAACGGCGGCGACAGGCTCTCCAGGCCCAGCTTGCGGGACCTCATCGAGGCCGACCCCAACGTCGCGCACGCGTGTGGCGCGGCGGCGTTCTTCAGGCACCTCGGCCAAACGAGTGAGTGTGACCAGGCCGTCCGGCGCACCCTCGAAGGTCTTCATCGGATAAGCCAACGCACGCTGCATCGACAGGTACGTGTGCATGAACTCGTCGACGGTGATCCACCCTGGTGCCACCAGCGGGTCGCGCGACATCACATCCGATACTCGCAGCCCGGCCAGGGCTCCGTGCAGCTGCACGTGGGCCTCTTCGTTGCGCGCTGCAGACAAGAGAAACAACCCAATGAAGATCAGCCAAACTCCGCCGACGTCGCGCTGCAGGAAAAAAGCGAGCAGACCGAAGCCGATCATCATGAATGAGAAGACGCGACTCAACCGCGCAGCGGTGGCCGTCGCGCTGTAGCGCTCACCACGGCGCCGCCACAGCCACGCGCGGAGGAGGCGTCCTCCGTCGAGAGGAAAAGCCGGCACCAGGTTGAACACCAGTAGTGTTGCGTTCGAGAAAGCAAGCCAGAAAGCGCCTGCCTCGACAAGGGCTGGACCGCTTACAGCATCGAGCGCCAAGGCGGCGAGGACAAACGCAACGGCGAGGACCAGGCTGACGACCGGGCCCGCAACGGCGATCTTTGCCTCTGCCCCGGCAGTCGCAGCCTCTCCGCTCAGCCTGGCAACCCCACCGAAGATCCACAGCGTGATTCCCTCAACGCTGACACCGAGGCGACGCGCCACGAGGGCGTGGCCCATCTCATGTGCGAGAAGAGAGAAGTAGAAGAGGAGGGCGGCGAACAGCGCCACCAGCCAGTACGCGGTGAGCGTCTCTCCAGGAACCATCTCCGGCAGGACCTGGTCCGCGAGCGTCCAGGAGATCAAGACGAAGACGATCGCGAGGCTCCAGTGCGCCCCGACCTCGATGCCCGCAACCCGTCCGAGCCCGACGCTCGAGTCCATGCGGGCCATGGTAGTGACACCGGGCGGCCGAATCACGGGCCGTCGGTATACTTTGGCGTCGCCCCGAAAGCGGCGGTGGCGGAATGGCAGACGCGCTAGTTTCAGGAGCTAGTGTCCGCAAGGACGTGGAGGTTCAACTCCTCTCCGCCGCACCATCGATGTGACCTCTGATCTCAAGCCGAGATTGCAGGTGACTCCTCTTGCTAGCCCGTTACTGGCACGCCACCTTACCCCCGGCGTCCTGTCAGCGCCCCAGCCTCTTCAAAAGCTCCGCCTTCGTCATCTTCGAGCGCCCTTTGATCCCGTGCTCGCGCGCCTCGTTGCGCAGCTGGGCGTAGGTCCGGCCCCGAGAACCCGAGTGGGAGTGCAGGCCACCACGCCTGCTGGATGAG
>DATLPO010000053.1:0-39139 GCA_035535675.1 Candidatus Limnocylindria bacterium
GGCGCAAACAGGGCCGCAGATGAAGTCCTCGTCTCCCGTGATGACGAGCGTGGGCGCCTTGATCTTTCCCAGCTCCCCGCGCAGGTCGAACTTCTCGAAGATCTCCTTGTTAAAGAGGCGCAGCGTGTCGGCGTTGGGCGTCTCCGACTTCAGCGTGTCGAGGTATCCCGCCTCCGCAGCCCCGAAGTGGGCGAAGTACAGGGGAAGCTCGCGGAACACGAGCCCCGCCAGCTCCTCATCGTTCGAGAACTTGCCCTCCTGCTCCTCATCCAGCGCGGCCAGCGCATCCGGGTACCACGGCTGCCCCGACCTCCTGTCCATCCCCGCCCGCATCGCCGCCTCCTGCTCCGCCCCAAAGCGCGGCAGCGTCGAAGCCAGCACCAGCTTCTCCACCTTCTCCGGATGTCGCGCTGCGTACAGCTGAGCCACGACCCCCCCATGCGAGTGCCCCAGCAACAGCATCTTCTCGAGACCCAGGTGCACCCTCAGCTCCTCGACGTCGGCCACGTAATCCTCGATCTGGTAAGCCCGCGGATCGGCCGGCCGGCTCGAGCCCGCCGTCCCCCGCGGGTTGAGCAGCACGAGCATGAACCTCTCCCAAAGCCCTGCAAGGTCCCCGAAATACAAGGACGAGAACCCAGGCCCGCCAGGGTGACAAACCACCACAGGCCCATCGTTGCCCACCGTGTGATATGTCAGCGTCCGGCCATCGGCAGTCTTCATGCTCATGCCAGCCCGGGCTCCGGCCTCCACCTGCCGCCCTCCTCCAGGTAGCCGGCCGGCTCGTCAGGCTCGTGGCTCAGCACGAGGAGCCACCGATGCCTCTCCGCCTCCTCGAACAGCCGCGCCTTCTCCTGCAGGACGCGCAGTGGATCGATGTCCGCCGACATCGTCCACGGCACCCTTAGGTGAGGTGTCTGGCAGACAAGGTCACCCGTCACCGCACATGCCAGCTCGCCTGACCGCAGGACGAGGACCTGGCTCCCGGGAGTGTGCCCGCCCACATGGCGCAGATGAACACCGGGCAGCACCTCAGCGTCGCCGTCCACAAACTCCACGACCTGGTGGCCGTCGGCCAGCGGAGTGAAGTCATCGCTGATGAATGCCGACTCGCTGCGCTGGTCGGGGTGCAGCGCGAAATCCCATTCGCTCTGCTGGATGAAATGTCGCGCATTCTTAAAGGTGAGCTCCAGGCCTCCTCGCTCATCGCGCCGCGTGAGCCCGCCGGCGTGATCCCAATGCAGGTGCGTGGTGATCACGGCGTCCACCTCTTCGGGCCGGATCCCCAAACGTTTCAATGAATGCAGCAGGCCCTCAGGCTCACGCAGCACCACCTGCTGCGCCCTCTTCTCGCTGAGCTTGGTCCCGATGCCTGTCTCGCATATGAGCACGCGGCCATTCACTTTCGCGATCAGGCCGACGCACGCCATGTCGATCATGTTGTTGGCGTCGGCCGGCTTCTTCTTCTCCCAAAGAACCTTCGGCACCACGCCGAACATCAGCCCCCCGTCGGCCTTCCAGTGACCCGCGACGAGAAGGTGCAGCTCGAGGTCGCCAAGTATCACGGCGCTAATATGCATGCTCGCATGCCCGCCGCGGCGATCCGTACCTCAAAACTCTCCAAGGATTACGGCCTGGGGCGCGGCTTGTTCGACCTCGACCTGGAGGTCTTGCCGCAAGAGGTCTTCGGCTACCTGGGGCCAAACGGAGCCGGCAAGAGCACCACCATCCGATGCCTCATGGGCCTCATCCGGCCCACCCTCGGGTCGGCGCACATCTTCGGACTCGATTGCTTTCGCGACTCGGTCGCCGTCAAGCGCAAGGTCGGCTACATGCCCGGCGACATGCCTCAGTGGGGAAGCATGCGCGGCAAGGAGGTGGTGGCCTACCTCGGCGGTATGCGCGGCGGCGCCGACCCCAAGATCGTTCGCAACGTCGCCGAGCGATTCGACCTCGACCTCGGCCGCCGTTTCCGCGAGTACTCGAGCGGTAACAAGAAGAAGCTCGGCATCGTCCTCGCCTTCATGCACAGGCCCGACCTGCTCGTCCTCGACGAGCCGACAGGCGGGCTCGACCCCCTCAACCAGCAGGAGTTCTACAAGCTCGTCGGCGAGACGCGCGACGCGGGGGCCACGATCTTTTTGTCCTCGCACATCCTGTCCGAGGTCGAGCACACGTGCGACAGGGTCGGCATCATTCGATCCGGACGCCTGGTCAAGGTGGCCGATCTCGACGAGATCCACCGCATCCGCCTGCACAGGCTGGAGCTGGAATTCTCGCCCGACTCCGAGGTGCCCGAAGCCGCGATTCGATCCGCGGCAGGAGTCGAGGACGTCGTCGTCAGCGATCACACTGTGACCTGCATCGTGAGGGGAGCTTTCGACCCACTCCTCAAAACGTTGAGCGGTAGCACCGTCACCAACCTGGTGAGCCACGAGCCAAGCCTTGAGGAGATCTTCCTCACCTACTACAAACACGACGCGCCCTCCGAAGCCATAGCTCCATGACGGCGATCCGCCTCGCGCTGCGGCTCGGGCGCTGGGGCTTGATCGGCTTCGCCGGGGTCGGCTTCTTCGCCACCTTCGTCAACGCGGCCGGCTTCTACGCGATTGCGGGCCACACCCAGGCAGAGCGCCAAGCGTTCGGAAGGTCGTTCGCGCAGGTCGCCTCACAGCTGACCGTCCTGCTGCCTCCTCCCAGCCGGCTGGACACCATGGGCGGCTACGTCCAGTTTCGTGGTTACGGGTCGCTGGCCATCGTTTTCGCGATCTGGGCACTTGCGTCGGCCTCCGGCGCGGCGCGTGGGGACGAGGAGCGCGGGCTGGTGGAGATGATCCTTGCGACGGGCCTGTCTCGAGCCCGAGCCATCGCCGCGCGAATCGCGGCATTTGCCTTCGCCGCCTTCGTCGCGGCCCTTGCCGCGAGCCTGGGCGTCATCGTCGGCGCCATCGCGGGGGGTGAGGCCTTTCCCATCGATCGGGCGATAGAGGCTGCAGTTCTAGTCACCGCGCTCGCCCTCAGCTGTTACTCGTTGGTGCTCTTGGTCGCGCAGCTCGTGGCGCCACGGGTGGCGACCGGACTCGCCGGCGCTGTGCTGTTGGGACTCTTCCTGCTCAACAGCCTCAGCCGCACCTTCGACTCCCTCACCACTCTGCGCTGGCTCTCGCCGTTCAGGTACTACGAGCTCAGCCAACCGCTGTCGCCCGACGGAAGCTTCGACGTGCAGGCCACCCTAGTTCTCTTTGGCATTGCGGTTGGGGCCGGCGCCCTCGCCACTCTCGCGTTCGTCCGCCGAGACCTTGGCTCCGCGTTGATATCGCTCAGGACATCGGCCGGACCGCCAACCTACGAGCCTTCTCGCGCACTCGTGTGGCGGATGCCCGTCGTCCGCGGCCTGTATGACCGTCGCATCAGCCTCACGGTGTGGTCGGTGGGCGTGGCGGTGGTGGCAGCTCTGTTCGTAGTCCTCACAAAGACCATGGTCCAACCACTCCTGGCGATTCCAGGCCTTGCGCAGTACTTCGCTGTCCTCATGCACGGAGCGATCTTCCCGTCCTTTCTCTCATTTATCTGGTTTGGTTTCGCGCAGCTGCTGCTTGCGGGGTTCGCCATCACCCAGGTAGCACGCTGGTCGGCGGAGGACAACGATGGCCGCCTCGAGCTGATCCTCAGCAACCCGGTATCTCGCACGCAGGTCGTGATCGAACGCGCGGTGGTATTAGGGCTTGGAGCCCTCCTGATTGCCGCGGTGAGCGGCGTTGCCGTTGGCATCGAGGCCCAGAACGAGTCGATCCCGCTGGATGCCGGCCGTCTCGCTGAGGCTTCGCTTTTGCTGGTTCCTTTCGCTCTGGTGTTTGCCGCGCTCGGCGCCCTGCTCGCGGCGCGCCTCCCCAGGGCGACGATCGGCATCCTTGGCGTTTACGCATTCGCGAGCTATCTCATGGTCCAGTTCGGCCCCATCTTCAAGCTGCCGGACTGGATCCAGAACCTTTCACCGTTCAAGCTGTTCGGCCAGCCGCTCATCGATGGCATCGATCGGACGGGGCTCGTGATCATGCTGGCGATCGTGATCGTCGGGTTTGCCGCCTCGGCGATCGTGATGCAGCGCCGCGACGTGGGCGCATAGCCCCCCTTACGAAAAGTAGCCAGCACCCGGGCGTTTACCTATAAACTCACCAACATGCCGCGATCAATGTGGAAAGGCGTCGTCTCGTTCGGGATGGTCTCGATACCGATTCGCCTGTACAACGCGACGGAATCGAGCGCCAAAGTTTCTTTCCGCCAGCTCTGCCCTGACCACAAGTCGCCGATCACTTACAAGCGCTGGTGCGCGGAGGGTGACCACGAGGTCAGCTACGGCGAGATCCTCAAGGGTTACGAGGTTGGGAAGGACCGCTACGTGATCATCGACGATAAGGACCTCGACAACCTGCCGCTGGCGACCGCGCACAGCATAGACATCACCGAGTTCGTGCCCGCCGACGACATCGAGCCCGGTCTCTACTTCAAGAACGCTTATTACATGGAGCCCGAGGAGCTGGGCAAGAAGCCGTACCAGCTGCTGCGAAAAGCCTTGGAAGCGACAGGGCGCATGGCAATCGCAAAGATCGCCTTGCGTGACAGGGAGCACCTCTGCGCGCTTCACGCAAACCACGCCGGCCTGCTCATGAACACGTTGAACTGGCCTGACGAGATTCGCTCAGTCGAAGGCCTCAAGGGCCTTGAGGGCGATGTGAAAATCAACCCGAAGGAGCTCGAGATGGCAAAGGCCCTCATCGAGAGCCTGGCGGACACCTTCGATCCCGCCCGATACAAGGACGATTACAAGGAAGCGGTGATGAAGGTGGTGCAGGCCAAGATCGACGGCGAGGTCATCGAAGCCCCCGCGACCCCGCAGACGGCGAAGGTGATGGACCTGATGGAGGCCCTGAGGGCGTCGGTCGAGGCGGCCAAGAAGTCACGAAAGACAGGCGGCCGCGAAGCAGCGCCGGCCGAAGTCAAAAAGGCACGGCGCAAAGCTTCTTAGCCAGGCGGGCCTAATCTGACGGGGATGGGCGACCCCGACCAGCTTCAGATCGAGCTCGAGAGCTTTCCCGCCGAGCTGCGGCCCATGCAGGCAGCATCTGCAGAAGCTCCGTTCAGCTCTCCCGAGTACCTCTTCGAGGTCAAGTGGGACGGCCTCCGATGCCTCGTGTTCCGGGACAGCGACGGCCTCGTGCGGGTGCAGGATCGCGGACTCAACGACCTGACTGCCGACGTGCCTGAGGTGGTCGCGGCCGCCAAGCGCATCCCGCCCGGAAGCGTGATCGACGGAGAGCTGGTCGCCACCGACAACGATGGAAGGCCCGACTATCCTCGCCTGCGCAAACGACTGGCGGGAGGCGCCTCCCTCCGTGAGCAGATCCCAGTGGCGTATCTCGCGTTCGACGCCCTGTACCTCGAGGAAAAGCCCCTGCTTCGCCAGCCTGTGCTGAGGCGACGCACAAGGCTCCGCAAGGCAGTCGAGCCGGGCGGTCACATCTTCGTGCCCGACCACATCGACGAGGACGGCGTCGAGCTTTTCGAGGCTTGTCTCGAGCGCGGCCTTGAAGGAGTGGTGGCGAAACACAAGCTGAGCCCATATGTGGCCGGCCAGCGCAGCCCCTTCTGGCTCAAGGTTAAAGCTGTCAAGTCGGACGACTTCGTCGTCATCGGCTGGACCGGCGACAAACCTTTCGACGCGCTGGTGGTCGGGTATCACGAGGACGGCCGCCTGTTGCCCTGCGGGACCGTCGGCGGTGGCTACGACGAGGCTGCGATCAAGGCGGTAGGCGAAGCGCTTGCGACGTTCGCCAGCGAGGAGTCGCCCCTGGATCCGCCACCGATCATGATCAAGCCCGTGCACTGGGTACGTCCGGAGCTCGTGGTCAGCGTGCGCTACTCGGAGTGGTCACCTGACGGGACCCTGCGGTTCCCTATCTTCAACGGTCTTCGCCCCGAGGTCCACCCAGCCGAGGCGGTTCGACATCGTCCTCGCGTGGTGATCTCGGGCCATGTCAAGCCTGGTTCGCTCGCGTACGACCTGACCAGATTTCCGTTCTGATGGAGCCCGGCTTCGATGTAGTCACCGGCGCATTCAGCTTTACAGGACGGTTCATCGCCGGCCGGCTGCTGGCAGGCGGCCGCCGGGTCCGCACCTTGACCAACCATCCGCAGCGCCCAGGCGCACATGAGATCGACGTCGATGTCGCGCCCCTTCAATTCACCGACCGCGCAGCGCTCGTGGAGAGCTTTCGCGGCGCCGAGGTTTTCTACAACACGTACTGGGTACGGTTCCGCCACGGCGGCATCGGGTTCGGCGACGCTGTCGCGAACACGAGGACCTTGATGTCGGCGGCAGCCGAGGCAGGCGTTCGCAAAGTGGTCCACATCAGCGTGAGCAACCCATCCATCGACTCGCGCCTCGATTACTACGCCGGCAAGGCGCGCACCGAGGAGATCGTCAGGGAGTCGGGCATGCCATGGGCTGTGGTCAGGCCGACCCTCATCTTCGGGCCAGGCGACATCCTCATCAACAACATCGCCTGGCTGCTGAGACGAATGCCTGTCTTCCTGATTCCCAAGCGAGGGCTCTATCGCGTTCAGCCTGTGGCCGGCGAGGACGTGGCCGAGATCGCGGTATGGGCAGCGGCCGAGTCAGGGAATGTCGTGGTGGATGCCGCAGGTCCCGAGATCATCTCCTACGCCGACCTGGTCGGCAGCGTTGCGGTAGCAGTGGGCCGGCGGCCTCGCGTCGTGAACCTGCCGCCGTCACTGACCTTGCTCGCCGGCGACGTCGTAGGCCTGCTGGTTCGCGACGTGATGCTCACGCGCCAGGAGCTGGAGGGCTTGATGGACGAGCTCCTCGTCTCCCACGAAGCGCCGCGTGGGACGCGACGCGTTGACGATTGGCTTTTGAAGAGCGCCGACTCGCTGGGAAGGAAGTACGCCTCGGAGCTCGATCGCCACTTTCGCTAACCTGCAAGAGATGACCTCGCCCGTGCCCGGTCACGTTGCGGTCGAGGCCAGGCAGCTGGTCAAGCGTTTTGGCGTGGTGACGGCCGTCGACGGCGTCAGCTTCGAAGTCGCGCGCGGGGAGATCTTCGGCTTCCTCGGCGCCAACGGCGCGGGAAAGACCACCACGCTCCGCATGCTCTGCGGCCTGCTGACCCCAACCTCGGGCACCGCTCTCATCGGCGGGATCGACATCTTCGAGCAACCCCTGCTGGCCAAGGCGAGGCTCGGCTATCTCGATGAGGAGCCGTTCGTCCATCCTCACCTCACGGGGCGAGAGTTCCTCCACTTTGTGGCCGACCTTTACCGCATGCCGCGCGGAGCCGAACGCGAACAGCGCATGGAGCGCCTTCTAGGCCTTTTCGAGCTCGCCAACCGAGACGGCGAGCTGATCGGCGCGTACAGCCACGGAATGAAACAGAAGATCGGCCTTGCGTCGCTGCTCATCCGCGAACCGTCAGTGCTGTTGCTTGACGAACCCACCAACGGGCTCGACCCGCGCTCCGCGCGCCTGGTGAAGGACCTGCTCGAAGAGCTCGCGAGTCGCGGCACGACAGTCTTGCTTTCAACACACATCCTCGAGGTCGCCCAGGCCTTGTGCCGGCGGGTCGCCATCATCGACCGCGGCCGCATCACCGCCACCGGGACGATGACCGAGCTGCGGGCCCAGGCCGGCAACGAGCAGGCGAGTCTCGAAGACCTCTTCCTGAAGCTCACCGCCGGGCCCGAGTCAAAAGAGCTCATCGAACGCTTGCTGGCATGAGCGGCCTTTTCGCTACGAGGGTCATCCTTGGCGCCGAGCTCCTGGCCTTGCGGCATCGTTTGCTAAAGCGCGGACCCGTTCGCCTGACCCTGCTGGCGATTTTTGTTGTCGCTGCCGCCGTGTTCATAGGCGGGGGCGCCTTCGCCGTCGGCGCGGGCGCAGGCCTGTTCCTGGCCTCGGCGGTGGACCCGCTTCTCGTCGGGGGATTCACCGGCCTCTCGGTCCTGATGCTGGTTGTCGGCTTTCCCACGGTGATCGCCACCTTCTTCGTCGGTCGCGACCTGCTGCAGCTGGCACTGGCCCCAGTCCACCCCATCGAGATCTTCGCTGCCCGACTCTCGCTTGCGATGAGCGCGAACCTGATGGTCAGCTTCATCCTTGTCGCCGTCGTCTTCGGAATCGGCGCCGGCGCGGGAGCCCCTCTCGCCTACTTCGTGCTCGCCGTGCCTTTGATCCTGGTCCAGGTCCTGGTGATCACATCCCTTCAGGCGATCCTCATGTCGATAGTGCTCAGGTGGGTGCCTGCTCGCATGGCGCGCGATGTGGCGGCGGCGGTTGCGGGCTTAACGGGCGCCGGGCTCTACCTCGCGTGGAATCTCAGTTTGCGCCAGTCATTCTCCGGTCGCTCACGCCCTGACTTCGAGAACCTGAACGCCGTGATCCAGCGCATCGACTGGCTGCCGCCGGCGTGGCCTGGCCATGCGCTGAGCGCCCTCATTTCTGGAGACGCCGGCGCGGCCGCACTCTGGGTCACGCTCACGCTTCTTCTCGGTGTTGGCACCCTCGCGGCGGCCGAGGTTCTGTACGAGCGCACGCTGCTCACGGGTCTTGGAGTGTTCGGCAGCTCGCAAGCGGTGTGGAAGAGAAAGGCGCAGCGCCGCGCTGCAGCGTTGCCTGTCGGCCGCGGAGCGGCCTCACCGACGCTTGCGATAGCTCGCAAGGACTGGCTTGGATTCCGGCGCGACATCAGGCGCCTAAGCCGGCTCCTTCCGGCACTACTTTTTCCTATCGGCTATGTGTTCGCGGTCAGCCGGCCCTCGCGAGGCATGAACGGCTTCTGGGCCGAAGTATTCCTGGTCGGCTTCATGTCGATGTTCATGTCCACCACGCTCGCCACTCCATCGATTCCGAGCGAACGGCGCGGCTTCCAGATCCTTCGCATGGCACCGCTGACCATGTCGCAGGTGCTCCGGGCAAAAGTCCTGTTGACGCTGCCTCCTGTGCTTGTGATGACAATCGCTTTCAGCGTTGTCGTTGGTTTCGTCACCAGCAATGGTCCGGATCGCTTCCTGGAGCTCGGCACCCTCGTGATCTGGCTCGGTTGCGGCTTTGTCGCGATTGGAGTCTCCGCGGGTGGCATCGACCCGCGCTTCGACGCGTTGGACGACAGGAGGGCGGTGGGCCTGGTTGGCACTTTGGCCGGCCTTGGCGGTTCGCTGGGATTCGGAGTCCTCAGCCTTGGCGCCTTCGCCCTCTTCATATTCGGCGCGGAAGCCTTCAGAGGCGCCGCTCAGCTCGGGCCGATCCCGTCGACGCCGGCGATCGGCGCCTTGATGTGGGCGGCCGGTGTCTTGCTGGCAGCGGGATCGCTTGCAGTAGTGGGTGCACTGTTGTGGATCGCCAACTCCCGCCTCAGCAGATTCGAGACAGCGATCGCCAACGCCTAGCGATCACTCGAAGGCGTCTTCGATGAGCTCCGCGTTGAACGCGCCATCCGCCCTGAGGGTCAGGCCGACGATCGCGTAGCGGATCCGCCCTCGCCAGCCCGCCAGCGCACGGTACTCCGCAGCGGCCGCCATGAGCGCGCGCCGTTTGCGCGTACCTACCGCTTCGGCGGGCGTTCCGAAGGCTTCGTCGGTTCTAGTTTTCACCTCCACCACCACCAGCTCCGGGCCGCGCCGGCAGATCAGGTCAAGCTCGCCCCGCCGCGCCCTGAAACCGGTCCCGACCACCTCGTACCCACGACGCTTGAGGAGGTCGGCCGCCGCCTTCTCGCCCGCCCGGCCGAGCTCTAACCGAGTTGAGCCTGCTCGCGAAACGGTGCCCATGACGTCCTGTGGATCGGGCTCGGCCCGAGGCGGCGGATGGCGGCGCGATGGGCCGGCGTGGCGTAGCCCTTGTGGCCCGCGAAACCGTAGCCGGGATAGAGCCTGTCGTACTCGATCATCGCCCGATCCCGCGCGACCTTCGCGACGATGCTGGCGGCCATGATCGAGGCGCAGATTCGATCCCCCCGCACCACTGCCATCTGCGCCATCTGCGCGTCAGGCACATCCCACGCATCCACCAGCAGGTACTCGGCGGGGATCCCCAGGCCGGCCACGGCGCCGGCGGTGGCAAGGTGGCGTGCGCGCAGGAGACCCAGGCTGTCGACCTGCGCGTGGTCCACCGCGCAGACAGAGACGGCAAGAGCGCGGCGCCTGATCGATCGGTCGAGCCGCTCGCGCTGGTCCGCCGTGAGGAGCTTCGAGTCGTCAAGGCCTGAGATCCTGACGCCGATCGGCAGCACCACAGCCCCGCCGACCACCGGGCCGGCAAGCGGGCCCATGCCGACCTCGTCCACGCCCGCCACCACCTGGTAGCCCATGGCGCTCGCCATTCGCTCGTAGCGCCACAGCATGTGACGGCTCAACCGCGGATCACCACTGCCCGAGATTACCGACCCCAGGGCGCAGAAGCGAGCCCCTTAACAGGGACCCTTTACTCTTCGGCCTCTTCTTCGGGCTCCTCCGCCGCCGCGTCGGGCGCTACGATCGCGCTTCTCCGCTCGCGGATTCGGGCTTCCTTGCCGATCTTCGCGCGCAGGTAGTAGAGGCGTCCCTGGCGGACGTCGCCATGGCGCAGGACGTCGATCTTGTCGATGCGTGGCGAGTGGATCATGAAGGTGCGCTCGACGCCCACCCCATGCGTGACCCGGCGCACAGTGAAGTTCTGGCGAAGCCCGCCACCTGTCACCCTGATCACCGTCCCCTCGAACACCTGGATGCGCTCTCGCGTGCCCTCGACCACCTTCGCGTGCACCTTGACCGTGTCGCCGGCGCGCAGCGCAGGGACCTTTTCCTTCTGCTGCTCCTTCTCGAGCTGCTGGATAACGTTCATGTCTTCTTCAACTCCTTGATGTGTGACCCATGCCTTGCTGCTGCTTGCTGGCGGCGCCACTGGCGGATCCGCGCGTGGTCGCCGGATAAAAGAACTTCGGGGACGCCGAGACCTCGAAACTCGGCAGGTCGGGTGAACTGGGGCCACCCGGCCGGCTCGCTGGAGAACGTGTCCTGCATGAGCGATTCGGGATCGCCCACGACTCCCGGCACCAACCGCGCAACTGCATCGATGAGGACCATGGCCGGGATCTCGCCTCCGCTCAACACATAGTCGCCGATCGACACCTCGCGCGTCGCCAGTCCGGTTCGAACGCGGTCGTCGATTCCCTCGTACCGGCCGCAGACGATGATCAGCCCCGGCTCGGCCGACAGCTCGGCGGCCAGGCGCTGGTCGAGCGGCTCACCCCAGGGCTCCATGAGCACGACAGGGCCGGCGTTGTGTGGCCGTATCGCCTCCACGGCCTCGAACACCGGCTCGGGCTTGAGCACCATTCCCGGACCACCGCCAAACGGCATGTCGTCGACCTGGCGATGGGTGTCGTGGGTGTGGTCGCGAAGATCGTGGGCGTGGAGCTCGATCAGTCCCCGCCCGATGGCCCGGCCCACCACACCCTGCTCGAACACAGGCGCGAAGATGCCCGGGAAGATCGTTACTACGTCAAATCGCAAAGTCATGCGTCCTCGACCTTGACCAGCCAATCGGCGACGACGACTCGCCCCCCGGCGACATCGACCTCCACCACCGCGTCTCGCGTGGCGGGGATCAGGTGCTCGACGACGCCCTCTCTGCTCACCCACACGTCATTGGCAGGGCGCTCAAGGACCTCCGCTATCGTGCCCAGCTGCCTGCCCGAGCTGGTCAACACGGTGAGCCCCACCACCTGATGGTGGTAGAAGCGGCCTTCGGCCAGCGGACGAACTTCCGTTTCGGGAACCTCGAGGTACCTGCCGCGGTAGAGGTCTGCCATCGTGCGGTTGTCGATTCCGCGCAGCTTGACGACGAGGCCCGGATGACCCTCTCGACTCCATTCGATCTCACGCGCAGCGCCGTCGATCAAATAGGTTGCTCCGGCGTCGAAGCGATCGGCGAAATCTGTCAAGGGGATCACCTTTACAGCTCCGTCAAGTCCGTACGCGCCGGCGACCTGCCCAACCCGGATCATTCTGCTGCTGGGCCTCCTGAGTGCCTGCCCCTGGGTGCTGGGCGATCATGCGAATCACCGGCGAGGTCGACGAAAACACGCTTGCGATCGCGCAGCGATGCCACGCGAATGAGCGTCCGCACTGCTTCGATATTGCGGCCCGCTTTGCCGATGAACCTGCCGACGTCGCCGTCCGCGAGCTTCACCTTGATCGCGATGGTTCCACCACCACGCTCGATCGCTTCGACGACCACCTCGTCGGGCTTCTCCGCGAGTGATTTCGCGACGTACTCCACCAGCGCCTTGTAGTCAACAGCCGGCCCCGGGGGGCCGGCGGGACCCTCACGTCGGAAGCCACGGTTGTAGGAACCGCGGCCACCGTCACGCCGAGGCGGTCGACTTCCTTGTCTCTGCATGTCGCTCAAGAATCCCCTCCCGCTTCAACAAGCTCCGCGCCGCTTCGGTGGGCTGGGCGCCCTGCTGAAGCCAGCGCATGACTTTGTCGCCGTCGATCTTGATGACCACCGGGTCCGTCATCGGATCGTAATACCCGAGGTGCTCGATGAACCGGCCGTCGCGCGGTGACCGCGCGTCCGCCACAACGAGACGGTAGAAGGGGTGCTTTTTGGCCCCCATCCGCCTCAGCCTGATCTTTACCAACCTGGACCTCCTTGTCCAAACAGCCGGGCCACCCCGGCCTTTCCTCTGCGATTGCCGAACTGCTTGACGAGCTTCTGCATCGCCTCGCGCGCCTTGAGCACCCGGTTCACATCGGCCGGCTGCACACCGCTCCCTCGCGCGATCCGCCGCTTGCGCGCTCCGTCGATCAGCTCGGGATGCGCGCGCTCCCGCGCCGTCATGGAAAGGATGATCGCCTCCATCCTTCGCACTTCCTTCTCGGTGTCGGCGCCCGCCACCTGGCCCTTCAGCGCCTTGCCGCCAGGCAGCATGTCGAGCATGCCCTCGAGCGGTCCCATGCCGCGCACCTGGCGGATCTGCGTCAGGAAGTCGTCGAAGGTGAGGTGGCCGGCTCGCATGTGGCGCTCGACCTCGAGGGCCTTTTCCTTGTCAACCGTTTGCTCGACCCGCTCGATGAGGGTCAGCACATCGCCCATCCCCAGGATCCGTGAGGCCATTCGCTCGGCGTAAAAGACCTCGAGGTCCTGGGGCTTCTCGCCGGTGCCGGCAAACCTGATCAGCTGCCCGGTGGCGTGCCTGAGAGAAAGCGCGGCGCCGCCTCTTGCATCGCCGTCCAGCTTGGTGAGGATCACCCCGTCCAGGCCGACCGCGTTAGCGAACGCCTCCCCCACCTTCACCGCCTCCTGCCCCGTCATCGAGTCGGCCACCAGCAGCGTCTCGGTGACCGCGACCGCTGCCTTGAGGCGCTTGAGCTCGTCCATCAGATCGGCGTCAAGTTGGAGGCGGCCCGCCGTGTCGAGGATCACCACGTCGTGGCCGAGCCGCTGGGCCTCTCGGATCGCCGCCGCTGCGATCCCCTCGACCGGGCCCGAGCCTGAGTGAAAGGCCACCTTCTCGCGTTCGGCGAGAATGCGCAGCTGCTCCACGGCGGCAGGGCGACGCAGGTCGAGCGCCGCCAGGAGCGGCCGGTGACCGTCCTTGCGCGCGAGAAGGGCAAGCTTGATGGCGGTCGTGGTCTTGCCGGAGCCCTGGAGGCCGACGAGCATGACGACGGTCGGCGAGCCTCCATAGCGAATCCCTTCCAAGTTTCCACCCAGGAGCTCGATGAGCTCTGCGTGGACCGCCTTCACAACCTGCTGTGGCGCCGTCAGCCCCTCAGCGACCTCCGCTCCGGTGAGCCTTGTCCGCACGCGCTCGATGAACTCCTTCACCACCTTGAAGTTGACGTCAGCCTCGAGCAGGGCGAGGCGCACCTCGCGAAGTCCGGCGTCCACGTCCTCAGGGCGCAGGACCCCGCGACCAGAGATCTTCTTGAGGGCGGCGGCCAGGCGCTCGCCCAGGGTTTCGAACATCTAGAGACTCGCCTCCAGCCGCGCCACATGCTGCTTGATGCCTGCCAGCTCGCGCTCGAGCGAGGCGATGGCACGGCGGCGCCGGCCCGCTTCTGCGAGCAGCCCCAACCGGCGCTCGTATTCCTCCAGGGAACGGGTCGAGCGGCGGACGATGTCATGAACCGCGGCCCTCGAGGTGCCCTGGTTGGCGGCGATCTCCGCGAGCGACCAGTCGCTCTTCAAGTACAGGTCGAGCACCTCCCTCTGATGGTCGGTAAGGAGGGCGCCGTATCGATCGAACAGCGCCAGATAGCGGCTTCTGGCCTGGAGAGTGTCAAGGCTCATTCCTTGACAGCTTAGCAACCTTTAGAATCAGGCCGCTTTGGACAATTTATGGATCGAGGCGTTCAGATATCACAGGTGGGCGAACCTTCACCTGCTCGATGTCTGCTCGAGGCTATCGGACGAGCAGCTTCAGCTGACATCGCCTGGTACGTACGGGACCATCGCGACCACCCTTCAACACCTGGTCGGCGCTGAGCAGCGCTATGTTGCGCGATTGACCGGCGCAGCGCCGGCAACCAACGAGCGCGACGAGTTTCCCGGTGTCGCGAAGCTGGCGCAGCTCGCCACCGACAGCGCGAACCGGCTCATCGAGTCAGCCGCCAGAGTCACGCCTGACGACGTGACCGAGCTCAATCGCGACATTGGGAAGTTCAAGCTGCACCTGGGAGTCGTGATCATCCAGGCGCTGCACCACGGCAACGACCACCGCACCCACATCTGCACCATCCTCGGCCACCACGACATCCCGTACGGGGAGATGGACGTCTGGGCTTATGGGGAGGCGATCGGCGCGATAGTTCCTATACCTTCAAACAGCTAGACTCGGCGCGATGCTGACCGCGGTCATCCTGATCAAATCGAACCGCGAGGGTTTGAGCAACCTCGGACCCAAGCTTGCTGACGTACAGGGCGTTGCGGAGGTCTACACGGTCACGGGGGATTGGGACTTCGTAGCCATCGTGCGAGTGCGTGAGCATGACGAGCTGGCAACTGTCGTGACCAAGGAGCTCACCAAGCTGGACGGGATCGAAAGAACGCAGACCATGGTGGCATTCCAGCAGTTCTCAGCCCATGATCTGGAAGCAATGTTTGGACTGGGAATCGAGGAAACGAGAAGCTAGGCCCGACCGCGCAGCTTTCTGATCGGGAGGTCGATCAGCGCGCGCCACTGCTGTCGCAACGCGATTCCTGTCGGAACTCGCCGTCTAACTCCGAGGATCGGTTTGGTGGTCGCTTCCATCACCGCAGTCCGGAAATCGCCTTCATACGAGGTCAGCATCCGCCCCATATCGTTCCCGCCGAAGTGGCAATCGCTCGCCCCGATCGCAGCGCCAAGGCGCTCGCGGTTGGCGTCGTAAAACTCGTGGAGCAGCTTTCGGCGTGGCCTGCCCATGGGAACCGTGGAAAGCATCTCGATGCCATCGACGCTCGTCACCTCGAGCAGGCGCCGCAGCATTCCCGGTTGGATCGAGCCGAAATAGACGGGCATGAACGGGTGCGGAACT
Source organism: Candidatus Limnocylindria bacterium (assembly GCA_035535675.1). Classification (GTDB taxonomy): domain Bacteria; phylum Chloroflexota; class Dormibacteria; order Dormibacterales; family Dormibacteraceae; genus Palsa-872. Next base: position 15,580 of record DATLPO010000053.1, read on the forward strand.
ATCACCAGCCCGCCTTGCTCATGAATCGCGGCAACCGTGTACTCAAGCGACATACCAGATCTGACAGGCGTCTCGAGGAACCAGCCGAGCATGTGGGTTTGCGCCGGCCATTTGGTTGTCACCTCCTGACCGGGAACCACTGCCAGACCGGCGGCCTCACCACGGGAGCAGACCTCGGCGACCGACGCCATCGTGTCGTGGTCCGTGATCGCAATGAGGTCGAGGTTGGCTTTCACCGCAGCGTCAACGAGCTCCGCCGGCGTCACCATGCCGTCAGAGGCTGTCGTGTGGCAGTGAGGGTCGGCCAGCGCCATCTCAGACCTCGAACAGCGCGCGCAGGAAAGCTGACGGGTCGAACTGGGCGATATCGTCGATCCCCTCCCCCACGCCGGCGAGCTTGACCGGCACATTCAGCTCAGCCTCGATCGCGACCACAGCGCCGCCTTTGGCGCTGCTGTCGAGTTTCGCCAGGACCAGGCCTGTCATCGGAACCGCGCTGTTGAACGTGCGCGCCTGGACCAGGTTGGTTAGCCCGAGCACCGCGTCGAGAACCAGGAGCGACTCGTACGGCCCGACCCCCAGAGCTTTCGCTGTAACCCGACCCACCTTGGCCAGCTCCTCCAGGAGATTGCGCTGGGTCTGCAGCCTACCTGCGGTGTCCACAAGGACGACGTCGCTGCCGCGAGCGCGCGCCGCCTGGAGTCCGTCGAAGACGACCGACGCGGGATCGGCCCCTGCCTTACCGGCAAAGCTTGCCACGCCCGCTCGTTCGGCCCACGCGGTCATCTGCTCGATGCCTGCGGCACGGTAGGTGTCCGCGGCGACGATGAGCGGCTGGCGGCCCTGAGCCTTCAAGCGATGCGCGAGCTTGCCGATCGTTGTGGTCTTGCCTGCTCCGTTGACGCCGTAGAAGAGCATGCAGGCTGGGTGGGCGCTCAAGTCGAGGTCGCGAGACTTGCTCGACATCAACGGGAGGGCGGTGGCGACCAGCGCCTCGACAGCTTCGTCGCGCGTGCGGGGCGCTCGGGCGCGTACCCCCGCCGTGATTTGCACCGCCATCGCCGGCCCCAGGTCGGCAGCAATCAGAAGCTCTTCCAGCTCCTGGTAGTAGCCCTCCGTGAGGGGCGGGCTGAGAGCGCGAAGGCCTGCAGCGAGCGCGGTGCGAGTACGGCCGGTGACCCGGCTCCAAACGCTCGACAGTGCTCAGCCCGCCTGGGCGGTTGTGGCAGCTCGTGCGGCAGGCTTGCGGATGTCCTCCAACCGAACCGACACGATGTGCGACGCACCGCTCTCGTCGAGATGGATGCCGTAAAGGCTTGACGCATGAGACATCGTCACGTGGTTGTGGGTGATGACGAGGAACTGGCGCTCAAGGCCGAGTCGCGCGACCATCTCGCCGAAACGCCCGACGTTGGCATCGTCGAGCGCCGCGTCGACCTCGTCGAGAATCGTGAATGGGCTCGGGTTCACCTCGTCGAGCGCCAGCACGAGCGCCAGGGCGGCGAGAGAGCGCTCTCCCGATGACAGCAGCGTCACGTTCTGAAGGCGCTTGCGCGGCGGTTGGACGAGGATCTCCACGCCCGACCTCGGGCCGTCGTCGCCATCGGCGTGCTTGAGCGTCGCTCGGCCGCCAGGGGCGAGCTGCGAGAAGTACTCGTGGAAGTTTGCAGCCACCGCCCCGAAGACCGCCTCGTAGCGCGACTCCTCCTCCTCACGAAGCTTCGCGATCAGCTGCTCGAGATCCTCGCGCGCTGCAGAGATGTCCTCGAGCTGGGTGCGAAGCGTCTCGAACCGCTCCTCCAGCTCCCTGCACTCGGTCTCGGCAAGGGCGTTGGTGGGCCCGATCTCCTCAAGGCGGCGTTCGAGCGCGCGCATCTCCCGCTCGCGCGCCTTGCCGCCGGGCACCTCTTCGGGCGCTACCCCGTCAGGCATGCGCGAACGGATCTCGTCCATGCGCGCCTGCAACAGCTCCCCCTCGCGCGCGACGAGCTCGAGGTTCCCTTCCAGGGTGCCGACCTTGAGCCGCGCCTCCATCCGCGCCTCGTCGAGGGACCCCAGTCTCTGTGCGCCATTCGCGATCTCGGCCTCTTCTTCCGGCGATTCGCTCTCGGCCGCCGCAAGGTTCGCCCTGGCGCTCTCGGCGGCGCTCTTCAAGCCCGGCAGCATCTCGAGCGCGCCCTGTGCGAGGCCCTCTGCCTGCGCCGCCCGCGTCGCCCGCTCGTCGGCCGCCTTTCCGAGGCGGGACAGGTCTTCTTCGACCGATCTCAGCTGCCTTCGCAGATCCTCGACGCGATCTCGCCAGCGGGCTCGTTCCATCTCCGCCTGGTGGGAGGCCGACCTGTGGGCGCCCAGGGCCTCGAGATGCGCCTCGAGCTCGACTGAAAGCGACGCGGTACGCTCTTCGGCCGCGACCGCGGATGCCTCGAGCTCCGGCAGTCGATCGGATTCGTGCCTCTCCTCAGCCAGCGCCGCCTGCAGCATTCGCTGAGACTCTTCCAGCCGGCCGGCGCCTGCGACGAGCCCTCGCAGCTCGGCAAGCCTGGCCTCGGCCGTCTTGAGCCGCCCACCAGCGGCCTCGCCTTCGAGCATCTCCGGCTCGAGCGCGGCGATGCGCTCTCTCAGTCGCGAGCGACGCGAATCGATCTCAACCCGGGGGTCGGCTCCGGCGCGAACCAGACCGTGCTCGCGGTAGACGCCCTGCATCGTCACGTCCTCGCCGACCACGACCTGCCCAAGCAGCCGGCGCGCCACGAGCTCATATCCCGGGGCGCAGGTCACGTGCTCGAACAGCGAGCCCGGCCTCACCTGCCCGGAGGCGGACGCCGGGTAGAGGACGGTCAGCTGGCTGCCGGCCGGGGCCGCGGCGGTGATCGCCTTGCTCTCATCGGGAGCGACGAGGGCATCCACCAGCGCACCCAGCGCCGCCGAGAGGGCCGCCTCATACCCTGACTCCGGCGTCAGGACCTCACCCAGGCGGACGAGGCCTGGAGCGGAGACAGGGCGGAGAGCGTCGAGGCCTTCGAGCTCGGAGCGCATCCGTCCGATAGCCACGGCCGCGGCTTCTGCAGCGTCCGCCGCCTCCATCTCGCGGGCCACCAACGCCTCGGCGGCAGGTATCTGCTCAGCCGCCGCCGCCAGCGCCATGTTCCTGGCGACCTGCTCCTGCAGGAACTCGCGGCGGGTGCGGAGGCCTGCGATGGAGGAGCTCGCGGTCGCGACGGCGCGCCTCGAGTGCTCAGCTTCCCGGCGGGCCTGCTGGACGATGGCGGGGTCGAGAGCGGCAGGGGGCGGCGGCGCTTCCGGCACCGCCTCCAGGGCGGTCCTGGCCTGCTCGAGCTCGGAGGTCAGCTGGCCGCTCAAAGCCTGGGCGGCCACTGAGAGGTTGCGGTTCTCAGCCTCCTCGCGTCGGACCGCGTCGGCGAGCGCACGCTGGCTGAGGGCGCGCTCCTCCGCCAGCTGGAGAGCGTGTTGTGCGGCCGCGAGCTCGAGCCCCAACCTGCCAAGGGTGCGTTGGCGTCCCAGCCGCCTGTCCTGAGCAGCCTGGACCTCGGCACGCCAGGCCTGGAACTCCGCCTCAGCCACTCCCGCAAGCTCGCGCGCCTCGGCCAGCTTTCGCTCAAGCGATTGGGCCTGCCCTGTTGCTTTGCGGTGCGCGTCGCGCGCCTCGCGCCATTCCTCCCACACGATGCTGCCCCGCAGAAGGTCGAGCCGCGCCGCCGCCTCAGCGCCCTCGCGAGCTGCTGAGGCCTGGGCGCGGACCACCTCGAGGCGAGGCTCGATCTCCGATTTGAGGTCCTCCAGCCGGAGCAGGTTCTGAGCCAGCTCCTTCAGCCGCTCGCCAGCCTCCTGGCGTCGTTGCTTCACCCCACGGACCTGTGCCGCCTCCTCCAGGAGGTGCCTCCGCTCGGCGGGTGAGCACACCACGATGCTCTCGATGTCGTGCTGATCGATGATCGCGTACGAATCGACGGTGAGCCCGGTCGATGCGAGGAGGTGGATCAGGTCGCGGCGGCGCACCCGGCTGCCGTTGATGAAGTAGTCGCTTTCGCCGTCGCGTTCGACCCGGCGCTTGATCGCAACCTCGTGATAGTCGATAGGCAGCCTGCCCGCGGTGTTGTCGAAGACGAGGGTCACCTCGGCGAACGAGGATCGAGATCGCCGCTCTCCGCCGGCGTAGATGACCTCCTCCATCTTTCGCCCGCGCAGGTCTCGGGCCTGGCCGGATCCGAGCACCCACTTGACAGCGTCGACGATATTGGTCTTTCCGGAGCCGTTGGGCCCGACGATCGCCGTCACGCCGCCTTCGAAAAGGATCTCGGTGGGACGGGCGAACGTCTTGAATCCCAGCAGGTTCAGGGAGCGGAGGAACAAGCTCGATCTAGGGTATCAGAGGTGGCAGATATAGGGGTCTGCCGAGTGACAGGTACAACATGTGGAAACCTTACTCGAGAGGTTCCCCAAATTGGCGGCTCCGGCGTGGGGCCGGCGGCGCCGGCTCGGCGGCCGGCTCGGGGGCCGGCTCAGGGGCCGGCTCGGGGGCGAGCTCGGGCGGCGGCAGGAGCCTCGGTGCGCGCGGAGCTCGTGGCGCCCTGGGCGACCGTGGCCGGGCGACCTTCACCGGCTTCACGCCGGCTGTCGCGCTCGAGCTTCCCACCAGGCTCTCCAGCGCGGCCCTCGCCGCTTCCTGCTCGGCCTCCTGCTTCGTGGCGCCGTGTCCAGTTCCCAATGGCTCTGCGCCGGCAAAGACCACCGATGTGTACTCGCGCTTGGTGCCCACTCGAGCCCCCTCGCTGTCGTAAAAGGGAGTCTCGCCGAAACGCTCCTGCGCCACCTGCTGCAGGCGGCCCTTGAAGTTCTCGTCCTGGGCCGGGGACGGCAGCTGGCGATATCGATTGAGGTAGTAGTGGTACGCAGCGTCGTAGCCGGCGTCCAGGAAGACGGCGCCCAGCACCGCTTCGAACATGTTCGCAAGCAGCGATTTCAGGCTGCGCCCCCCACCTTTGGCGATGCCTTTGCCGAGGTAGAGATAGGCCCCCATGTCGAGCTGCTCGGCCAGGAGGGCGAGGGTGTTGGTATTCACCATCGCCGACCGGGTCTGCGTCAGCTCGCCCTCGGTGGCCCCGGGGTGGTGCTTGTAGAGGTACTCGGCGGTGATGAGCTGCAGGACAGCGTCGCCGAGGTACTCAAGACGCTCGTTGTCGCGAGGCGACAGGTGAGGGCTTTCATTGGCGAACGAGCTGTGAGTGACGGCCTCGAGCAGCAGGCTCGGATCGCGGAAGTGGATTCCAATTTTCTGTTGGAGCAGTTGTAGGTTGGGGGTCAGAGGCGCCGCGGGCTGTGCTATGAGCCGGACTTCTCCTGGATGTACTCCCAAGCCTGTCCGACTGTGGTGATCTTCTCGGCGTCTTCGTCGGGGATCTCGAGGCCAGTGTTCTCCTCGAACGCGTAGATCAGCTCGACGAGGTCGAGCGAGTCCGCATTCAGGTCCTCCTGGAAGGAAGCGTCCATCGTCACCTGCTCCGGCTCGCAGCCGAGGCGTTCGACAACGATGTTCTTGAAGTCTTCGAAGCTGAGTTTCTGCGTTTCCAAATCTCGCCTCCGGTGCGACAGCCGCTTGGGGGGGTTCGCTGCTACTTTACCAGCCCGGCCGGGGCCCGGGCTACGCGGGGAGGGCGAGCTCCATGCACGCCGCCGGGGTTCCGACGGCGACAGCCGTCTTCCCTGGGGCAAGCTCGCGCATCATGCCGGTGAGGGCTCTTTTCGGGCCCACCTCGATGAGCATGTCGCACCCGAGCTCGACGAGGGACTGAACACAGGCGGCCCAGCGGACCGGCGATCGCAGCTGCATCTCCAGGACGTGTGGGATGCGATCCCCACCCTGGTGCTCGCGCCCGGTCAGATTGGCCATCACGGGAATCCGAGGGGATCGCCACTCGATGTGGTCGAGGGCGGCGCGGAGCCGCTCGGCGGCCGGCGCCATCAGCGGGGTGTGGAACGCTGCGCTCACGTTCAGCGGCACTATCCGTTTGGCTCCTGCTGCTTGCAGCTTCGCGGTGGCGGCCTCCAGGCCGGCGATGGTGCCGGCGATCACAGTTTGGGTCGGGGTGTTGTAGTTCGCCGGCCACGCGCCGTCCATCCCGACCAGCGCCGCCTCGATTGCACCGGCATCGAGGCCGAGGACCGCCGCCATCGAGGTGGTGCCGGCGGGCGCTGCGTCGGCCATGGCACGCCCACGCTCGACTACCGCCTTGATCACCTGAGGGCCATCGACCGCGCCGGAGGCGGCGAGGGCCGCGTACTCGCCCACCGAGTGACCTGCCGTGGCGGCGGGCTCGATGCCCCGGCGCCGCAGGAGCAACGTCAATCCGAGGCCGACGAAGCACAGCGCAGGCTGCGCGTTCTGAGTGAGCTTGAGCTCTTCGTCGTCAGCCGAGGTCAGGAGCCGTCTCAGGTCAATGTCTGCTGCCTGGCTACAGCTCGCGCATAGATCGGCAACCTCGGGGTCGGTGAGCAGGTCGGCTCCCATGCCGGCGTGCTGGGAACCCTGGCCGGGAAAGACGAACGCGATCTTGGGCAGCGGTGCTATTCGGTCTTGATCACCTCGCGGCCGGCGTAGTGGCCGCAGTTGGGGCAGATCGAGTGCGGGCGCTTGGGCTTCTTGCAGTTCGGACAGGGTTGGAGCGACACCAGGGCGAGCGCGAGGTGCGAGCGCCGACGCCCCTTACGAGACTTCGATTGCTTGACCTTAGGAAGTGCCATCGCAGCCGCAATTTTACGTGAACCTGCGAAATGGGTACCTACGGCACCAACCAAGCGTCCTCTTCGACTCCATCCTCCCCCCGCTCGACGGGGGGAGGTCCGCCGCGCCGGCGGGGAGGGGCTGATCCAAGCTAGCTCTGGTCGTTTTCCTCTACAGCAGCCGGCACGCTCGATTGCAAAGCCTCAACACCTCGGCGCACTGTCGCAATGGTTCGACCGAGATGCGCTTCGAGCTGCTTCAGCTGCTCGAGTGCGTAGGACTCAGCCTCGTGGATGATCTGGTCCGACTTGGCCTGCGCATCCTTGACCACCTGGGTCGCATGCCGCTCGGCGCGGCGCAGCACCTCGTGCTCGGACGACGTCTCCTCTGCGCGCTCGTTGGCGCGCGACATGATGCGAGCCGCCTCAGCGTGCGCCTCCGTGATGATCCGCTGCTGCTCGGAGACCGTCCAGTTCGCCTGCTTGATCTCGTCGGGCAGGTTGAAGCGGATCTGATCGACGAGCTCCATCGCCTCGTCCTCGTTGATCATGACCTGGTTCGAAAGAGGGACGTGGCGCGCGTTGTGCACCAGCTGCTCGAAGTGGTCAAGAAGCTCGTCGACCTTTATCGGTATTTCTCCTTCAGCGCCTTGGCCACCGCCGAGGGCACGAGATCCGACACGTTCCCCCCGTAGCTCGCGATGTCTTTCAAGATACTTGACGAAACATAGATGTGTGCGAAGCTCGACATCAGGAAGACGGTGTGGATGTCGGGAGCCAGCTTGCGGTTCATGAGGGCCTGCTGAAGCTCAGCATCGAAGTCGGAATAAGCTCGTAGCCCTTTCACCAACGTGGTCGCGCCCCGCGACCGCGCGTACTCGACGGTGAGGCCCGTGAAGCTCGCGACTTCGACCCTGTCGCGACCCTTGAGCGACGCCGAGATCAGCTCCATCCGCTCCTCGACGCTGAACAGCGGCTGCCTCTTGTCGGGGTTACCTGCGACCGCGACGATCAGCGCGTCGAAGATGCCAAGCGCACGCTCGATCACATCCACATGCCCGTTGGTGAGCGGGTCGAAGCTGCCCGGGTAAACGGCTGTCCTGGGTTCGTGATTCACGCGCGCAGCACCGAGACCATCGTGTCGCCGTAGCGGCGCTGCCTGTCGACGCGAAGCCTGATCAGCGGTGGCAGCTCCTGGCGACGCGAATGCTCTACAAGAACTGTCGCACCACCGACCTCGCGATCGATGACCCTGAGCGCGCGGTCGAGCACGACGTCCTCGTAGGGCGGATCCATGAACACGACGCCTGCCCCCTTGATCGCTTCAGGCGATGCTTCGAGCCAGCGCACGACATCAGCCCGGACCACGGTTGCATGTGCCTTGAGATCGAGGGTTGCCAAGTTCTGGCGCAGGATAGCAAGACCACGTGGCTCGCGGTCCACAAAGGTGACACCTGCGGCACCGCGCGAAAGGGCCTCGATGCCGAGGGCGCCCGAACCGGCAAAGAGGTCAAGCACCAGCGCATCGGCGATGCCAGGCCCGATCAGGTTGAAGATCGCCTCCTTGACCATCCCCTGGGTCGGGCGTATCCCTTTTGGGGCCTTCAGACGGCGCCCGCGCGCCTCACCACCGGCAACGCGGAGCCCAGGCATCAGGCGCGCACCCGAATTGATCCAATGCCATTGATCGTGCCTATCTTCACGGCGGGGTAGGGTGCGGAAGCAAGAGCCGACTCAAAACGCCTGCCGTTCTCTTTCGGGATCGCCACCAGCAGGCCGCCGCTCGTCTGCGCGTCGCACAGCATCAGCTGGTCGAGCTCGGGGATCCCACCCCAATCGACCTCCCCGCGATAAGCGGCGTGGTTGCGCCGGCTCCCGCCCGACAACAGGTCGCGCTCCGCCAGGTCCCTCACGCCCTCCATCACAGGGATCGCCGCCAGGTCGATGTCCGCGCCACCGGCGAGGTTGCTCAGATGCCCGATCAGACCGAAGCCTGTGACATCGGTGGCCGCGGTGGCGCCACAGTTGACCATCGCCACCGACGCGTCGCGGTTGAGGTGCGTCATGACATCCACAGCCTCGCGTTCCAAGGCGGGCGGGCACAGCCCGCGCTTGATGGCCGTCGTGACGAGGCCCGACCCCAACGGTTTGGTCAGGTAAAGCAGATCGCCCGGTTGCGCGCCCTGGTGGGTGACGATGCGGTCAGGGTGGGCCTCGCCGACGACCGCATAACCGAACTTGGGCTCGGGGTCGTCGACCGAGTGACCGCCCACCACGGCGATGCCCGCCTCCGCCATCTTGGCCGCTCCGCCCGAGACGATTTTCTCGAGCAGGCCGGCGTTGAGCTTCTCGCGGGGGAATGCTGTGACGCCAAGGGCGAACAGGGGTTGCGCGCCCATCGCATACACATCGCTCAGCGCGTTGGCGGCGGCAATGGCGCCGAACTCGGTGGGGTCGTCGACGATCGGAGTGAAGAAGTCGATAGTCGCCACCAGCGCGCGATCAGGGGCGATGCGATAGACTGCCGCGTCGTCGCGGGCGGCCATGCCGACCATGACGTTGGGGTCGACGATCAGCGGGAGCGCGCTGAGCACATGACCCAGCTCCACGGGACTGAGCTTGCAGGCGCAACCCGCCCCGTGGCTGTATTCAGTCAACCGAAGAGGCCCGAGCTCTTTCATGCGCGCTAAGTATGGTTGTCCCATGCCGCTCGTCTTTGCCGCGATAGCGCCGCATGGGGGGCTGGCCATCGAAGAGGCTTGCTCGCCCGAGGAGCGGGGTTTGGCAGCTGTCACCCGCGCCGGCATGGAAGAGCTCGGACGACTTTTTGGTGCGGCACGGCCGGAGGCCGTTGTCGTCGCGACGCCTCACAACGTCCATCTTCCGGGCACGATGGGAGTGATTGTGTCGGGCAGGGTTGCAGGCCGGCTCGCCGGTGCGCCGCCATCGATCGCTCTTGACATGCCCACCGAGATGTCGCTCGCGATGATGCTGCTTGACTCGCTTGCGTCAGCAGGCGTGCCGGCGGTCGGTGTGAGCTTTGGATCCAACGACCCGGCCGACGCTGTTGCGCCGATGGACTGGGGATTGCTGATCCCTCTGTGGTTCATGGGGGGCCGTAGCGACCCTCCAGTGCCCCTGGTGGTGCTCACACCTTCTCGCGACCTCACGGCCGCGGATCACATCGGCGCCGGCGCCGCCATCGCTTCCGCGGCAGACTCATCCGGTCTCAGGGTCGCGTTCATCGCGAGCGCCGACCACGGCCATGCCCACGACCCTGCCGGGCCTTATGGCTTCGACCCCGCCGCCGAGCAGTACGACACGCTGATCTGCGACCTGGTGAGAAGCGAGCGCCTCCATGGTCTCTCAGACATACCGCTCGATCTGGTTGAAGCAGCCAAGGCTGACAGCTGGTGGCAGATGTTGATCCTTCACGGCGCCACCGCGAAAGGCTGGAAGGGAAGGCTTGTTTCTTACGAGGCGCCGACCTACTTCGGCATGCTGACAGCGGCTTACGGGCCTGTACCTGAGGGGGGAGACCCCCCTCGGGGCGGCGGGCCTGGCAGAGCCAGTTCCCGGCGCACCCCCCCCGGCGCTTACGCGCCTATCAGCCGCGGTACCGCATCACCGCCTCGAAAACGCACTGCGCGCCGAACTCGAGCGCGCTGACCGGGACCCTCTCGTCTGCGGCGTGGATGGTGTTCAAACCATTGAAGTCAGGCGGGTTGTTCAGCGGCAGGAAGCCATACGTCCGGATTCCCAGCTTGGCGAAGTGGCGCGCGTCGGTGCCTCCGGTGACCAGGTATGGAAGGGGCACGCAGCCGGGATCGGCGTCGCGCAGAACTGAGGCAAAGAGCTCGAGCTGCGAGAGGTCGATCGGCGGCTGGGCAGGTCCTACAAGCTGCACCTCGAGCTCCGGCTCGGGCCCGACCACCTCGCGCAGCTCGCGCAGCATGTCCTCGGGCCCGAAGCCCGGCAGCAGCCGCCCATCGAGCTGGACCTGAACCTCACTGGGAATGACGTTGATCTTCAGCCCACCGCTCACGATGGTGGCGTTCACCGTGTTGTGCAGCGCCGCATCGAGGTTGCGACCCAGCGGGCCGAGCTCAACCAGCGCGTCGTTGGCGTGCGCCGGGTCTAGAAGCGCTGCCATTCGGCCTTTCCAGGGCTCGTCGAGAGCGTCCCGCATCCCCTCTAGAAGGAGCTTGACGGGTGGGGTGATGTGCACAGGCAGCCTTGCGCTGTCGAGCTTTGCGAGCAAGGCGCCAAGTTTGGCCATGGCACCACCGTGTGACGGGATGGAGCCGTGGCCGCCAGGGCCGCGCAGCGTCGCGAGCACCTGGCATCCCCGCTTCTCGGAAACCATGATCGGATAAAAGCGGCGGCCGCCCAGGTGCTGAACCACGCCCCCGGATTCTCCAATCGCATGCTTGATACCTGAGAAGAGCTCACTGTGCTTGTCGACAAGCCACTTGGCGCCCTGGTTGCCCCCCGCCTCCTCGTCTGCCAGGGCTGCGAGCACCAGGTCGCCCGGCGCTCCGCCGCGAGCTTTCGCTTGCATCAACGCGCTGACCATCATCGCAACGCCGCCCTTCATGTCGAGGGCGCCCCGGCCCCACAGGTAGCCGTCGACGATCTCTCCGCCGAAAGGCTTGTGCTTCCATTGCTGGTTGACTGTGGTGACCACGTCGACGTGGCCCTGGAGCAGGAATGGAGGCGCGTCGCCCCGGCCCTTCAACCGCGCTACAAGATTGGGGCGGCCACGGGCATTTTCATACCGAGCGCTCGAGATTCCTGCCTCATCGAGAACTCGCTCGACGAGGTCGACAGCGATGTGCTCCTGGCCCGGTGGGTTGGTGGTGTCGAGCTGGATCAGGTCACGAGTCAGGTCGACGACAAAGGACGAATCGGGCACTGCGGCACTCTAGCTGATCGACGTTTGGTCGAGCCGGCCCTCCACCGCCTTCTTGAGAACAGGGTGATTCGTGAAACCCGGGTCCGCCGCAAGCACACGCTCCGCTTCCTCTCGCACGTCGCTCAGCAGCTCAGGCTGCTCGAGAGCCTGCATCGCCACGTCGGACATGCCGTGCTGGCGCGGCCCCATGAGCTCCCCCATGCCCCTGATCCGCATGTCCTCCTCCGCCAGCCTGAAACCGTCACGGATTCGCGTCAGCAGCTCGAGGCGTTCCAGGGTGGGCTCCGAAGGATCGTCCGATAGGAGCAGGCAGTGGCTCTGCCCCGACCCTCGCCCGACTCGCCCGCGAAATTGGTGCAGCTGTGCCAGGCCGAACCGCTCGGCGCCCTCGATCATCATCACGGTGGCGTTTGGCACGTCGACACCCACCTCGACAACGGCTGTCGCGACGAGCACCTGGGTCTCCCCCTTCACGAACGCGCTCATCGCCTCGTCCTTCTCTTTGAGGCGGCCGTGCACGAGACCCATCCGGAGATCCGGGAACACTGCGGTGCGCAGCCGGTCGAACTCGGCAGTGGCAGACTTGGCGACCAGTGTCTCCGACTCCTCGATGAGCGGGCAGATGACAAAGGCCTGACGACCCAGCGCGACCTGCGCCCTCACCAGGTCGTAGGCGCGCTGGCGGCCGCTCGGCTCCACCACCTTCGTTTCCACGGGGGTGCGCCCCGGAGGCATCTCGTCGATCACCGACACCGCCATCTCGCCGTAGAGGGCGAGCGCGAGAGTCCGAGGGATCGGGGTCGCGGTCATGGCAAGGAAGTGCGGCCGGCCATGCCCCTTGGCGCGCAGCAGCTCGCGCTGGTGCGTGCCGAACCGATGCTGCTCGTCAACGATCGCGAGGCCGAGGTTGGCCAGCTCCACGTCCTCTTCGATGAGCGCGTGGGTGCCGACGACCAGGGCGCAGTGGCCCGACGCAGCGGCGGCTCTGACTCTGCGGCGCTCGGCGGCGGTCTGGCCGCTGACGAGGAGCTCGACGGTGAGGCCCGGAAAGCTTGTCTCGAGGTAGGCACGGAACTTGTGGAGATGCTGGCGCGCGAGAATCTCGGTTGGCGCCATCACCACCGATTGAAAGCCTGCCGAGTGGGCCATGGCGACGCATGCCGCAGCGACTGCAGTCTTGCCCGAGCCGACGTCGCCGTTCAGAAGGCGGTTCATGGGCACGGGGAGGCTCATGTCCTTGAATGCCTCCCATGCCGACCTCCGCTGCGCTCGCGTGAGCTCAAAGCCAAGCCCGCCCTTGAAGGCATCGATCACCTCCTGGAGGTAAGGGATCGGCTCGGCCGGCTCGGCGGCGATGGTGGCGCGCATCAATGCAAAGGCCGCCTGCAGCTCGAAAAGCTCCGCAAACGCCATCCGCTTTCGCGCCATGCTCCAGTCCGATGCGCTCTCGGGATGGTGGCCGGATCGCACAGCCTCGGCGATAGGGAGCAGGTGATGGCGCTCGAGAACGTCAGCGGGGAGGATCTCCTCCATTTCACCCGCGAGCGGCAGCACCGTCTCGATCCATTCAGCGAGCTTCTTTGACGTGAGCCCCTTCACGAGGTGATACCTCGGCATGAGGTCCCGCAGGCGCTTTGGGCCCACCGTGCTGACTTTTTCGTACAGGGGGTTTCGCATCTCGAACACGCCGAACCCGCCCTTGACCATCCCCGCGACAGCGATGCGCTCACCCTTGGGGAGCTGCTTGGCCATGTACGGCTGGTTGAACCAGACCAGCTTCAGGGCGCCGCCCGAATCGTCTTGCAGCGTCGCCTCGGTCAGGGCCATCTTCTTGTACTTCGAGCGCCGCGCTGAGATCGTGGTGACGGTACCGATCACCGTCGCCTGCCTGCCGTCGATGAGCTTCGCCACCGCCGTCGGCTCTCCGTACTCGTCCCAGTCGAACGGAAGGTGCAGCAGCAGGTCGCGGACAGTGGCGATCCCGAGCTTTGCGAGCTTCGCGGCATCGGCAGGCCCGAGCTTGGGGACCGCGTCGACGGGTGAGGTCAGACCGACCGGCACCTAGCCGCGTCGATCGCGCGCCCCCGCCTCGAGCGTCGTCGCATAGACGAGCTGGGCGGCGAGCGCAAGCGCGACAACGAATGCCAGCCCTTCGACTTGGATCCGGCTGACCACGAACCAGCCAAGCGCCAGGATCCCGATGCTGACCAGGGTCTGGACCCAGTCGCCGACGAAAAGCCCGACGACCTCTGACGCGGCCGCTCGAATGAACCTCACGCCGGCACCGGCTGCCGGCGGTTGATGAGCGTGATGGCTACGCGTGAGGCACCGAAATATATGGCGGCGATGCCGAGGACCGAAACGAAGTCGAGGGGCCACGTGGCGCCCATGCCCTCCGCCGCCCAGAACGTACCCAGGCTCGTCAGGATGATGCCGACGGCGTACTTCAACGTGTTCTCTGGCACGCGCGCGAGCGGTTTGCGTACCACCACTCCAATCCCTGCGACGACGATCATCGCCAGGAGGCCGCCTGCCACGGCGATGTTCAGGCTGCCACTGGTGCCCCCGATCGCCACCACGATGAAGACGACCTCGAGGCCCTCGAGGAAGACGCCTTTCAGCGCGATGGTGAAGCCGATCCAGTCCTGCTTTGCCGCTGCGCCCTCGAGCTCGCTCACGGTCTGCGCGTAGGACTTGTCCTCGTCGTGCATCGCCATCGCGCCCGCGGAGCGAAGGACTGCTTTGTGCAGCCACCTCAAACCGAACAGGACGATCAGGGTGCCGATAATCAGCTTGAGCGTCGATTCGGGGACGCGAGTCACTATCAGCTGGCCGAACACCAGGACCAGGACCGCCAGCGAGACCAGCGCGACCACGGTGCCGTACAAGGGAGCGCGCCACCCTCTCGTGAGACCAACGGCAAGCACGATCGTCAGCGCCTCGACCGACTCGACAGCGGAGCCCAGGAACGCGGCACCGAACGTCAGAACCTGTGCGTACACGCCTTCAGAGTTTAATGACGTGATGCAACCCGGTCTTTACGCCGACGATTCGATAACCCGCCGGGTCAACCGAGAGAACGTTCTCCTGCTGGGAGGAGGGCGGGCGCTGTTGATGCAGCTCGCGCATCCAAAGGTCGCAGCCGGCGTTGACGAGCACTCGGATTTCCGCGCTCATCCGATCCGCCGCTTGCGCCGGACGATTCTCATGACGATGGCAATCGTCTTTGGGGATCGCGAGACGGCGCTCGCGGCGGCCCGGGGCGTGAACCAGGTGCACGCGCGTGTGAAAGGGAGCAGCTACCGCGCGCTCGACCCCGGGCTTCTGCTGTGGGTTCACGCGACGCTGATGGACACCGCACTAGTCACGTACGAGACATTCGTCAAGCCGTTGCTCCCGCGCGAGCGTGAGGACTTCTACCAGGAATTCAAGCTGCTGGGAGAGCTGCTGGGAATTCCGAGAGAGCGGTTTCCCGCCACCTTGCGCGATTTCGACGAATACATGAACGCGATGATCGAGAGTGGCGAGGTGCGCGTCGACGCGAGGGCGCACGCCCTGGCGAAGCTCGTGTTGCGGCCGCATATGCGCCTGCTGCCGGGGCCGGCCATGATCCCGTTCGAGGTGGTCACTGCCGGGTTGCTGCCGCCCGTTCTTCGTGGGCAATACGGTCTAGCCTGGGGCGCAGGCCAGCAACGCGCGTACCGGCTGGCGGTGCGGACTGTGCCCAGGCTGATTGCGCTGACCCCGCCGCTGCTCCGCGTGTGGCCGCTGCCCGGCCACAACGTGAAGCTTGCTACTTCTTGATGTAGACCAGGCCCAGGGCTTTCGGGCCAGTGTGGGTGCCGAGCACGGATCCGATCTGACCGACGGGGATTTCGGAGTCGGGCAGCTCCTTGCGCAGGCCGGCGGCGATCAGCTCCGCCTCATCGGGCGCCTGGGCGTGAACCACGCCCACGTGCTCGATTGGCAGGTCATTTCGGAAGAAGTCGATCATCCGCGGTATCGCTCGCGACCTGGTGCGCACTCGATCCACCGACTTGATCTCCCGATCGGCGACGAGCAGCAGCGGTTTCAGGTCGAGCATCGTCCCGATCATCGCCTGCGCCCGGCTCACCCTCCCCCCCATCTCGATGTAGCGGAGGGTGTCGAGGAGCGCGAGGACCCGGCAGTTTGGGACCCGCTGCCTCACCGCCTCGGTCGCCTCCTCGAGGCTCGCTGCCTGAGCTGCGATCCGGCACAGAAATGCCATGGGCATCGTCACCGTCTCGCTGTCGATCACGTTGACGGTGAATCCTTCGACCGACTGGGCGCCGACGCGCGCGGCCTCCGCGGTCGCCGAGAGCTGCGCCCCAATGTGAATCGAGATGCAACCGTCGTGGTCCTTCGCCAGCCGCGTGTAGACCTCGGCGAACTCGCCTGGTGATGGGGCCGACGTGGTCGGCAGCTTCGTCGCACCCGTGAGCTTTCGAAAAAACTCTTCGTTGCTCATGTCCACGTTGTCGCGAAACGTCTCGTTGCCGAACAGGACCTTGAGCGGGACAACTTCGATGTCGAAACTGTCGCGCCATTCGTCCGGCAGGTCGGCGGTCGAGTCGGTGACCACCGCGAAGGAGCGCTTCACTGCCATCTCGGATTACTCGACCGACAGGATGAAGGGGTAGTGCTGCTGGCCGCCCTCCTGGACCTCGACCTCAAGGCCCGGGTAGCTTGACTGGATCGCCGACTGCAGGCTCGCCAGCTCGTCCTGGCTCGCGCCCTCGCCTCGGTACACGGTCACCAGCTCGTACGCATCCGGGCCAAGCTTGCCCAGGGCCCGATTCACGACGTCAGCGTAGTCGCTGCCTGCGAACTCGAGCTTTTCGTTGATGAGCCCGATCACGTCACCTTTCTTGACCTTGAGCCCGTTGGATCTTGTGTCCCGCACCGCGTGCGTCACCTCGATGGTCTGCACCCGCTCCGCCTCAGCCTTCATCGCGGCGACATTCTCGTCGCCTGAGCGATCGGCTCGGACGGCAACGACAGCCGCCACTCCCTCTGGCACGCTGTGCGTCTCGATGATGTGAAGCTTCTTCTTGGTCAGGCCGGCGACCTGCTTGGCAGCGAGGATGACGTTGCGGTTGTTGGGCAGGAGGATAACCTCCTGGTAAGGCACCGACTCGATCGCCAGGAGCATGTCCTGGGTGCTCGGGTTCATCGACTGCCCGCCTTCGACGATCGCATCGACACCAAGGGCACGGAAGATCTCCACCAGCCCGCTGCCTGCAACCACTGCGACAAGGCCCACCCCGTTCGCCCGCGGAGGCTTGCCGGCCGCCGCCTCGTTCTCAAGGATCCGTTTGTGCTGCGTCGACATGTCGCCGACGTTGAGCTTGAGCACCTTCCCGTGGCCGCCCGCGAGCGTGATCACGCGGCTGGGGTCGTCGGTGTGGACGTGAACCTTGACCAGCTCCGGCTCTCCGACCACCAGGACCGAGTTGCCGAGGGCTTCGATCTGGTTGCGAATCACTTCGACGTCAAGCCCGTTGCCCTCGATGAGGAACTCGGTGCAGTAGCCCCATCCCCCTTCCGGCAGGTCGAACGCCACCTGGGATGCCGGCGCTTTGGCCACCGGATGCGCAGTCGCTACGAACGCCGACTCCTCGACTGTCTTCAGCATCCCCTCGAGGATGATCTGCAGGCCGAATCCGCCGGCGTCGACGACTCCCGCATCGCGCAGGATCTGCAGCTGGCTGGGCGTTTTCAACACAGCGTCACGCGCGCCGGAGGCGGCGGCAGCGATCACATCCGCGACTGTCGCTTCTGGGCTCGCCGCGGCGGTGGTTGCCGAACGACCCGCTTCTCGCGCCACCGTCAGGATCGTCCCCTCGGTGGGCCTGTTGACCGCGCGGTATGCCGCGTTGGCTGCCTCCTCGAACGCTGCAGCCAGCTCTCGTGGTGTCAGCGAGCTCTTGCCCTCGACCGCACGCGCGAACCCCCGAAAGATCTGCGACAGGATCACGCCCGAGTTGCCTCGAGCGCCCATAAGGCTGCCGTGGGATGCGAGCTTCGCGATCTTGCTCACCTCGGCCGCGTTGGACTCCTTGATATCCTCGACCGCCGACTGAAGGGTGAGAAGCATGTTGGTGCCTGTGTCGCCATCGGGGACCGGGAACACGTTGAGGCGGTTTGCCTCCTCGTGATTGGCCGCCAGCCAGCTCAGGCTGCTCAGAAGCGCCCGCTTGAAAAGAGGTCCGTCCACTCCTGTGGCCCTAGTGGGAGCCATTGCTCAGCGCCGTTCTTCCCTGACGCCTTGCACGTTCACGTTGACCTGGACCACCGGCACGCTGACCGAGCGTTCCACCTCGAACTTCACAGCCTCCTGCAGGTTGTGGGCGACCTCCGAGATCCGGATGCCGTACTGGACGATCACGAAGACGTCGATGGCGAGGCCCCCTTCGACCTCGACCACCACCACTCCCCTATCGACGTTGCCCCTGTGCAGCAGCTCGGCCACGCCGTCTCGCAGGCCCCGCGCGGCCATCCCTGTGATGCCGTAACAGCCCATGGCGGCATGGCCGGCGATAGCGGCGACAGCCGAGGGAAACACCTCGACTCTCCCCCACTGTCGAGCCTGACCGAGCGCTGTCGGAGTCTTCGAGGCCATCGAGAGCCCATGGTACAATTCGAGTCGCCCTGCCGGGAATCGATGGTCCCTGCGCGGGCTCTACCGAGTCAATCCCAATCGGAAGGTGCCTCATGGCCAAGCGCTGCGCGATTTGCGGCAAGGAGCCGCAGTACGGACACCACGTCAGTCACGCCAAGAACCGGGTCAACCGGAGGTTCATGCCCAACCTGCAGATGGGCCGTGTGACCGTGGCGGGGCGCTCGGTGCGAGCGCGGGTTTGCACGCGCTGTCTTCGCACTTACTCCGCGTAGGAGAGCGCTGAGCCAAAGCGCGTTACTGGGCCTGGGTCTTGTCGCGTTTCTTGTCGCATTCGCTGTCGAGTACGGGCTCTATCACTTCCTGTTGCGCGGCCAGCTGCTGACCCGCGACCCTGCGCAGGTGCGCGCGGCGCTGAAACGCTGGATCAAGGTCATCGTGGTGTGGCAGGTGCTGGTGTTGGGCGCATGCGGCCTGTACCTCGTCGCGCTCGGCTCCAGTGGGGGGCACAGCTTTGCTTCGATCTCGCCGGCCATCGGGGCCATCTTCGGCACCGCCCTGCCACTGCAGTTCGTGGTGATGGCGATCCTACGTTCCTTGCGAACCTAGAACAAAGTCCATCCCATGGACCTCGCCGAGGCGGCGCAGGTCTTTTTTCAGCGCCGTCATCACGCGCTCTTGCGCTTCGTCGCCGGGGACTACCGTCGACGGATCGTTGATGTCGGCCGCGAGGTCGGGTCGCTCGACCATCTCCGCGAAGAAAAGCGTCCACGCGCGCGGCACCACCTCATAGATCGCGTAACCACCTCCGCCCAACGCGAGCCAGCGCCCGTCGCACAGCTCGTGGGCCAGCTCGTGAAACACGCGCCCGACACGCGGCCAGATGCGCGTCGTGGCGGCGAGGTGCGCGAGCGGATCGAGGTAGTGGGTGTCGCATCCGTCCTGGGTGACCAGGATCGTCGGTTTGAATCCGCGCAACATCGGGGGCACGACGGTCTCGAAAGCCTCGAGCCACGGATCGTCCCATGTGAAAGGAAGGAAGGGAAGATTGACGGCGGTCCCCTTGCCGGGGCCGGCTCCCCTGTCCTCAGGGAACCCGGTGCCGGGAAAGAGGTAACGGCCACTCTCGTGCAGGCTGATCGTCAGCACGCCGGGATCGTTGTAGAAGATGCCCTCGACGCCATCCCCGTGGTGAACATCGACATCGATGTACGCGACGCGGTGGCCGCGATCTTTCAACCACATGATGGCGATCGCCGGGTCGTCGTAAGTGCAGAAGCCGGAGGCTCGTGACCGGTGCGCGTGGTGGAGACCACCGGCCGGGCTGAACGTGTGCAGTGCAGCTCCACTCTCGATCGCTTCGGCCGCGACAAGGCTCGCGCCGGCGACAAGGGATGCGCCCTCGTGAAGCTCGTCCGAGATCGGGTTGTCGGCTGAGCTGAACCCTGCCGCCTCGATGCGATCTGGCTCAATTCGGCCTCGCTGCGCGGGATCGCTCAGCTTGCGGACCAGGTCGACGTATTCGGGGGAATGAACGAGCTCCAGCTCTTTGATGGTTGCGCGACGCGGCGGCAACAGGTGACAGTGCTCGATGAGGCCTGTCGACCTGATGAGGTCCATGGTGAGCTTGACGCGGATCGGCTGCAGCGGATGCTGATCCGAGAGGTGATGTTTCATCAGCTCGTCGCCGTAGACGAGCGCAACCGGGCCGGGCACGTCCACTTACGCTAGCAGCCGAGTGGAGAGCGACAGCCTTTTCGAGTCGGTCCCAAACTTCTCCGAAGGGCGGGATGCCAAGACGGTCGCCGCCATCTCCGGCGCGGCTTTGCGAGCTCACGTTCTCGATGTGGATGCTGACCCTGACCACAACCGCGCGGTGATCTCGCTCGCAGGGCTTGGCCCGAACCTGCTCGAGGCGCTCGTGGCCTCGGTGAAGGAGGCGAGCTTGCGGATCGACATTCGGCAGCACAGCGGCGTGCACCCGCGTGTCGGCGCCGCCGACGTTGTGCCGATCGTGCCCCTCGGCGCCACCGAGCTCAGCCGCTGCCGCGAGCTTGCGCACAGGGTCGGCGAGCGGATCTGGAGCGACCTGGGAGTTCCTGTTTACTTCTATGGCGAGGGACAAAGCCTTGCCGACATCCGCGCGGGGCGCGGCCGCCTCGACCTGGGGGGCCCGGCGCTGCACCGTACCGCGGGCGCTGTTTGCGTGGGGGCGCGGCCGAAGCTCGTCGCCTTCAACGTGATCCTGCCTGGGGTGGATCTGGGTGTGGCTCGTGGAATCGCGCGAGCGCTGCGGGAATCGGCCGGCGGCATGCGCGGTGTGCAGGCGCTCGTGTTCTCGCTGCCGGGGGGCCGCGTGCAGCTCTCGATGAACCTGTTTCGCCTGGAAGAGACGGCGCCGGCGGCGGTGGTCGCCGAGCTGAAGCGCCGGGGGGTGGTCATCGGTTACCAGCAGGTGATCGGATTGTGCCCGGCGGTGGTGGCCGGCGACGCAGCTGCGGGAAGGCTGCTCGAGGCTCGTCTCGCCGCATCAGCCGCGAGGGCAGGGGCTGTGCTTTGCGCCGAGCGCGGCGACGCGGAGCATCTTGCGCTCGCACGCCGGTTGCGCAAGGAGGCAGAGTCACTGGCTGCGCTCGACACCGACCAGGACTCGCTTCTCGGCGGTGCGGAAAGGGCAGCAGCTTTGGTGCCGGTGCTGAAGGCGGCCGGCGTGCTCGATGGCGAGCTTCGGGCGATGCTCCAGGCCGCCGCGGCCGGCTTAAGTCAGGCGATGACCCCGTCTACGCGTGCGGCTTATCCGGCCCGAGCCGCCGCACTCGATCGGAGGCTCGACACCTCGACCATCGAGTGATTGCAGCTCAGCCGGATGGGGCGTTCGTGTCAACCGTGACGGTGGAGGCTCCGCCGTCGACTTCGATCCGGTAGGCGTCAGTCGCATTGTCGTAACCGTCCGACTGCCACTTCGCGGCGCCGATACCGCCAACACGATGGCCGTCGCCTGTGAGATTGACGGCTCCGCCGTTTACCTGTGCAGCGACCTGTGTCCCGGCCGGCCGGTGGATGCGGACTGTAAGAGCGCCGCCGTCGATCGAGATCGGAACTATCCCTTTTGGCGGGCCGAGCGTGATGTCCTCACGACTGGCTCCTGAGTTGAGCTCGATCGACCTGACCTTGACGTCGCTCAGCTTGAAAGTGTCGGTCGAGGCTCCGCTGTCGACCGAAATGCTCCAGGTGACTGCGGTGTTGATCTGCAGGTCGAGGACGAAATGACGGTTGCCGAAGAAGAAGACGCCCTCTTGCGAGATGTGCAGCTCACCGGTCGACTTGTCTAGGGTCACTTTTGGGGTGGGCCCCGTGTACTCGATGTGAGCCCTGTAAAGGTCATTGCCGAGCGAGGTGTCTCCCTGCACATTGATGGTCGCCGCACCGACATCAACTGCCGCTGTCGCGCTGGTCAACGTGCCGACCTGGCCGGATGCGTCGAGCACGCGCGTTCCTCCGGGGATCGCCGGGCCCAGTGCCACGTACGCGAGGGCTCCTCCGCCGGCGATGAGAAGAATGAGCACGGTCGCCACGTCGACAGCAACTCCCTTGAGGGCGCGGCGTGTGATGAGCTCGAGCCCGATCACGATCAGGATCAGCGGCCAGAGGTCCGCCAGGCGGTACAGGCGATCGGTCGAGATCACATTGAGCTGGACCAGCAGGGCGATGAGGCCGACCACGATCAGGACCAACGGCCAGAAGTAGCTGCGGTAGCGCCGCTGCATTTGCGCTATCCGGGACGCGTGCGCTGGCGGATGATGAGCCATGCGCCGAGGAGGATCAGGAGAACCGGCCAAACGATGTCGCCGTTGAGCCATTCGAGCAGGCCGACGTTGCGGAGGAGGAAGTAGACCCCGAGGACGATGAGGACCACAGGCCAGAAGTAGTCGTGGCGCCAGAAGTTCATGGGTGGGATTCTGACAGGCCCGAGATCCTACCGGCGATCAGACAGGCGCCACCACCTCGAACAGGCCTGGGCGCTCCTTTCGCGCCGCCTCGACAAGGTCTTGGCCCGCCACCGTGGCCTGCACGGGCCGGCCACCCTCGAGATAACTCTTGGTTACGCGGCGAAGGTCGGCGGCGGTCACGTTTAGAAGCCGCTGCTTGAACTTCTCGCGCTCTTCCCTGGTGAATCCGGTCAGCTTGTTGATGGCTTCCCGGCGACCTTTGATGTCCGGCGACTCGAGGGGATCGACGTCGCCACATGCGCCGAGGATCGCCTCCTTCAAGGCTTCCGGCTCGACCTCGCCCTGGGTCACCCAGGTCACCGCCCCATCGAACGTGTCGTAGGTGCGGATGATGTTCGGGTCGCGGTAGGAGCCAAGGTAGAAGGTCCCGCCTCCGGTGCTCGCCTGCGCATAGGCGCCGTAGGCTCCACCCTTTTCGCGGAGCTCCCTGTGGAGAAACGTGTCGCGCAGGTAGTTGGCCAGCACCAGCAGCACTGGCGCGTCAGGGTGTTGATAGCGCACCGTCTTGAACGTTCTTACGTTGAACGCGACCGGCAGCGGGGCGGTCCGGGCTTCGGGGATGGGGTCGAGCGGTGGGGGCTTGACGGGGTGGCTGTTGAGCGCGCCATTGGGAAGCGCCTCGTCGAATTTTGCCAGCAGCTCCCTCAGGGTCTCGATCATCGACTCCTCGCAGGTCACGACGACGGCGACCGATTCTGTTCGGAACAGCTTGGTTCTTATGGCGTCGAGCTTTTTGACAAGGTCGCCAAGCTCGGACTCCTGGAGCTTGGCCAGGCCGCGCATCGTGTGCAGCATCCCGATCCCCTGGAGCCTGTCGTTGATGGCGCCCTCCGAGCTGAGCTTGGACTGGGCGAGGAGGATGGCAAACTGGAAGCCCAGGTTGGCTATCGAGCTCTCCAGGCGCGTGGCGGTCTCGGCGATGATCTCCTTGAGCCTCCTTGGCTCGATCTCGAGGCGCGCTGTCAGATCGGTCAGCAGAACGATGAACTGCTTTGCGTTGCGGTCGAGCGCTTTGCCTGAGATCACGAAGGACTGCAGGTAGTCTTCGCTGCCCGCGAGAGGTTGAACCTGGGCGGCGGCGCCGATCCCTCCGGTGTAAGCGGCGATGCGCTTGGCAATCTCCACGTAGTCCTGGCCGGCTGCCCCGGACTGGGTGAGCACGCGGCCGAACAGCGGCAGGAGGTCCTTCTCTTCGGAGGTCAGCGCCGAGAAGTCGGATCGAATGTCGATGTAGGTGACTCCGTTGGTCGGCTGCGG
>DATLPO010000054.1:0-7707 GCA_035535675.1 Candidatus Limnocylindria bacterium
CCACGGCTCGCGCACGGCCTCCCAGATCACCTCAGCCCACGCTGCGTATTGAACGTCACCAGGATGAAGCTGGTCGGACGAGATCCAGCCGGGCGATCCGAGTCCGGATGTGCTGACGTCGGTGATGTCCACCCACATGAAGCGCTGCGCCTCCGCCTCATTGCGGGCGATCTCGTTGAAGGTCTCGGTCAATTCGCGTATCCCAGCCGGGTTGCCGAAAGTGGAGGCGGCGGGCACCACCGACCAGTTCGGTATCGAGATTGCGATCACTCGGCCGGCCGCAAGATTGAGCTCTGCGACGGCTTCGTTGATTGTCATCAGCGACTTCCGGTATTGCTCCGGTGTCCGGCCCTGAACGAGGTCGTTGACCCCGATCAGGATGCTCACCAGCTGTGGCTTCAGGCGCCCGACGTAACCCAGCTCGTTGTTGATCAGGTCCTGAGTTGTAAAGCCGTTGACTGCAGGGTTGGTCAGCCCGACCTTGGTGCCCGTCGCCCTGGTCAGCCGCGCCGCCACGATCGACGGGTAGTTGTGAGCTTTGCCCGAGGCGCCAGTGCCGATGGTGTACGAGTCGCCCAGCGCGAGGTAGC
This sequence comes from Candidatus Limnocylindria bacterium, assembly GCA_035535675.1. Classification (GTDB taxonomy): domain Bacteria; phylum Chloroflexota; class Dormibacteria; order Dormibacterales; family Dormibacteraceae; genus Palsa-872. The sequence goes on from DATLPO010000054.1 coordinate 591, forward strand.
GCAGCGCCGCCGGATTATCTTTCGACGTCGGCAAGCGCGCTCCATACGTCAACCTTGGTGCGCACCCGCCGCAAGACCTCGTCGGTAAACTCCGTCGTTGAGGCGTGCCCCCCAAGGTCGGCGGTCCTGATGCCGTCGGAGACCGCCTCCAGCGCTGATTCGTAGATCGCGCGCGAGGCCTGGTGGGCCTTCTGGTCTTTCATGTACCCGAGCAAGGAGGCCACGGCCAGGATCATCGCCATCGGGTTGGCGACATTCTTTCCCTGCAAGTTAGGTGCGGTGCCATGAGGCGCCTCGGTCATCGCCACCTTGACAGCGCCTGCCTCGTCGAAGCCAAGAAGGACAGACTCCGCTCCGGCGATGGTGCCGAACATCTGCATGACCAGGTCGGACAGCGTGTCACCGTCACGGTTCAACGCAGGGATCACAAGCGCCTCGCCGGTGGTCGCGAGCAGCAGCGCGTACGTGGCGTCTATCAGCTGAGGGTCATACCGGACGTCCGGGTTGCGCTTAGCTGCGGCATCGAGCTCCTCTTTGAACATGCCCTCGTAGACGGGGCTGACTGTGAACTTTGGGCCGCCGAAGACCTTGGCTTCGATCCGTTTGGCATGGGCGAACGCGTAGTCGGCGACCATCCGGCAGGTTCGGCGGCTTATCTTCTCAGTCCGGAAAGCCCACTCGTCAAGCCCGCGGCCCTCGCGCCACTCCTTGGCCCCGTAAGCGTCGTCGACTGCCATGCGGATCACCGAAATCGGCGCGTGGACGCCGGCCAGGGGCCTGACGCCGGGGATGCGCCTCCCGGTGCGGACGATGACGCGTCCGTCGACCTGCTTGCGAAGTATCGCGTTGGGGCTGCCGACGTCTCCGGCCCCTTCCGGCGTGATCGTGGCCGCCTTCAGGCCGAATCCAGTCTCACGAAGCGCCTCGGCCGCGTCCATGACCACCTGGTTTCTGGTCTCGCGTCGCCGTTCGAGCGTGAGGTCGAAGTCCTTCATGCCGACCTCTAACCCGATGACGTCCTTCGCGAGAAGACGCTTGGCCTCGAGCAGGAGCTCCTCGCCGGTCTGGTCGCCGTGCAGCACAACCACGGTGGAACCAGACACAGACAGATCATATTGGCCGAGCGAGATCCCGGGCCCGGCCAAGGCCGAGCCCGGGTGGTCAGGTCAGGCGGTTACGGCGTGTCGCGCCGGCGGGGCGATGTGGCCGAGGGCGAACATCATCCCCAGCTGGTCGGGAACGCCCCAGTGCTCGACCATCTTGCCGTCCTCGAAGCGGCAGATGTCGATGACGTCGGTGAAAGCCTTGCGGCCGGTCGGCGGCCGGCCGGCGAAGCTGCCCAGGTTGGTGCCGCCGCCGCGCTGGCGGGCCCAGACCTTGTCTCCAACGACCGCCAGCTCGTCGATCGTGATCGTGAAGTCGGGAAACGCGGACCTCAGGATCGAGATCGTCCGCTTGAGACCCTCCGGTCCATCGCCCGCCCCACCCCGCTGGTGCTCGATCGCGTTCGCGCCCACGAGCTCGTCGGCCACCGCCAGGTTGCCCTGGTTGAAGCCCTCTTCGATGATCCGGCGGTAAATCTCCTCGTTGCTCGACGCTGCCATTCGCCATCTCCTTCAAATTCACCCTAGGAATACTCGGATGACTACTGGCATAGTAGGATGAACCTATGGGACCTGTCAAGTCTCAGCGGCGTTACGACTCGTCGCTGCGCAAGGAGCAGGCTCGCCAGACCCGCACCCGGATGCTCGAGGCCGCAGAGCGGCTGTTCGCGGATCATGGCTATGCCTCGAGCACGATCGAGACCATCGCCTCCACCGCCGGCGTCGCGGTCGATACCGTTTACGCGACCTTCGGCAGCAAGCGTGGCTTGCTCTCGGCATTGATGGACCTGCGGGTCGGGGGAGACGACCAGCCCGTCGAGCTCCTTGACCGGGCCGGGCCGCAGGCGGTGCGGCGCGAGCCCAACCAGAAGCGCCAGATCGCCCGCTTTGCCGAGGACGTCTCCGCGATCGGCGAGCGGGCCCGCCCGGTGGACGACATCATCCGGGGGGCTGCGGCGGTCGACGCGGAGATCGCCGGCTACCGCGCCCGTCTCCAGCAGAGCCGGTTCGAGAACATGCGCCGGTTTGTCTCCTGGGTTGCCTCCAACGGGCCGCTGCGGGCCGGTATTGGCGAGGACGACGCCGCAGCGATCGTCTGGAGCCTCACCAGCCCCGAGATGCACCGGCTGCTACGGGTCGAGCGCGCCTGGACTCCCGAGCGCTACGCGGAGTGGCTGGCCGAGACGTTAACCCGCACCCTGCTGCCCTGATACTATTGACAGCGCCTAGGTAACCTAGGCTTTTTTCTTTTCAGCCCCCCCAAAGAGCCAACTATGGAAGACATCATCACCCTCGCATGCGGCGTGTGTAAGCGGCGTAACTACACCACCGTGAAGAACAAGAAGAACGATCCGGACAGGCTCGAGATGAGCAAATACTGCCGGTGGTGTCATAAGCACACCCCGCACAAGGAGACCAAGTAGTGGCAGTCACCGCCAAAAAGCGTGCCGAGTCCACACCGGAGTTCAGCCCGGTGCGATTTCTGCGCGAGGTGTTCGACGAGCTACGCAAGGTCGTCTGGCCCACATGGGGCGAGCTGTACCGATACACCCTGATCGTGATCTTTACAGTCATCGTGCTGGGGGCGTTCATCGGCGGGGCCGACTACGCCCTGGGTGAGATCGCCCGGCGCGTGATCTACAACGGGTCGACAGGCTGATGGCGGTCGAGAAGACAGCGCCCGAACAAGAGGCACAGTGGTACGTCGTCCATGCCTACTCGGGACATGAGGAAAAGGTCAAGAAGAACCTCGAGAAGAGGATCGAGTCAATGGACATGCAGGACAAGATCTTGCAGGTGCTCGTCCCGATGGAGGATGAGATCGAGATCAAGGACGGCAAGCGCCGCCATGTCCAAAAGCGGATCTTCCCCGGCTACATCCTGGTCCGCATGGTGATGTCGAACGAGTCGTGGTTCGTGGTGCGCAACACTCCCGGGGTGACGAGCTTCGTCGGTTCCGCGAACAGCCCTGTTCCCCTCCAGGAGAAAGAGGTTCGGGCGATCCAGAAGCAGATGAAGCAGGAAGCGCCCAAGATCCGGGTCGAGTTCCAGGTCGGCGAGTCTGTGCGGGTCGTCGATGGTCCGTTCACTGACTTCCATGGCAAGGTGGACGAGATAAACCCGGAGAAGGGCAAGCTCAAGGTGCTTGTCAACATGTTCGGTCGCGAGACCCCTGTCGAGCTAGACCTGCTGCAGGTCGAGAAAGTTCACTAACCGCACATACATAAGGAAGAGGAAGCGCCACTCCGATGAGCAAGAAGAAGATTCGTGCGGTCCTGAAGCTGGAGCTGCAGGCTGGAAAGGCGACGCCTGCCCCGCCGGTCGGCACCGCGCTTGGCCCCCACGGCATCAACATCATGGAGTTCACGAAGGCCTACAACGAGCGCACGGCTCAGCAAGCCGGCGACGTCGTGCCTGCCGAGATCACGATCTTCGAAGACCGCAGCTTCACCTTCGTCCTCAAGACGCCACCCGCGGTCAACCTGCTGAAGCGGGCGGCTGGGATCGAGAAAGGATCGGCCAAGCCAAACCGCGAGAAGGTCGGTCGCGTCACAAGGCAGCAGCTGCGTCAGATCGTTGAGACGAAGCGAAAGGATCTCAACGCCTACGACGCGGATGCGGCGATGAAGATGATCGAGGGGACAGCCCGCTCGATGGGCCTCGAGGTATTGGAGCAATAAAGTGCCCAAGAAGCGCGGGAAGAAATACATCGAGGCGGCCAAGAAGGTCGAGGCGGCGCTGGCCGGTAACGGCAACGGCGGGCTGAGCCCCGACGCCGCTGTCCAGATGGTCAAGGAGACGTCGATCTCCAAGTTCGATGCCACAGTCGAGGCTCACATCAGGCTTGGAGTCGACCCCCGGCACGCCGAGCAGATGGTGCGTGGCTCGGTTGTCCTGCCCAACGGAACCGGCAAGAAGGTGCGAGTGGCTGTCTTCGCGGTCGGGGACAAGGCGAAGGAGGCTCAGGAGGCAGGGGCGGACTTCGTCGGCGGCGACGATCTTGTCAAGAAGGTCTCCGAGGGCTGGACCGATTTCGACGCTGCAGTCGCGACGCCGGACCTGATGTCCAAGGTCGGACCTCTCGGTAAGATCCTCGGGCCCCGCGGCCTCATGCCGAACCCCAAGTCCGGCACGGTGACCAACGATGTCGCCCGGGCGGTGCGTGAGGTAAAGGGTGGCAAGGTTGAGTTCCGAACCGACAAGTTCGGGATCATCCACGCACCCATCGGCAAGGTCTCGTTCGACCAGAAGCAGCTGCAGCAGAACCTGACAGCTCTCGTGGACGCCCTGATCCGCAACAAGCCGACCACGTCGAAGGGCCAGTACTTGCGGTCCTTCTTCCTGGCCGCCACTCAGGGCCCATCGGTCCCGGTCGACGTCAAGGAAGCCGCAAAGCTCCACACCAGCAGCTAGCGGCGGTGTACGGGCCTGTCATCCAGGGCAAGTTGGTTCGGCTCAGGCCGCCTCGGCCTGACGACGTGCCGGTGATGATCACCTGGTTCGAAGACATGGAGGTGACTCGCTTCCTCCTGCTCCGAAACCCACCGGGGATCGATGCCGAGAGGGAGTGGCTCGACAGGATGGGGAAGGATCCTGACCAGGTCGTCTGGGTGGTTGAGCACAAGGGCAAGACAGTGGGCACAACCGCCATCCACGCCATCGATTGGAAAAACGGCTCCGGTACGACGGGCACTGTCATTGGCGACAAGGCGGTCTGGGGCAAGGGCCTGGGCCGCGAGCTGATGCAGCTACGCGCCAGGTACGCCTTCATGCAGCTCCCGCTTCGCAAGCTCAAGTCGGCCTACATCGACGGGAACGAAGCGAGCGCTCGTGCTCAAGCGGCCATCGGCTACCAAGAGGTTGGACGCTTCAGAAAGGACATGTTCGTCGACGGTGAATGGAGAGACCACGTGATGACCGAGGTATTGCGTGAGGAATGGGAAGCCGCCCATGGGCCTAAAGCCCATAGCAGGCCCAAGCGGTCTAGATCCCGCCGCTCGGTATAATCGCGCTCTGCCCTAGACCGTAGGCGCCGCCGCGAGGCGGCTTAATCTCCTACCGAGGCATCTCAAGTGAAGGATGTTGGATCCTTCCTGCCTCGACGTGTACGGCAGGGAGGATTTTTCATTTGCCGAAAGCCAGGAAGGAATAGAAGGTCGAGCAGGTCGAGCTTCTTACCGAAAAACTGAAAAACGCAAAGGTGGCGGTGCTCACCGACTACCGCGGGCTCAAGGTCAGCCAGATCCAGGAGCTGCGCGGCAAGCTCCGGACCGGCGACGTCGAGTACCGCGTAGTCAAGAACACGCTCGCACGGCGCGCCGCGGAGGCGGCCGGCTACCCGGCGCTGCAGGACGAGATCAAGGGCCCGGTGGCGATCGCCTTCGGGTACGACGACCTTGGCGTCCCGTCCAAGCTGCTCAACGAGTTCATCCGCGCCACCCGGCTAAAGGTGGAGGTGGTCGGCGGTCTCGTCGAAGGTAGAGTCTTCTCTTCGGACCAGATCAAGCAGCTGGCTGATCTGCCGTCCCGCGAAGTGCTGATCGCCCAGTTGATGGGCACGCTTCAGTCACCGGTCGCCCAGCTAGTCGGAATCATCCAGACACCGCTTCAGCAGCTGATGGGCACGCTGAACGCGTACAAGACCAAATTGGAGGCAGCGTAAACATGGCAACCAAGCTCACCCCAAAGGATTTCGTGGAGGCCCTGAAAGAGTGGAGCATCCTCGACGTCGTCGAAGCGGTCAAAGCGATCGAGGACGAGTTCGGCATCAAGGCGGCCACAGCGTCGGTGGCAGTTGCGGCGGCACCGGCTGGTGGCGCGGCTGCGGAACCGGAAGAGGAGCAGACCGAGTTCACAGTGACGTTGACCGCGGTCGGCGAGAGCAAGATCAACGTCATCAAGGCGGTCCGCGAGCTGACCCAGCTCGGCCTAAAGGAGGCCAAGGACCTCGTCGACGCGGCGCCGAAGCCGGTGCTCGAGAACGTCAGCAAGGCTGACGCTGAGAAGGCTGTCGCGAGGCTCAAGGAAGCCGGCGCCACGGCGGAGATGAAGTAGGTCCGGCATAGCCGGACCGTTTTCCTCCCCGCTCAGCGGGGAGGTCGGCTCCGCCCGCGGAGCGGGCGCAGGCGGGAGGGCACATTTGGGGGTAGGGGCCGCGAGAGGGCCGGGCTGTGAGCTCGGCTCTTTCTTATTGAGGCTGCGTCTTTTCTTAACGAACCGCGGCTGTCAACTTCTCGAGCACTAGGTCCATACCTTTCTCGAGCTCCTGGTCTGTCACGCACCAATGAGGTGACAGACGCACTCGGCCGGGCCGCGAGTCGACGATGACTCCCGCGGCATGAAGCTCAGCTTCGACCTCGTCGGGCCTATCGCACTCGAGGGTTACAATCCCGCACCTTCGGTCGCGCTCACGCGGCGTAAACGTCTTGACCCTGGCCTCGTCGCATCGCTCGAGGATCCGCTCGGTCAGGTCGCGCAGGCGTTCCTGGATGTTGTCGACCCCTACCTCGAGGATCAGCTCGAGTCCCGCCAGTCCCGCGTAGTGGGAAGGCATCGCCCACGTTCCGGTTTCGAGGCGATGGGCGTCGTCGGCGAAATCCAGCTCTTGCAGGGTGAAGGAGAATGGCTCGCGGGTGGCGAACCAGCCGGTCCCCTGCGGGCGGATGCGAGGTATCAGGTCTGGCCGCACGTACATGAACGCGGTGCCGGGTCCCCCCGACAGCCACTTGAGACAGCCGCCGACAAACGCGTCGCAATCCATCTGCCCGACGTCAAGGGGTACGCAGCCGCAGGTCTGGTAGCCGTCGATCAGGCACAGGGCTCCCTTCGCGTGGGCGGCATCTGCGATCGCCCGGACATTCTGCAAGTAGCCGGTTGTGTAGAAGAGGTGGGTGGTCGCCACGAGGGCGGTGCGCTCGTCGATCCGCTCCGCGAACGCCTCCGGCGGGATGGTCATTCCGTCGGCGCTGGGCACGAACTCGACCTCGAAACCGGGCCTGCTCAACCACTGGTGC
>DATLPO010000055.1:0-17351 GCA_035535675.1 Candidatus Limnocylindria bacterium
AAGTGGGTCCAACCCACCACCGGGTTGTCATCCGGTGTGGTTTCGATGAAACCCGCCCAGCCATGCGTCACCTGCGCCACGTCGAGCATCGGCAGCCGGTGCACGAGCCGCTCCACGAGCAATGGCAGCACATCCCAATCCACCCCCACGCTCTCGGGGGGATTGGCGACGGTGAACGACTCCGCGGGTCCCGCGACGAGGCCGTCTCCTTCCGAGTGCAGGTAAAAGCCGGTGATCAGATCGATGGTCAGCGGCAGGAACCGCCCTCGCGCCGGCGAGCGGTCGAGGGCGAAGATGTCGTTCCGGCGGGCGGTGATCGGTAGGGAGCCACCGTACATGGCCGCGATCCCGGGCGCCCAAGCGCCCGCAGCGTTCAGTACGATGTCGGGCGCGATCGCGCCTGAGGAGGTCGTGACCCCCGACACTCTGCTGCCGCGCGTCTCGATTGCGGTGACCGGGCACTCCTGGAGGATCACCGCGCCATGTGCCCGCGCGCCGGCTGCGAAGCCCGCCACCATGGAGTTAGGATCGACGTAGCCGTCGGTCGGGTTGTGGGCCGCCCCGGCGACGTCACTCACGTTGATGCCCGGCACCAGGCGGGCCACCTCATCGGGACCCACGAGCCTGGTCGCCGCTCCGCAAGCGTTCTGGACGCGGACCGCGCGCTCGAGCGTGCGCATGCTGTCGCCACCGTCGTGAAGGAACAAGTACCCAGCCTGGCGAAACACCGGGTCGATGCCGAACTCCTCCTCGAACGTGGCCAGGCGGCGAAGCGTCTCCATCCCCGCGCGCACAGAGGTCTCCTGGCTGAACTGCTGCCGGATCCCTCCGGCGTTGACTCCGCTGGAGCCTGAGCACACCGCGCCCCGCTCCGCGACCACCACGCGCGCGCCGGCGCCCGCCAGCTCGCAGGCGACAGTGCATCCGGCGATGCCGGCGCCGATGACCATGACGTCACATGTGGTCACGTCCATGCCTCAGGCCTGCGCCAGAACTTCGCGCGCCACCCGGTAGCCCGACTTGATGGCGCCTTCCATACCGCCCGGCCCCACGCGATTGTCCGTGTGCTCGCCCGCGAAAAACACGCGTCCCTGGAGTGGCGCAGCGATGAGCGGGAGCACCGAGTCGCGCTGGTCGCCGATTGGCGCTCTCACGACGGCACGCGACCATGGATCGTGCGTCCAACTTTTCACGTACCCGAAGATGCGCTTGATCGGCCGGCCGACCACCGCACTCATGGTGGCGTCGACCTCGTCGAGGATCTGCGTGTCGGTCATCCCCGATGGCTCGACGTCGCCCGCGGCCAGGCCGGCGACGATGATGTGCTCGCCTCGCTGGTGCACCGTCTGCTCCATGATGAATCCAGGCATGCGGTCGGTAAAACAGCCCGACCCGATCGCCTGCTTGATCAGGTCGCGCTCTTTGTACTGCATCACCAGTCGCGTCGCATTGCCGTAGCGAAGCTGGAGCAGCGCCCGAACTTTCTCGTCTGGCAGGGCCGGCATGAAGCCAAGTTCGAAGGTCAATGGCCCCGGAACCGCGACCACGACCCGGTCCGCATGGAATGTCTCGCGCTCGGTCTCGACACCCATCTGGGCGTGACCCCAATCCACCACCCGCACCGCCTGGTTCAATCGAACATCCAGCCTCGTGGCCATCGCCCGTGGCAGCGTGTCGTTGCCGCCCTTGATCTTGCGGTACGCCTCGCCCCACGAAAGCTCGACGTTCAGCTCCTGCGCATCCGCGACGCGAAGCGGCGCGGCCGGTGTCGACTGCGCGATGGCGGTCAGCAGCAGCTCGGCCTGGTGCGAGACCCGCGCCCGCCGCAGCCACTGGGCGACCGACTCGTAATACGCAGGCTTCGTGAGCTTGATGTCTTCGCGAAGCTCGTTCACGATCTCGGCTGCGGCGTCGCGGTCGAGGCGCTGGCCGCCGAAGATCAGGTCGGGCACGTCGGTGCCGAGGCTGAACTCGTCGCTGAGCTCGACGCCCTGTTTCGCGCAAAGCTCGGCGATGTTGTTCTGGCCGTGGTAGATGATCTCGGCGCCGATGTCCGCGAACTGACCTTCGGCGAATCCTTCGCGAATCGTGAAGACTCGCCCGCCGACGCGATCCCGCGCCTCGAGCACGATCACCTCGTGGCCGGCGGCCTGGATCTCGGTGGCGGCCACCAGGCCTGAGAGTCCCGCGCCGACCACCAGCACTTTCACGCGCGACTCCCACGCACCTTGTGCGCAAATCGCTGGGGCGAAAACGGCTCGATCGAACGCGACGTCGTGCCCTCCAGAGCGAGGTCGGCCGCGATATCGCCGATCACCGGCGCAAATTTGAACCCGTGACCGGAAAAGCCCGCGAGCACGGTGATGCCGGGCGCCACCGCGCCGACCACGAAGTGGCGATCGGGCGAGTTCTCCTGGAGGCACACGACCGCACGGACCGGCGTCGGGTCGAGGTCGGGCAAAGCAGTCCGCACGTACCCCGCCGCCGTGTCGAGATCCGCCTTATTGATGGCCCGGTCGATCGTGTCCGGGTTCTGCGGCGCGGTCCGGGCGGAGACCCCGACCTTGACCGTCTCGCCGTCGACGGACGGAAACCCATAGCCGAACAGGGCCGGCGAGCCGCCGATGTCGTGCACGAACACCGGGGCCGCCTCGGGTGAGTGGAGCGCCGGCGTACGCGGGCGGAACCAGACCATGCACTGCCTGGTCACCTCCAGCTTCATGTCCAGACCGTCAACCAGTCCGGCGCTGTTCCACGCGCCTGCGCACACGACCGCATGGCGACCCCGCCACGTCCTGCCGGCGGCGCGCACCTGCACTCCGCCCGCTATCGGTTCGACGTGTTCGACAGGTAGGCCCGTCACGATGCCGGCGCCGAGTGCTCGAGCTCGGCCGAGGGCCGCGGCAATCCCCGCCTCGGGGCGGACGAAGCCGGCTGCCTCCTCATAGACCGCAACCTCGTCGTCGACGAGGCGGTGGCGCGCAAACCGTCGCCCGACCTGGGTGCCGTCGAGGACCTCGTGCTCAAGTCCGTGCTCTTTGGCGCTGGCCAGCGCGCCGGCCACCACGTCTGAGCTCGGGCTGCCGATCATCAGCGCGCCAGTCATCGTCAGGATCGTCTCGCCCGACTCGGCCTCGAGCTCGCGCCATAGGCCGAACGCCTCGCGCACCAGCGGCACATAGCCCGGACCTTCGTAATAGGCGGTCCTGATGATCCGCGACTCGCCGTGGGACGAGCCCAGTGCGTGCGGCGGCTCGAAACGATCAAAGCCCACGACTCTGGCACCACGCCGGGCGAGCCGCCACAGCGCCATGCTGCCCATCGCCCCCAACCCGACGACCAGGACGTCGGCGTCGAAGCTCCCATCCATGTTCGGCGGGACCTGCATGCTCACATGATCCGCCCGCCGTCGAGCAGGACGACGATCCCGGAAGCGTCGGGCCAGGAGCTGATGTCGAGGCCGGCTCGAGCGATGTCCTCCGGTTGGGCGATCCGCTTCAGCGGCATCTCATGCTCCATCACGCGCTCCTGGACTGCCGGGTCGATGGCTGCCCACATGTCTGTCGCCACCGGACCGGGCGCGATCGCGTTGACTCGAACGTGCGGAGCCAGCTCGCGCGCGAGCGTTTTCGTCAGGCCGATGAGCCCGGCCTTGGTCGCGCCGTACGGCGCCCCGTGCAGCGACCCGGCGACACCTCCGTCGCTGCTCACATTGAGGATCGCGCCGCGCATGGCAACGAGATCCGCGCGCAGCTCCTTGGCCAGGAAGGTCGGGGCGGTCAGGTTGATCGCCACCGCGCGCTCCCACCCCTCACGGGTCAGCTGCTCGAGGGTGTACTCCTCGCCGATTCCCGCGTTGTTGACGAGCAGGCTCACCTGGCCCTGGGCGTGGGCTGCGGCGGCCACAGCTTTCACATCTTCGAACACTCCGAGGTCGGCCTTGACGCTCACGGCCTCGCCTCCCATTGCAGTGGCCTGCTCTACCGTATCGACCGCCTGCGCCTCCTGCGTTCGATAGCTGAAGACGACGCGATAACCGCGCCGGACGGCCTCGAGGACGAACGCGCGTCCGATCCCCCGCGAACCACCGGTGACCACGGCCAGAGGCCGTGCAGCGGTCATCGATCAGTCTTTGACAAAGAGCTGACGAGGGAAGTCGGCGAGGACCTCATGCCCTGTGTCGGTGACGCGGAACGTGTCGCTGAGCTCGAATCCCCAGCCCTCCATCCACATGCCAAGCATGAGGTGAAAGGTCATATTCGGCTCGAGCACCGTCATGTCACCCTCGCGAATGCTGGCGGTGTGGTCGGCCCAGTTCGGTGGATAGTTCACGCCGATCGAGTAACCGATCCGCGATGGCTTGTTGAAGCCCGCGCGGTTGATCGTCTGCTGCCACGCTGACGCGATGTCCTGACACAGGGCGCCGGGCTTGACGGTCGCGAGCGCGGCCTGCATGCCCTCGGCCGTGGCCGCGGCCAGCCGGTTCATCTCGTCGGGCGGCTTGCCGAGGTACACGGTTCTAGACATCGCGCAGTGGTAGCGAAGGCGGCAACCGCTCAGCTCGAGGCACGTTGCGGTATCGCTGCGAAAAGGCTTGTCCGACCATGAGGCATGTGGCGTCGCGGCATTCTCCGCGCTCAGAATCGAAGGCGGGTTGGCGGGCGCGTCACCGCCAAACTCGTTGGTGCCCCGGATCTGGGCCTCCGAGATGAGCGCCGCGGCATCGCACTGCCGAGTGCCGGTGGACACCGCTTCGATAGCAACGCGCATCACGCTCTCGACGATGCGCGCCGCCTGACGCATGACCTCGATCTCGCGTGGCGACTTCACGGTCCGGACCCAGTTGACGAGCAGGTCCGCGTCGACGAATCGGGCCGTAGACAGCGATTCTGTGAGCACCTGCAGGTTTCGAGCCGTGAAGAAGTACGCGTTGCCCTCGTAACCGATGCGAGCACGCGCGAATCCACGCTCTTCGAGCACGCCGGCGACGTGCTGCATCGCGTGCTTGACGGGCGACTCGATGTAGTCGTCGGCGTAGCTGAGAATGCTGTCCTTCGGCAGGTTGGTGGTCAGGATCGCGCTCTGGGCGTCCATGCCTCGCCCAACCCAGATGGGCGCCTCGGCTTTCAGCGGCACGATCACCGCCTGGGGCACATAGAACGACCAGGCGTCATAACCGGTCAGGTAGTTCATGTTCGCCGGGTCGGTCACGAGGAGAACGTCTAAAGAGGCCTCCGCCATACGCACCCGCGTCTTCGCCAGTCTCTGCGCGTACTCGTCATCGGGGAACGCTGCCATCCATCACCTCCACTGCCTGTTCTCGGCCGAGCAACAGCCGCTCGAAAACGCGTTGGGCGACCTCGAGGTCCTTGAGGTCGATCCACTCGTCGGGCCGGTGCGCCCCCTGCTCGATATCCCCCGGACCGAACAGAACGCATGGTATCCCGGCCGTATGCACGAGGAAGCCCGCGTCGCTGGCGGCCCGCCAGGCAGAGATGTGTCGCGGGACCTGGGCAGCGCCCATCGCCGCGGTCATCGAACGGACCAGATCGTGCTCCTCGGATATCTCGAAAGCCAGGTAGTCCGGACCCACCTCCAGCTCGACCTCGAGCCACGGCACCTGCGCTCGTGTCCTCGCGATCGCCTCCTGCAGCTCGGCGACGACATGTTCGCGGGTCTCGCCGGGGTTGACACGACGATCCACCTCGACCTCGCACCGATCAGGCACGACGTAGGGTCGTGTGCCGCCATGGATGGTGCCAACCGTGAGATTCGGCGGACCGAACAGGTGGTGGTGCCGGTTCGCCAGCCCATCGCCGAGAGCCTCCAGCTCGAGCACGAGCCGGGCCGCAGCCGTCACGGCGTTGTGCCCCAGCTCGGGCGATGAGGCGTGTACCGAGGAGCCCTTCACGACCAACCGGTAGTTCATCAGCCCCCGGTTGGCCACCACCAGGGCCATCGCGGTGGGCTCCGCCAGCACCGCCCAATCCGCCTCGATACCTCGCGCTATGAGCGCACGCGTGCCGGCCGAATCCTCCTCCTCGCCCACGACCGCGGCGAGAACGACGTCGCCTGCGGGTTCAGCGCCGCGAGCGCGCAGGTCGACGATCGCCCCGAGCATCGCCGCCAGGCCGCCTTTCATATCGCACGCGCCGCGGCCGTAGAGGCGGCCACCCGCGACCTCGGCGCCGAAGGGATCGCGCGACCAGCCCTCCCCCACCGGGACGGTGTCCAGGTGACCTGTGAGCAGCAGCCGCGGGGCGCGGCCGACCGTCCATCGAGCGATCACGTTGGGCCGACCGGGCTCGACTTCTTGCATCTCCACCTCGAGGCCGGCCGCCTCGCACCGGCCGGCGAACGCTTGCGCGACCGCCTGCTCGTGGCCGGTGGCGGACGGAATTCGAACGAGGAGCTCGACGATCGATTGCGCTGAACCCGGCATCTCCTGCCGAGAGTGACACAAGCCTGTGCTTCGAAGCGCAGGCGGCGTTAACGTCAGCGCATGCGCGTGCTGATGCTCAGCCAGGCCGATGTGCTCGAGCTGCTCGACCTGGGCCGGCTGTTGGACGCTCTCGAGCAGGGCTTTCGCGCGCTGAGCTCCGGGGGCGTCGAGGTGCCGCCTCGAACCTCGGTCACCGCCGAGCGTGAGGGTTGGCTGGCTTCGATGCCGGGGTACGGAGCCGGCCTCGGTCTAGGCGTCAAGCTCGTGTCAGTTTTTCCGCAGAACCACTCGGCGGGATTGCCATCGCACCAAGCGCTCATCACGCTTTTCGACCCGGCCACCGGGTCGCCCATCGCCGTGATGGACGGCACACGCATCACTGCGATCCGCACTGCCGGCACCGCCGCGGTCTCAGTCAGGCACCTGGCCAGGGAGAAAGCCAGTGTCCTCGCGATCCTCGGCGCCGGGGTGCAGGGCCACGCTCACCTCGAGATCCTGCCTCTGGTCCGCAACTTCGAGGAGATCCGCATCGTCTCGCGGACGATGGAGAGCGCCCAGCGCCTGGCCGAGCACAACCCGAAAGCCCACGCCGTCGAAAGTTACGAAGCCGCGGTGCGCGGCGCCGATGTGGTGGCCATGTGCACCCACTCGGGCACGCCGGTGATCAAGCGTGAGTGGGTGGGGCCGGGAACGCACGTCTCGTCGGTCGGATTCTCGGCACCCGAGGGCGAGCTCGACCGCGGACTGGCCGCGGCGGCCAACCTTTTCGTCGAGTCGAGGGCGGCGGCCTTCCAGCCGCCTCCGGTCGGCTGCATGGAGCTGGTGGGGATGGATCCCGTTCGAGCGACGGAGATGGGCGAGGTGCTCTTGGGGGCCAGGCCGGGACGCCAGTCGGCCGAGGAGATCACCGTTTACAAGTCGATGGGCCACGCCGTCGAGGACCTTGCCGCGTCGGGCCTGGTCTACAGGGAGGCCCTGTCAAAAGGAGCTGGGACGTTCGTCGAGCTCTGAGCTTTTTTACTGCAGCGTCTTGCGAACGGCATCAATGACCCTCTGCATAGAGGGCAGGTAATAGTCCTCCAGGGAGGCGGCTGGAAACGGCACGTCGAAAGCCCCGACCCTGGCCACCGGCGCGTCCAGGTCATAAAAGATCTGCTCCATCAGGGTCGCGGAGACTTCGGCGCCGAAGCCCGCTGAAAGCGGCGCCTCGTGGACGATCACGCAGCGACCAGTCTTCGCCACCTGGTTGCATAGGGTCTCGATATCAAGCGGCACCAGAGTTCGCAGGTCGACCACGGTCGCCGACACCCCTTCCTCGGCCAGCTTGTCCGCCGCCCGGAGGCAGAGCTCGACCGCGGCGCTCCAGGCGACCAGAGTGATGTGCTCACCCTCCCGAACCACCGCCGCTTTTCCGAACGGCACCGTGTAGGCGCCGTCGGGAACCTCAGCCCTCCCCGACCGGTACAGACGGTCTGGCTCGCAGAAAAGAACCGGGTCAGGATCCCGGATCGCCTCAATGAGGAGGCCTTTGGCGTCGTAAGGATTGGAGGGCATGACGATCTTGATGCCGGGGGTCTGCACGAACTGCGCCTCGATCGCGTCGGAATGGAACTCGGGGCTGCGAATGCCTCCCCCGAAGGGCGCCCGGATGGTGACCTGGCAGTGGTATCGCCCGCGCGATCGCTGGCGGAACTTCCCGAGCTGAGAACCGATCTGATGGAAACCCTGGGCGGTGAAGCCAAGGAATTGAATCTCGGCCACCGGCACCATGCCCGCCAGGGCAAGGCCGAGTGAAGCGCCGATGATGCTGGCCTCGGCAAGCGGCGTATCGACCACACGCTCGGCCCCGAAGCGCTCGACCAGCCCGCTCGTGGTCCGGAATACGCCGCCCAACTTGCCGACATCCAACCCGAGCAGCATCACCCGAGGATCGCTCTCCATCTCCTCGGCGAGGGCGTTGTTGATCGACTCGACGATCGTGCGCTGCGGCAACTCAGTCGCGCCTTCCGTCAAGCAGCTCTGCTTTTTGCTGCACGACGCGCTCGGGCGGGTGCTCGTAGACGTTGGCGAAGACATCCGCCGGCGTCGGCGCCGGCGCCGCGAAGGCGTGCTGCAGCGCCGCTTCGTTCTCCTGGGTCAGCTCTTCCGTGAGCGCCGCCTCGCGCTTCTTGTCCCAGAGCCCGAGACCCGCCAGATACTTCTGCACGCGCTCGATCGGGTCTCGCGTCCGCGCCTCCTCATGCTCCTTCGGGTCCTCATATCGCGAAGGGTTGTCGGTCGTGTTATGGAAGCTCATGCGATAAGTCACCGATTCGATGAGAGTGGGACCTTCGCCCTTTCGCGCCCGCTCCACTGCGGCGGCCGCAACGTCGTGGACGGCCATCACGTCGTTGCCATCGACCTGGACACCGGGAAATCCGTATCCGGCCGCTCGAAACGCAAAGCTTGAAGTTGCCGACTGAACGCGTCGCGATGTCGAGATCGCCCATTGATTGTTTTGCAAGAAGAAAACGATCGGCGATCTGGTGACGCCGGCCAGGTTGAGGGCCTCATGAAAATCACCCTCGGACGAGCCGCCTTCGCCGATGTAGGCCATCACGACCCCGTCCTCGCCTCGGAGGCGCAGTCCCCATGCGAGCCCCGTGGCCTGGGGCAGCTGGGCCGCAATCGAGACCTGCGTCGGCAGCACCCTGACGCCGTCAGGTATGCGAGCGGGTGAGATCTTGCCCAGGTACTGCGCGGTGATGACCTCGAGCGGCAGGCCGTGATGGACGGTCGCCATCAGCTCGCGGTACTGAGGCACGATCCAATCTCGCGTTGGATCCAGGGCCATGGCGGAGCCCACGATCGAAGCCTCCTGCCCCGTGCCGGGAGAGAAAACACCGAACTGGCCCTGACGCTGCAGCGAGATGACCCTCGTGTCGTAAAGGCGGGACTTCATCATCCAACGCAGCGCTTCCAGGAGGAACTCCTCCTCCATGGGCTTTGCGCCGGCGGCGATGGTCCCGTCGGCCTGGAGAATGGAGTGACGTTCCTGCACAGCCTTATTCTTGCTCAGCGCAAAAGCCTGTCTCTGCTGCCCGCTCACGCGAACGCGAGGCGCGCCTGAGCCGCCGCACGCTCTCCGCTCAGTGCGGCGCCCTCCATGTTCGAGGCGAAGCTGTAGTCGCCGCAGAAGTAGATACCTCCGACCGGCTCCGCCAGCTGGTCGAAACTCTTCATTCGCCCGACGCTGTACAGGGGCATGCCCAGCGGCCAGCGCTGAACTTCCACTCGGACTACCCGATCGCGATACTCAGGGTGGAGGCGAAAAAGGGCGCGCAGCGTGCCGGTCTTGATGGTGTGGTCCGGATCGTCCCAGACCACCCGGGCGGTCGGGTCGCCGACGATATTGTGAAAGCAGCCGCCAAGCTCGTCGAAGTCGCCGGGCGTCCTGATCACGAAGGCGTCCAGGTTGTACATGACGTCCGACCTGGCGCCGGTGAGCGGGTAATGGCTGGGCTGGGAGTCCTTCGGGCTGACGACGATGTTCGTCGTCATAAAGCGGCCATAGCGGACAGCCCCAAGCGCCTGTTGCTTCCAACCCGGGAGGTCTTCGATGACCCCTGCCGCCTGCGGCGCGGGCAGAGCCGAAATCACCCGGCGCGCCCAGACGCGGCGGCGACCACCATCGTCTTCGACCTCGACCTCGTAGCCGTCCTGAGCGGGACGAACTGACACCACCCGAGAGCGAAGTGACAGCCGGTCGCCGATCGCGCGGGCGAGCGCCTTGGTGAACTCGTTCGTGCCGCCGTCGAAGACACAATCGCCTCTGTCGTGCCGCTGCACCGGCAGGTCGGTCCATGGAGTGCTTCTCTGGTCGCCCCACAGCCAGAGCGCCCCATAGAGCGAGATCTCGACCGCCGAACCCGAGTTCATGATCTGGCACCAGCGGTCGAAGAACTGATGTGTGTCCCCAGATACGTCCCCCAGCCACTGATCGAAAGGTTGGTCGTCGAGCTCTGGGAGCGTCGCAGGCCGGCGGTGCATCTGCTCGGATGTAATCCTCTCGATGCAGGACTCGATCTCGGTTCGGCTGTCGGGGTGGTCCGGATACAGACCGCGCCAGTACTCCCCCAGGTTGTCGTCACGAAGGAGCCTGGCGCCGACGGCATCCGCCAGCTCGACCACCTTCACGCGGTCGGTGGACACGTACTGAGCGCCGGTGTTGAGCCAGATGCCATTTGACTGCTGGAGGGAGCGAGTCCGCCCTCCTATGTGGTCGGCGGAGTCGAATACCTGCAGGTCCAGATCACGAAGGAGATATGCGGCGGACAGGCCGGCCACCCCGCCGCCCAGAACCGCCAGATCGAGCCGCTCCATCAGCTACCCCTCCCCTCTGAATCGCAGTGGCATCCACGTTTTCGCTGTGTATGTGCAGCCCTGGAGGCCACCTGTACGATACCCGCATCCGGGCGGTGGGTTGGGCCTGGATGGAGCGACAAGCACGTGCTCGTTCATCCAAGGGAAGGGGTGGCAAGAAAGGGATGGGAGAGTTTCTCCAGTACACGGTGATCGGGCTCACGGTTGGGTCCTTCTATGCCCTCGTGGCTCTCGGATACACGATCGTCTACGGGATCATCCGGCTGATCAACTTCGCCCAGGGAGACCTCTCGATGGTCGGCGCCTTTCTCGGGTGGACCCTGCTGGTGTCCTTCGGGCTCGACCGCCTGCCGCTGTACCTGGCCCTCATCATCGCCTTCGTCGTGCCGATGCTAGGGACGGCGGTGGTGAACCTGGGCATTCTCCAGTTCGCCTATAAGCCCCTCCTTCGGCGATCGCTGCTCGCGATCCTGATCACCGCGCTCGGCATGTCGCTCTTGCTGCAGAACACCGCCGAGCTCATCTGGGGTCCCCGGATCGAGGCCTATCCACCCAACCTGCTGCCCACGACCGGCTTCTTCATCGGCTCCGTGCACGTCACCTACGTCCAGATCGCCCTCGTCTTCGTAAGCCTCCTCTTGATGGGAGGCATGGTGCTTTTCATCCAGGGCACCACGGTGGGCACCGCCATGCGCGCGCTGGCGGTCGATCACGACGCCGCCCGCCTCATGGGGATCAACGTCGACGGCATCATTCGACTGGCCTTCGTGCTCGGCGCCATGCTCGCCGCGGCCTCGGGCGTGATGCTTGGCCTCTATTACGTCCAGATCCAGTTCACTTTGGGCTTCCTGCTGGGTCTCCGGGCGTTCACCGCCGCAGTCCTTGGCGGCATTGGGAACATTCCCGGGGCGATGGCCGGCGGCATGTTGATCGGCCTCCTGGAGTCCTACACCACCGGCTACCTCTCGGGCAAGTGGAAGGACGTGATCGTTTTCGGCGTCCTGATCACGGTTCTCATCGTCAAGCCCACGGGCCTGTTCGGCGAGCGCGTGGCGGAACGAATGTGATCGACCGGCTGGCCGACCATCGCGTGGCGCGCACGTACGTGAGGGCCCGCGATCAGTTCGCCCGGATCCCGTTCTGGTTGCGAGTCATCCTGGTCCTCGGGGTCGTCGGTGGCTCTGTGCTGGCAAACGGGGACGATTACGTGACCGCCGTCGGGGTAACCGTGGCCACCTACGCGATGCTCGGCCTCGGTCTCAACATCGTGGTCGGCTACGCGGGCCTCCTGGACCTCGGCTACGCCGCCTTCTTCGCGATCGGCGCTTACACCAGCGCGCTCCTGATGACGCAGGCCCACTGGACCTTCTTCGCCACGCTGCCGCTGGCGGTGCTCTTCACCGGCACCGCCGGAGCGATCCTCGGATATCCGACGCTGCGCCTGCGCAGCGATTACCTGGCCATCGTGACCCTGGGCTTCGGCGAGATGACGCGCATCACCTTCAACAACTGGGACGAGTCGGGTGGTCCGAACGGCATTCTGCGGATCCCCTGGCCGAACTTCTTCGGCTACGAGCTCAACACACAGGGGGATTTTTTCATCGTCGGCCTCTTCCTTCTCGCGATCGCGATGATCTTCGCCCAGAACCTCGACCACTCGAGGCTGGGTCGAGGTTGGGTGGCGATTCGGGAGGACGAGTTCGCAGCCGAATCGGTCGGCGTGCCCTCGCTGCGTTTGAAGCTATTCGCCTACGTGATGGGAGGCATGTGGGGCGGCCTCGCCGGCGCCTTTTTCGCCACCCGCATCGGCGCCATCGACCCGACCAGCTTCACCTTCCAGCTGTCGGTCCTCGTGCTGATCGTCATTGTCCTCGGCGGCATCGGCAGCCTGCCCGGCGTGCTGGTGGGCGCGCTGGTGGTGGTCGCGATGCCAGAGGTGCTGCGAGAGTTCGCCGATCGGCGGCTCCTCATCTTCGCCGTCCTTCTGATCGGCATGATGCTCGTGCGGCCGCAGGGCCTGTGGCCTCGCATCCGGCGCAAGCCAAAACCGTTTTACGGCCTGCAGGAAGAAGAGGCGGAGGACGTCGCCGAAAAGATCCTGCGTGAGCACCAGGTCCAGATGGAGGAGCGCGATCGCCGGCACGCCGCCGCCGGCAGGCAGGTGCCTCAGAAAGGCGAGGCGCTGCTCGAGGTGGAGGGCGTCGTGCAGCAGTTCGGCGGCCTGCGCGCGGTCGACAACGTCACGTTCGAGGTGCACCGCGGGGAGATCTTCAGCATCATCGGCCCCAACGGCGGTGGCAAGACCACCCTCTTCAACTGCATCACCGGCGTGCAGAAGCCGAAGCGCGGAAAGATCCGGTTTGACGGCCGCTCCGTCGTGGGTCTCCGCCCGCACGTGATCGTCTCGCGGGGCATCGGCCGGACGTTCCAGGGCATCCGGCTGTTCAAGGGCATGGCGGTGTTCGAGAACGTGATGGTCGGCCTTTACCCGCGCCATCGCACGATGACGTGGCAGGCCATGCTCCACACACCTGGCGAGAGGAAGGACGAGGTTCGCACTCTGCAGGAATCTCGGCGCTGGCTCGGGTTCGTGGGCCTGGAGGACCTCGCCGGCAGGCTGGCCACCGAGCTCTCTTACGCGGACCAGCGGCGGGTGGAGATCGCTCGAGCCCTGGCGGCGCACCCGCACCTCGTGCTCTTCGACGAGCCCGCCGCGGGCATGAACCCGACCGAGAAGCTGGAGCTCGTCGGCATCATCCAGAAGATCCGCGACCTTGGAATCACCGTGGTCTTGATCGACCACGACATGTCGCTCGTCATGCGGGTCTCCGACCGCATCGCGGTGCTCGACCACGGAGTCCTCATCGCGCTCGGGAAGCCGGCCGACATCCAGCAAAACCCTGCGGTCATCGAGGCCTACCTGGGCCGCGAAGAGGACCTGCTCGAAGACACGGCGAAGGGAGCCTAGCCGTGGCACTTCTCGAGGTCCGCGACCTCCACGTCTTCTACAGCAACATCGAGGCGCTGAAAGGCATCTCGCTCCAGGTGGACCCCGGCCAGATCGTCGCCATACTGGGGGGCAACGGCGCGGGCAAGACCACGACCCTGCGGACCATCTCAGGGCTGCTGCGCCCGCGCAGCGGCTCGATAACGTACGGCGGCAAGAGCTTGATCGGGGTGGAAGCCCACGTCCTCGTGGCCAAGGGCTTGAGCCATGTCCCTGAGGGACGGCGCATCTTCAACATCCTGACGGTCGCGGAAAACCTCAACCTTGGCGGCTATCTGATCCGTTCCGACAGAAAGCTGGTGAATGAGCGCAAGGCCTCGGTCTACAAGCTGTTTCCGAGGCTGGCCGAACGGCGCACCCAGCTGGCGGGAACCCTGTCAGGAGGCGAGCAGCAGATGCTCGCGATTGGCCGGGCCTTGATGTCGGCTCCCAAGGTGCTGATGCTCGACGAGCCGTCCCTGGGGCTGGCGCCGATCCTGGCTCGAAGCGTGCTGAAGACGGTGCGCGAGATTGCCAAGGAAGGCACTGCAGTCCTGCTGGTGGAGCAGAACGCGCGCCAGGCGCTGGCAATCTCGGACCGCGCTTATGTCATCGAGGTCGGGCGTGTCGTGCTCGAAGGTGATGCGGCAACCCTGGCGCGAGACGAGAGGGTGCAGAAGGCTTACCTCGGCGGCTTTGAGTCGGTCAGCACCGCCTGAGCGCCTGAAAACGAGCGAGGGGCGCTCGAAGCGCCCCTCATCCTGATTGGTCTTTGGTGCTGTCTAGCTCGACGGTTTCCAGCTCCCGCCTTCGCGGATGTAGATCGGTGCGAACGATGGAGGGTTGCCGGTCGCCTGCACGGCCAGGAATAGCGGCGTGGGCCGGTCGCCCTTGTCATCGAAGTGGACCGTGCCCGTGGTGCCGTCGGCGACAGTGACCTTGTGCAGCGCGGCGTTGAGGGACTTCGCGTCGGTCTTTCCGCCGTTGTCCTTCAGAGCCTGCGCTAGCGCCATCATGCCGTCGTACTCGTAGGAGGAATAGTCGCCCGGGAGGCCGCCGTACTTGGCCTTGTAGGCCGCGGTGAAGGCGTCGTTCTTGGCGTTGTGGATGAACTGTGTGGTGGGCAGGGTGTTGATGGTGATGCCCGGGTTGGCGATGGCCGCACCCGCGACCTTCACCACGCTCGGGTCGGCGCAAGCGGAGTCGCCGTTGAGCTTGTACGAGGGCGAAAGAGCGACGTACTCCTTGGCCAGCAACCCGAACTCCGGGTAGTAGCCGGTGTAGAACAGGACGTCCGGGTGGGTGCTGCCGATCCTGACGAGGGCAGCGCTGTAGTCCTTCTCGCCCGGTGTGATCGCGTCGAAGTAAGTCACCGTCATTCCTGCGGCCGTGGCCGCGGCCTTGGCGGAATCCGCGACACCCTTGGCATAGGTGGTGTTGTCGTGCAGGATGGCGATCTTGGTCGCCTTCAGGATGTCGTGCATGAAGCTCACGTCGGCCGGCGCTTCCGCGTCGTCGCGGGCGACCATGCGAAACACGTTGTCATAGCCCTGCTCAGTGAACTTCGGGTTGCTTGACGCCGCAGTGATGAACGGCAGGTCGCCGCTCCGGCGCAGGACGTCGCTTTCGGGGATCGAAGCTCCAGAGCAGTAGCCGCCGACTATGGCGATGATGCCCTTCGTGAGGAGCTTCGACGCCGCCTGGGTGCCCTGTTGCGCGTCGCACGCGTCGTCCTCGGAGACCGCCTCCAGCTTGCGGCCGTTGATGCCGCCCGCCGCGTTGATGTCCGCGATCGCGAGCTCGCCGGCGTTACGGATTGCGGTCCCTGGGTCGGCGTAGGCGCCGGTGAAGGGACCGGTGATGCCGACTTTTATCGGCCCGGACGCATTGTTATTGGAACTGTTACCGCATGCGGCAATCAACAATGCGCCGCAGGCCGCCATGCTCGCCACCAGGAATCGACGTCTGACCATCGGCGAAATTCCCTCCCCTTGGTACGTGCTAAGGCTGCCTTTGGCCTCATCGCGCCAAGACTCAGGCAAACCTTGCCCACCGCCCTCTTCCCGTTGCTCGGGGCGAGAGTGCGCCGGCGGTAGGCGACCTACTCCATCGCCAGATAGGGCACCAGTATCGGTACACCTCGAGTGGCTGTCAAGCCGATCCAGGCCAATCTAAACTTGCCTGAGGCAGGGGGCGGCAACAGCGTGGGAGGAGGGTTCAATGACGTCTGGACCGGAACCGAGACTGCGCGTGATCTGGACCGACCCGGTCACGGGCCGGAAGGGCTACGCCGTCATCGACCGCATGGTCAACGGGCTGGCCGGAGGAGGCACGCGGATGCGCCCGGGCGTCTCACTCGAAGAGGTCGAACGGCTCGCCCGAACGATGTCCTACAAGAACGGCGCTTTCAACCTTCCCGGCGGCGGCGCGAAAGGTGGTTTGGACATCGACCCGCATGACCCCCAGGCGCGCGGCATGCTTTCGCGTTACGTACGCGCCATGCGGCCTCTCTACCGCAGCGGCTGGGGCACGGCAGAGGACCTCGGGGTGACGCAAGAGCTCCTCAGCGAGGTTTTCGCGGAGCAAGGCGTCGGCATGACAGTGCAGGCGATGCTCGACCGATCCGGAGATTCGAAGGCAGCCGGTCGTCGTGTCAGCCAGGGCCTGGCGATCCAGGTGGAGGGCATCGGCCTCGCCGACTGCATCGGCGGATACGGTGTAGCCCAGGCGGCACTAGCCTGCATCGACCACAAGAGCTGGAAGATGTCCGAGATGCGGGCGGTGGTGCAGGGGTTCGGCTCGATGGGAGGCTCCAGCGCTCGCTACCTGGCCAAGCTCGGGGCGAAGGTGGTGGGCGTCGTCGATGTCAACGGCGCGATCACCAATCCTGAGGGTCTCGACGTCGAACGCCTGCTCAAGTCGCGCACCGCGCTGGGGGAGATCGACCGCTCATCGCTGCGATCTGGCGACCGCGAGAGCCCCGGCGACCGATGGCTCGACATCGAGACGGACATCATCGTTCCCGCCGCGGTCGCTGACGTCATCACCGCCGCCAACGCGGCCCAGGTCAAAGCACGGCTGGTCGTGGAAGCGGCCAACATTCCGACCACCGATGACGGCCAGCGCCTGCTCTTCGAGCGAGGTGTGATCGTCATCCCCGACTACGTCGCCAACGGCGGGGCGAATGCCTGGTGGTGGTGGACGCTCCTCGGCGTCATCGAGGCCGACGCCGACCAGGCTTTCAAGCACGTTTCCAAGGTGATGCGCGAGACCGTCACCGGGATGCTCGAGCGCGCGGAAGCGAAAGGCATTTCCCCGCGTGAGGCCGCGAACGAGCTCTCGATGCAGAACCTCGACCACCTGGCCGAGAAGCTTGGCGAGGACGCCTCGGAGGTGCCGCTCGAGCCGGTAAAGGCTTAACCCTCTAGCGGTCGGTCTTCGTGTTCCAGTCGAAGGGCCACAGCACGAAGAACCCGACAGTGCCCGCGCGTCCGCGGTACGTGACCTTGGCTCCGTTTGGGATCAGGATGGCCTCTCCCACGCCGGCCTTCACGCTTCCCT
>DATLPO010000056.1:0-3349 GCA_035535675.1 Candidatus Limnocylindria bacterium
CCCGTCGTGGTGGTCGTTGTTCCGGTCGTCGTCTTCGCTGTCGTCGACCAGGCGACGCCACCGGTCGCGGAGTCGGTCAGCAAAGCGGCTGTGCCGACGCCGCCGAGAACTAGAGCAGCAGCGATTGTGACTACAAGGATCTTTCTCAATTCAGCCCTCCCTGTCTCTGGGCCTATTGGCCGCATCGCCCCGAGTTGCCGCCGGGCTTGCCTCGACGAATATCTCGCGCGACCGTCGCCCAATCAAGGTCAAATCGGGTGGCCTACGCCCGCGGAGGGACGGAATTTGCGCAAATAATCATGTCGCGCCCGCTCAATCGAGCGTCGCCTTCAGACGCTGAGCTGTCCCCGCCTGTCGTAGACCGATCGGCGACTAGGGCTGCGACTCCTTGAGAGTTATTCGCGGCGAAAGGAGCCGAGTGGCCCCAAGAGCGCACGCCCTCTCCCCCGTGGCGTCTATTGCGCCTTGCCGTCAGTCTGAAGCCCCTCGGCTCTCGAACAAAGATACGCCTGTCACTTGGAAACGTTCGGGCAAAGTCACACCTACGGGGGAAGCAGCTGAGCTGGGCGCACACGGATGATTGTGTGAGCCGGGGCCCCGGCATTTGGCCCCTGCGGCCGGCCAAATGCCAGCGGTGGGGAGAGGATGGCCGCAGCCCCGGCTCCTAGAACATTTTTGCCACTGCGCCGAGACAAGATCAAGCGGTCCATCAAGCGACCTTCCGACGCTCGAGCGCCCTTCGGTTTCGCGCGATCTGCTCGCGGTTTCGCCGCATGCTCGCTCGCCACTCGGCCATCCACTCGGCGTGCTTCCTGCGCCGCTCCGCCTCGAGCTCGTCGTGGTGTTCTCTGAGCCAAGCCTCGTGCCAGGTGGTGCCGCCGCTTCCCGGCGGAACGCAGACCTCGCAGTACTTCCGCGGCCGGCCTCGGCCTCGGTAAACGATCGGTTCGCCGCACGCTGGGCAGTTTGAGGCCATCAGCCGATGAGGGGCTCGGTCTGACTGTCCGACTTGGGTCCTGCGATTTTGATTTTTTTTCTCTCGTTTCTCTCGCCAAATGCTGGCTTGCGGGTCACCGCACCAGCAGTCACGGCGGTCAGCCGCCCCCCTCTACTGGAATTGCAACTACGGCAGGCCACCACCACATCGGCAACCGTCCGCGCCGTTCCACCTTTGCTGACTGGAACCTTGTGGTCGCCGGTCAGTGGGTTGGCTTTGCTCCCTCTCGCACCGCAATAGGTGCAGAAAGGCTGCCGATTGATCGCCTCAGCCACCAGTTTGCGCCACGCTCCGTCGTACTCTCGCGCTGCGGTCTTGCGTCGTCTTCGGCTCTTCTCGCGTTCGTATGTTCGCCGGCAGTCGGGGCAGCGCCCGTTCCGAGCCTCGCTTGTCTGGACGTGGCGCCCGCAGTCGAGGCAGAGCTTCATCAGCACGGTGGCTCAGCCCTTCTGCTGCTGCTCGCTGGAGTAGTTCTTCGACCCGAGCACCGGCTTCGGCTTCATCGACGCCGGCGGGTGATGGATGAGGTTCGGCGGCGCCTGCTTATAACCGCTGCCAGGTTGCCGATAGTCCGTCTTCTTGGCCATCACGCAGCCTCCATCGCTAGAGCCGCCATCTCTCGTGACCGTGTTCGCTGCGGGCCGAGGAGGGCAGATAGCCGATGGGCCCGTCCGTGAGGCCGAAGAGGGCCATGGTCGCGGCATCGCGGACGCGACACAGCAACCCAGCAGCCCACTGGTCTGCGCCGCCGCGGACGCGGATACGCTCGCCGTCCGGGTGGACGGCGACGCCATCGCGGACCGCCGTGATCATCGCGGGCCGGCTAGCGCCATGGGCGGCGCGATCATTTGCAGTAGCCGCCTCGAGCGGCAACTTCTGCGCTTCCTGCGCAAGCTTTCTTAACTGATCCATCTTCATGCTGACTCCTCGAGCTCGTAGTTCGCCGGCCCCACCATGGTCGGGTGCATGAGGACGACGGGATCGTTCGGGGCGAGGACCTCGCCCTTCTGGACCTCGCGCACATTCCCCTGGGCGTCGTGGCTCGTCAGCGTCTCGAGCGCGATCAGCTCATTCGATGCAACCAGGAACAACGACGGGTGCAACTCGACGAGCGGATGATCACGCGGCACCTGCTCACCCGCCTGGACCTCATAGACCTTCCCCTGTAAGTCCGTGTGCCGCATCGACTCGCGTGCGATCAGCGCGTCTTTGATCTTCGTCATGCGGCCTCCTTCGGCCGAGCCCCGGCGGGTGGACCCGGCGCGCCCGGCGCACCAGAGCTCGGCCGTGTGCCCGCGAGCTGCGGCGCACGGGCATCACCGCGCTCCGAGGGCGCCGTCGACTGGGCAGCCGAAGAGGGCGCGGCTGCCGCCGACGACTCTTTGACGTGCTCTGCGATCGCCGCGCGGATTTCCCGCGAAGTGGAGCGATTGCCGACGTCGGCCAGCGCAGCAACCGCCTCGGCGAGTGAGGGCTCGACTCTCGCAGCGACCGTGACTTTTCGTTCGTTAACTTTGCTCACGCTCTGTTGTTCGGCTTCGACGAATGCAAGCGACCGCGACACCTAGAATTCGGGGCGGTGATTCGTGCCGCGCTTGGCGCTCTATGACATCGCCGACACCGCCGGATTCGTCGGAGCGATCGTCAACCGTTCGGGGCTCACGCTCTCCTGGTCAGACCGGGAAGACCTCGAGCAATTCCTACTCGCCACCGCCTGGGAGATCAGCCTCACCTTCGACCCCGGGAAAGGCTCGGTCGGCTTCTCGACCTACGCCGGCAGCATCCTCAGGCGCCGCACCCACGACTGGGTCAGGCAACGGAACGGTCGGACGATCTGGCGCTTCGGCGATGGTCGTGTCCACGAACGGCCGCGGCCTTTCCTGCTCAGCCTCAACATGGACGGTCCCGACGGAGATCGACTTCGATCAACTCTCGACGAGGGGGTTGGCGATCCTGCGGCAGATTGCGACCCCGATCGTGAACGGCTACTCGGTGACGGAGATCGCTCGCGCGACCGGGACTACGCGGTCCTGGGTCTTGACCCGCCTCGACGAACTGCGTGAGGAGATCAATCGGCTGAACTAGCGCGCGTTGCCTGCCCTGGCGAGATCCCAGGTAGGCACCCAGGTAGGCACCGCGCGAGCATTTCCGGCCTCTCTGTCACACCTGACCCGTGGAGGATTGCGGCTTTCCGCTGGGTTGCGAAGGGCAAAGCTCCCCGGGTTGGACTCGAACCAACAACCCTCCGGTTAACAGCCGGATGCTCTGCCAATTGAGCTACCGGGGATCGGCGCTCGGCCGGGACGGATTGTAGCCGCGGTCTAGACGAGATTTGTTGTAGCGCTCCGCAGC
>DATLPO010000057.1:0-27950 GCA_035535675.1 Candidatus Limnocylindria bacterium
CGCGATCACCGCGTACTGACGGTTCAGGTATGCAGAGGCGCCCTCCTGGATGGCAGCCGCGATCTCCTGCATGCGCGCATTGCCCCGCGGCTCGCGCAGAACGAGCGCGATGAGGACCACAGCGAACACGATCGCGGCGGCGCCCCCGGCCACCGCAAACAGGACGATATTCGGATCCATCAGCTGACGACGTCCTCCACAACCCCTCTCGGGAAATGCTCTCCGGCGCGGAGCGATAGGTTATACGAACTACGTGATGTCGAAGCGGTCGAGGCCTCCCGTCGCCTGCGACCAGTTGACCTCCAATGCGGTAACACGGGCCATCCGCGGCCCCTCCCGCGCGGCTCGCTCCAGCTGTTCAAGGTCATGGCGGCTGCCCTCCGCGACGAACTCGACAGTGCCGTCGTCCCGGTTCTGCACCCAGCCGCTCAGGCCGAGCGCCTGGGCGCGGCGGATCAGAAAGTAGCGGAACCCGACTCCCTGGACGTCTCCTTTGACCAGGCCGTGAAGGCGCTCCGGTTCCACCCATCGAGTATCGTCCCCGCATGGCCTGTTCGACGATAGTTGCAATTGGCGACGAGCTGGTTGGGGGCTTCACCCTCGACACCAACTCCCACTGGCTTGCCGAACGGCTGCGGATCCTCGGCTATCCGGTGAAGCGCGTCACAGCCATCCGGGACCGTCCTCAAGAGATCGTCGAACAGGTGCGCCGGGAGCTCGCTGACGCGGAGGTCACGCACGTCTTCTGTTGTGGCGGCCTTGGGCCGACGCCCGACGATCGAACCTTTGCCTCCCTCGCCGAGGCGCTCGGGCGCGAGCTCGTAGTTTGGGAGGAGACGCGCGAGCGGATCGAGCGAAGAGTGCGCCGCATGCACGAGGCGGGGCTGCTCGAATCGCCTGACGTCACGGAGGGCAACCTGCGCATGGCGCGGATCCCGGCCGGCCCGGCGCACGTTTTCAAGAACCGGCGCGGCATGGCCCCCGGCGTCGTCTACGAGTCGAACGCCAAGCGACTGTTCGTGCTGCCCGGCGTTCCGCTGGAGCTGAAAGGAATATTCACTGAGGAGCTCGAGCCCGAATTCCTTTCCGAAGGCTCGGTCGCGGTGGTCCGTGAGGTTCGCTTCAATTTCGCAGTCGAGGCGAAGTTCTACCCGCTTATGCGCGAGCTCGAGGAAGCCTTCCCCGACGTCTCCGTCGGCTCATATCCCAACTTCGAGACCAAGGAGCTCGTGATCCGCTGCATCGGCGGCGACCCTAAGCGCGTCGACGATGTCGTCGAGCTCGTGCGAAGTCGCACGGCACAGCTCGGCATGGTGGGAGAGACGCGCTCAGAGCGTTAGGGAGCCGTCAAAGGCGCAGCTTGCGTTCGATGAGGGACCGTTCCGCTGGGTTCTGAGTCAGCTGCAGCGCGCGCCGCAGTGCTTCATGAGCAAGGCCCTGTTCCCCAATCCTGTCCAGCAGGTCGGCACGCACGGAATGGAACAGGTGGTAGTCGCCGAGCGAGATCGCCAGGTCGTTGACCTCTCCGAGCGCGATGTCGGGCCCGGCGAAGTAGCTCAGCGCCACTGCGCGGTTCAGCCTCACCACCGGGCTGTCAGACAGGCGGAGCAATGCGTCGTAGAGCAGGACGATCTGTCGCCAGTCCGTCTCTTCCCAAGATTTCGATTCGGAGTGAATCGCGGCGATGGCCGCTTGCAGCTGGTAGGGTCCCGGGGCGCCCATCGAGCCCGCACGTTCCAACAGCCCCACGGCTTCGGCGATCGCTGCATGGTCCCATAGGGTTCGTTTCTGATCTGGGAGCAGCACCATCTCGCCTGATTCGTCGAATCGCGCTCGCGAACGCGCCAGGGTCAGCTGCATCAGCGCGAGCAGCCCGAACACCTCTGGCTGGTCGGGCATGAGCTTGGCCACAAGGTGCGCGAGCCAGAGGGCGTCCTCCGCTACGTCACGGCGCATGGCGACCTCGGAGCCGCGGCTCAGATAACCCTCGTTGAACATCAGGTAGAGAACCGAAAGGACTCCATCCAATCGCTCGGCGACCTCATTGCCCTCCGGCATGCGGTACGGGATGTGAGCAGCGACGATCTTTCGCTTGGCGCGCACCATGCGCTGGGCCACAGTTGCTTCGGAGACCAGGAAGGCGCTGGCGATCTCTTGGGTGGTGAACCCCGCGACCGCGCGAAGGGTCAGCGCCACCTGTGCCTCCTGCGACAGCGCCGGGTGGCAGCATGTGAAGATCAGCCGCAGGCGGTCGTCGACTTCTGCAGGATCAGGTCCCAAGTCCGAGCGCTCCATCAGCTCGAGCTTCTCGCGATATCGCTTGTCGCGCCGCAGGATGTCGATGGCCCGCCGCCGCGCCGTGGTCGTCAACCACGCTCCGGGTTTGTCGGGGATGCCCTGTGTCGGCCATTTCTCGAGCGCTGCCACCAGGCTGTCCTGGACGACTTCTTCAGCGAGATCGAAGTCGCCAAGAGCGCGAACCAGCGCCGCGGTCAGCCGCCCGGCTTCTTCTCGGAAGACGGCGGCGACTGCGGCATCGGTGGCGTTACGCGTCTGTCAGGCGCCTATGTCTTCGTTGACCGGCTGGACCTCGACGATGCGCCCATCGCCACCACCTGGCCACGTTTTCGCCATCGCAAGCGCCTCGTCGAGATCCTTCACCTCGACGACTGCAAATCCGTTGACGATCTCCTTGGTCTCGATGAAAGGCCCGTCCGTGACGATCGCCTTGCCATTCTTGATACGCACTGTCGTATAGGTGCTCGGATCCTGGAGGCCGTGGGTGGTGAGGATCCGACCTGCCTTGCTGTGCTCCTCGAACCACTTTCCGACCTCGGCAAACGCGGCGGCGCGAGCAGCGGCGGGCGCTTTCGCAAAGCCCTTCAGGTTTTCGGTGCTGTCGGCAAACATCAGAACGTATTTCATTCGCGTTCTCCAGATTGGGCGGTCTTTGTCGCCGCTTCATCTAGACGACGAATGGGCACGTCCGGAATCGACACGCTTACCTGCCGGTGAACTCAGGGTCCTGTTTCGACAGGAAGCTCAGGATCCCGATTGCCGCGTCATCGCTCAATGCGGCGCGAGCAAAATTGCGGGACTCAATCTCCAACGCCTCGTCCAGTGGCAGGTCGTAGCCGCGTCGAACCGCGTCTTTGATCATCGCGATCGCGAAGGTGGCAGCGCGAGCCAGCCTTGCGGCCCGGTCGTCGACTGCGGCCACGAAGTCCTCCGGTGCGACAGCCTGGTCCACCCAACCGACCGCCTCGGCCTCCTTCGCCGAAAGCCTCGTCGACTCGATCATGTAGCGGAGGGCCCGCGCCTTGCCGATCAGTCGGGGCAGCCGCTGCGTGCCACCCGCTCCAGGGATGATTCCGAGCGCCGACTCCGTCTGGCCGATGCGCGATCGTCCGTCCTCGACCATGATCCTGAAGTCGCAGCACAGCGTGAGCTCGCTTCCGCCACCCAGCGCGTGGCCGTTGATGGCTGCGATTACCGGTTTTGGGCATTGCTCGATCGCCGAAAAGTGGCTGTTCATTCGCTTCATGAACCCACCGATCTGCTCGGCCGCGTCGGGTGCCCCGCGATCGATGGCCGCCAGCGAGGTCAGGTCCGCGCCGACGCTGAAGTACTTCTCGTACTCGGACGCCAGAACAATCACGCGAACCGTGGGGTCGGCGCCAAGCTCGGTGAATGCCGCAGCGAGCTCCCCCATGAGATCTTCGGCGATCGAGTTGTTGCCCTTGCGGTGCATGACCACGCGGGCGATCGCGCCCTCGCGCTTGACGTCGGTGCACTCAGCCATTCGGTCTTGCTAGAACGTGAAGAGCGGAATGCCGCCCGCCACCTCGAGCGTTGTGCCGGTGATGTATCCCGCCTCGTCCGAGCAGAGGAACGCGATGGCGTGTGAGATGTCAGCGGGCTCGCCAGGACGCTTGAACACTGAGCGTTTCATGATCCGCTCGTTCATCTCAGGGTTGCCCATGTTGAAAGCCTCGGTGCCGATGATCCCCGGCACTATCGCGTTCGCAGTGATGTTGTGGCGTCCGCCCTCGAGAGCGGCGGTCTTGGCGAGGGCGATCACAGCCATCTTCGATGCCGAGTAGCTGGCCTGGCCAAATCCGCCCATCGTGCCGGCGACCGAGGCCATGAAGATGACCCGCCCCCACTTCTGCTCGATCATGTAGGGCCACACCTCCTTCGTGCAGTTGAAGGCCCCGGTGAGGTTGACCTTGATGTCTCGATCCCACAGCTCATAACTCATGTTCTGGATCTGGGCGGCGTTGTCCAGCGTGGCGGCATTGTTGACAAGGATGTCGATGCGGCCGAACTCATCCTTGACCTTCTTGAACACTTCGCGAACCTGATCGCGATTCGTCACGTCCATCTTGATCGCGACCGAGCGCCGGCCCATCTTGCGGACCTCCTCGGCGGTCTGATTCGTGTGCACCCAACCCTGCGACGTCGCGTACTGGGCGAGAGCTGAACCGAGCTCCTCGGCCGACTTCTGAAGGTCGGGATCGTCCTCGACGAGGATGTCAGTAATGACGACGTCTGCCCCGGCCTGAGCCAGCGTCAGCGCGTCCTGGCGACCGAGGCCGCGCGATGCGCCGGTGACAATTGCCACTTTCCCTGATAGGTCGAACATCGGTTACCCCCTCAATCTGATGGTTCCGCGCGAGCCGGAGATCGCACGTGAGATGACAAGCCGCTGGATCTCCGCGGTTCCCTCCCAGATCTGGTAGATCTTGGCGTCGCGGAACCACTTCTCGACTGGGTATTCCTTGATGTAGCCGTAGCCGCCGAGGACCTGAATCGCGTCGGTGGTCACCTCCATGGCGACGTCAGCTGCGAAGCACTTTGCCATCGAGCCCTCGGCACGCTCGAAAGGTTGACCCTGGGTGGCCATCCACCCCGCGCGCCAGATGAGCAGCCTAGCCGCATCGATCTTCATCGCCATGTCCGCGAGCTTGAAGCCGATCGCCTCATGCTGCCAGAGCGGCTTGCCAAACTGTTTCCTCTCCTGCGCGTAATCAAGCGCGAACTCAAAGGCCGCGCGCGCAATGCCGAGGGCACCGGCAGCGATGCCTGGCCGGGTGGCCTCCAGGGTCATCAAGGCGCCGAGGGCGCCTGGACCGGCGTTCTCGGCGTCGGGCTCACCCCCCAGGCGGTGATCTAAGGGGATGTGGCAGTCCTCGAGGATGACCTGGGCGGTATGGCTCGCGCGCACGCCGAGCTTCTTTTCCTTGCGTCCCATCCGCATCCCCTCGGTGCCCTTCGGCAAGAGGAACGACGCGATGCCCGCCGGACCCTTCGATGGATCCGTGTTGGCGTAGATGACGGTGTAGTCGGCGATGCCGCCGTTGGTGCAGAACTGCTTGGTCCCATTGAGCACGTAACCGTCGCTGACACGGGTGGCCCTCGTCTTCATCGCCAGCGCATCCGAACCGGAGTCGGGCTCGGTCAGCCCCAGGCCGCCGATGACCAGCTTGTCGGGGTTGGTGAACTCAGGCAGCCAGCGCTTCTTCTGCTCCTCGGTCCCGCTCGCCCGAATTCCGGCCATCGCGAGGGCCATCGATTGGATGCAGACGGCGATGCCGGCGCAGCCCCAATGAAGCTCCTCGTTGATCATGAGCTCGGTCAGGAAGTCGAGGTTCTGGCCTCCATACTCTTCGGGCAGGAAGGCAGCGGGCGTCAGGCCGAGCCGGTGCGCTTTCTTGACGAGCTCATATGGGAACTCCTCGGTCTCGTCGTGGTAGGCGGCGACCGGCCTGATCTCCTTCTCGGCGAAGTCGTGCGCGAGCTCCTTGATCGCCTCCTGCTCCGGGGTCAGGGAGAAGTCGAGCGGCATTCGCGGCTAAACGTACTCCGCGCCGGCCTTGGTCAGGACAGATTCGCCGCGCTGGTTGACGGCCCGGAGCTCGAGCTTTCCAGGCCCTACCGGCTCCGCTGTGAAGGTGACCGTGTCGCCAGGCACCACCATGCCAGCGAAACGGCAGTGAAGCCGGCGCAGGCGATCGCCTCCACCCGCTTTCTCCGCGGCAACGGTTCCCGCGATCCCCATCTGCAGCAGGCCGTGCGCGATCACTCCCGGCAGCCCGACCGAGCGGGCGAAATCGTCGTCGAGGTGGATTGGGTTGTGGTCGCCCGATGCCTCGGCATACGAAGCGATTTGCTCCTTTGTGAATGTCACTCGCCTCTCGCTCATGCGCGGCGCTCCGATCTCACGAACGGATCACGAACAGCGCGCGCGACGTGCAGATCTCGTCGCCGCTCGCGCTTTGGGTTTCGGTCTCGAACCACACGAAGCGCATGCCTCGCCGGCTGATGTCGGAAGCGATCCTGCCCCGCGAGCTCACAGTCTCGCCAGGCTCGGGATGGCGGCTCCACACGAACTCCTGCTCCGCGTGAAGCAGCTTTGCGAAGTCGATCGCAGCGTCAGTGTCACCGAAGAGCTGTGGGGCGGTGACGCCGAGCGAGTAGACGGCGGCGAACGTGGGCGGCACCCCGGCGGCAGGGTCTGCACCGATTGCTCGCGCGAACGCTGTCACACGTTCTGGCTCGATCTTGAAAGTGACTGCGGGGTAGGTGCGCCCCGCCACCCCGGCGGGCGCGCCGGCGTCCACCTCTCTTGTCACGTGTCTAGTGTCCCACCCCGGAGGGACGCTGGGGTCAGGCCCTGTTGGGACGCAGGCGGGAAGCCAGCCGCCGCAGCAGCATCGGGCGCAGCGCAGCCCACGCCTCCATCACCGAAGTCCTTGCACTGCCTGCCATGTCCGGCGGCGCGTATGCCGACACGACGAAACCATCGGCGAGCGAACGAACGGGCTCCGACGCTTCGGGGAAAGTGCGCGCCAAGCGGCGGCCGAGCTCGAGAGGAGTTTCCCCGGTACGGCGCTCAGCGCCGGCGAGGCGTGCGAGGACCAGGGTGCGTTTCCACACATTCGTAACACTCCGAGGCCTCAAGTACCTGACGACCGCGACGAGCAGAAGCAGGATCAGAGCCAACAGGACACCGACGATCCTCATCAGGGTCCCGGCGTCAGGAATTCGGAACGTGAACACCTGCGTGCTGCTGGGAATTGCTCCCGGATCGTCCTGCGGGCCAACGTCCCCAGGCTTGATGGGAGGCCCGACCGTGCCGCCGGTGGAGCC
Source organism: Candidatus Limnocylindria bacterium (assembly GCA_035535675.1). Taxonomy (GTDB): domain Bacteria; phylum Chloroflexota; class Dormibacteria; order Dormibacterales; family Dormibacteraceae; genus Palsa-872. Next base: position 7,153 of record DATLPO010000057.1, read on the forward strand.
GCCGCCCAGACTGTCGCAGTTGTCGCGGAAGCAGGGGGAGCCCGTGGATCCGCGCGTGACCGAAGAGTAACTGCCGTCCGCAGTCGGCTCGAAAGGAATCCATCCGTACTCCGGAAAGTAGGTCTCAACCCAAGTGTGCGCGTCCTCACCGCGCACCACCCAGGCGTTGGTGGTGGTTTCGTAGGTGCCAGGCCCGAACCCGTTCACAAGCCTTGTCGGGATGCCGATGCTGCGCAGCATGTCACCCATCGCAGACGCGAAGAACTCGCAATAGCCCTGTTTGGAGGTGAACAGGAAGAACCCCAGTGGATCCGAACCGGCTGGGGGCGGTGGCGGGGTCAGCGTGTACGTGAAGTTCTTGCTGTCACGAAGGTATGCCTCAATCGCCTTGGCCTTGTCGTATGGGGTTTTCGCGCCGGCGGCCTCCGTCACCTTGACTGCGAGCTGGTGGATGCGGTCCAGCACCTCCTTGCTGCGATAACCGCTCTCGGGGAGACCTGTGTAGTTGCTAGAAACCCATTCTGGATATGCGGTGCTCGCCTGCTGCAGGTCGGCTTCGGTGGCTGTCGAATACTCGGTGGTGACGACGTAGTTACCCGTCGACACAGAGGGAGCCGTGCTCGAGAGGCGGTCGACGGTTGCGAGCGATGGGTTGAAAGGCAGGATGACCTGACTCGCGATGGATTCTCGATCCGTGCGGTAAAGGGTCCCGGGGTAGAACAGGATGTCGGCGTTACCGATCGGAGGAGAGATCATCTTGACCTGAAAGAGGGTCAGCGCCAGCTTCTGATAGTTCTCCGCGTATGTCGGGATCGTGTTCTTCGTGATTCGTTGCTGGAAATGAACTATCACCGGGTATCGCCACTCACCTGCCCACGTCTGTGTTTCGTTGACACCGCGAAAGTAGCGCGGCCCTGACGTGGCGGTGTAGGTATAGGTGAACACGACGTCGTGCGTCCTCTTCAACGGCCCGTTCAGTGCGACCTCTGTCGAGAAGCCGGTCGTGCCGGGGCCGTGGTTCCCACGGCCGATGGTGGTGGCGTGGCTGAGCTTCTGCTGTAGCTTGGCCCAGCTCGAGAAAGCGCTCGACTGGACCTCGATGGTTCGGTCAACCGTCGACAGCGGCGGCAGCAAGATCGCGACGACGATCAGAGCCGCCATCGCGACGAGCCCGCTCTCCCAGAAGTCCCAGCGTGCATCGCCTGTCAGCTTCACCCGGGCACGCATCGCATTCGCCACCGACCCTGTGTAGTTGGTCCACAGGAGCAACGCCAGGGTGAGGACGAGGATGGCGAGCGTGTAGCCGTTCTGGTCGGCAGGGTAGTTCAGCAGGTTCGTGGCGAAGGCCGCAGCGCCAGGCACCAGGCCCAACATCGTTCGCCGCCACCGGAGCACGCACCAGCTGAGCCATCCGCCGGTGACCCACATGAGGACGCAGATCAGATAGAGGTAGAAGGTAGGGTCGACCGACGCCGACCCATCGGCGATGCGAGCCCACCAGGTGCTGGCGAGGCCGATATTCAATGTGTCGTCGGGGTGCGCAGCGCGAAGCACCGGCCCGGCGGCGAAAGCGGCCACGATCGGCCCCGCCAGAAGGCCGACGCCCAAGCCCGCAACCCAGGGCACCCTAGTGACTGCCAGCACGCCCATGAAGAGGGCGCCGGCGAGCGCCACGAGGGTGACCACATCGATTCCATTGACCCAGGCGGCGGTCGCCGTCGAGCGGGCGATCATGAAGGTGAGCAGGACGATGAGAACGGCCGACCACCCGAGCCCCCCGGTCATGGAGGCACGCGTGCGGCTCCAAACCCGACCCGGAACCAGGGCCAGCTGAAATCTCGGGCTAGGCGATACGGATTGCATCTCGCGTCCTCACCAACCGCCCGAAGTCGTCTCCGGAACGTATGACGTAAAGGTCGACATCCTGGCCGAGGTCGAAGCTGGGGTTTTGATCGGGGCCGCCAAAGCTCGCCACATCGAGATAGAAGACGATCATCGTCGTGCGGCGACCGCGCACAGCCTGGAGCAGGCGCACCCAGTCAGGGTCGGCACTGGGGGTGATGACGGCGATGGCGCGCCGGGGCAGGCGCCGGATTCGATCCCAGGCGAGCGTCTTCGTCAGCGGCGTCCGCCCGTCGGGCTGCGCCACCGCCAGGTAATCGAGGATCAATCGATCCTGGCGCACGGCTCGATGCGGTTCGAGGATGGTGCCCTTCGAGTCGTTGGCGATCAGGCCCACCTGGCGGCCTCGGCTGTGGACTTGCGACGCCATCGAAGCCGCCAGGCTGACGGCGTACTCGACTGTCGATTCCTCGCCCTCGCCGAAATGTACGTTCCTGTCGAGGTCAAGGAGGATCCAGAGGTCCGTCGTGAGGGGCTGCTCGAACGTCTTGGACATCAGCCGCCCGTGCCGCGCGGAGAGAGCCCAGTGGATCCGCCCGAAGTTGTCGCCGGTCGCGTAATCGCGAACCCCTCCGGTCTCTGGCGGGTAATCCGCCCAGGCACCAAAGGTCTGCGAGTTTCCGACCTGCAGCGCGCTGGGCGTCATGATGTCCGGAATCGGGCGCACTCGCGGATAAACGAGCACCGATGTGCGCTGCCCCAGCTTCATCTCCTGGTTGAAGAGCCCGAAGGGCTCGCGAACTCGCAGGGAGGTCGGTCCGAAGGTCATCCACCCGCGCCGCCGGTAGACCCCGCGCGCCTTCCAGCTGACAGGCTCCCCGCCGACCGAGATCACTCGGCCAGGCTGGTAGTCGGCGATGCCGCTGAGGTCACGAACCTCGACCCAGGGCGCGGGCATGAATCCCGTCCGCCGCACAGTCAGCACCTCTTCAAAAGGCTCGCCGACGGTTGGCGTTCCAGGGTCGAGGTGGCGCGTCACTGTCATCCCGCGGATCGCGAACCGCGGCCATGCCCATGCGATCACGAAAAGCATGCACAGCGCGTACGCAAACGCATAGGCGGGCCGGACCGCTGTCAGGTACGTTGAAAAGAGGAGCAGGCCGAGCGCCAGCGCCAGGGCGACCTTGCTCATTTAAGAACCAGCGCTATGCGCTGCTCACCCGTCGTAAGCCATTTGGGGGACGTGCTCGCGCTCGAGCAGCCCTGCCACGAGCTTGCCCGCGCTCTGCCCCTGCATCTCGGCATTCGGACGGAGGATGATCCGGTGCGCCAGGACCGGCTCCGCCAGCGCCTTGATGTCGTCAGGGATGACGAACGATCGGCCCTTGACCGCGGCCAGGGCCTGGCTTGCGTGAAACAGGTTGAGGGTGCCACGAGTGCTCGCGCCGAGGGCAACTTCAGGATTGCCACGTGTTCGTCCGACCAGGCGGGCGATGTATTCGCGAAGCTCGGGCTTGACGAACACCTCCCTGACCGCGCTCTGCGCGCTCTTGAGCTCGTATGGCGACACCACAGGCTGCAGCTCCAGCATCGGCGACTCGACTTTGTGCTGGCCAAGAAGGTTTGCCTCTTCCTTTTCCGACAGATATCCGAGCCTCACCTTCATTAAGAAGCGATCGAGCTGGGCTTCAGGTAACGGGAACGTCCCGGAATACTCGACGGGGTTCTGCGTCGCCATGACCATGAAGGGTTTCGGCAGCTCGTGGGTGTCGCCGTCGATGGTGACCTGACGCTCCTCCATCGCCTCGAGCAGGGCAGCCTGCGTCTTCGGGCTGGCTCGGTTGATCTCGTCGGCGAGGAGGATCTGGGCAAAGACAGGTCCTGGCCTGAACTCGAAATCGCTGACCTTCTGGTTGAAGGCCCTCACGCCGGTGACGTCAGAAGGGAGCAGGTCGGGCGTGAACTGGATACGGCGAAAGCTGCAGTCGAGAGAACGGGCGAGCGACTTGGCGAGCATCGTCTTGCCCACACCTGGAACGTCCTCGATCAAAAGGTGTCCCTCGCACAGGAGGGTGACCAGGCAGAACCTGACCTCGTCCTCCTTATTGACTATCGCGCGTCCGACGTTGGACATGACGGCTTCCGCGACCCGGGTTACGACGTCAGTTGCCACTGTGCAAGCTCCTCACCATCCTCGCGATTATAGGTTCGCACAGTGCAGACCCATCTCAGGTCAATACGCTGGTGGGATACCTTTGGTTCCGCTCATTACCTGAACTCCACCCGGGGCGTATCAATTAGCGAGATGACCCGAGTTTTGGCCGCGGTGGCCCTGCTGTTCGCGATCGCATGCGGAGAGGCTGCGCCGAGCCAGGTCGGCAACCCGCTCACTGTCGACGAGCTCAAGTTCAAAGTCATGGACTCGGTGGGCAAGCCCGTCTATTGCGATCCCGACTTCTACCCGGTCGCCCGCCCGGGCGGCGAGGAGGCCAACGCCACTGCGCAGTATCCGGCGATCCGTGCCCAGGCAGGCCTCTACACCGCCATCATCGCGCACGAACATCTCCCTTCAGGCGATCTCAGCAACGCCCAGAAGTTGACCCTCTACCGTGCCTACAAGCTGATGCAGGCGTTGACCCTCACCCAAAGCGGCAACGACTACGCGTTCGAGTTTCGTGCGCAAAGCCAAACCTCAATCGAGCTCGTCAAAGGAACGGTGAGGATCGACGGCGTCGTGAGGGTTGCCTCGAAGACGGCTTCAGGGCCTCCGCCCTGTCCCATCTGCCTTGCCGCAAACACCTTGATCGCGACTCCCGACGGTGCGGTGCGGGTCACCGACATCCAGCCGGGCATGCTGGTCTGGACCGCGTCCGGGGATGGCAGGCGCTTGGCCGCGGCGGTGCTCGAGGTCGGCAGCACACCGGTGCCGGCCGGGCACGTGATGGTGCGCCTCACCCTGGCCGACGGCCGCGAGCTGCTGGCGTCGCCCGGACATCGAACCGCGGACGGGCGCCAGCTCGGCTCGCTGGCGGTCGGCGACGTGGTCGACGGCTCGGCGGTCACTCTGTGGCAGGAGGTCCCATACACCGAGGACAGGACGTACGACCTGCTGCCCGCTGGAGCTACAGGAACCTACTGGGCGAATGGGATCCACCTGAGCAGCACCCTGGCCGGCTAGCTGACTTCTTCCTCTTCGACCAGGCGGAGGTGGCCGCTGACGTCAAGGCCCAGGTGCCTTGCGAAAAAGCCGGCCACCCGCTCCACGTACAGCGGACGATCTGCGAAGTAGGCGCCTGTGTGGGGAGCGCCCTGCACGATCCAGATCTCGCGCGGGCCACGGTAAGCGTCGTAGAGACGGCGGCTGTGGTTCACCGAGGTGATGTCGTCGGCGCCGCCGTGGATGAAGAACAGAGGGCGCGGCTCGAGCGAGCTCAAGACTGCTTGAGGGCTGCAGTCGGAAAGCCGGGTTCCGCTTCGCGCTCGAAGCATCATTCCCGCCAACCAGACGAAAGGTGCGCCAGGAACTTTTGTCGCGTGCCTGACGTTCTCGGCCAGCAAAGTGCGCAGATCGCTGAACGGGCTGTCAAGCACCAGCGCCTCGACGCCAGGTTCGCCCGCAGCGCCAAGGAGGGAAACCACAGCTCCCATCGAGTAGCCGAGGAGCCCGATCCTTGCGTGCGGGATGCGTTTTCTGGCGAAAGCGATCACCGCCTGCAGCTCGAGCACCTCCTTGATGCCGAAGGTGATTGGCGCGCGATCGCTGCCCGGCATGCCGCGATACGAATAAAGGATGACGTTGAAGCCCTTGCGCCACAGGGCCGCCGAGATGCCAAGTGAGTTGGTGCGCTGACCCTTGTGTCCTCCGGAGACGATGACGGTCTGTGGTGATCCAGGCTGCCGGAAATGCCAGGCGCCGAAGTTGACACCGTCGGCGGTCACGAGCTCGGCCTCCTCGGAGTCGGCCTGGAACTCGAAGGGCGTGAACGTGAAGTCGTCTAAGAACTCGGGCTTCGCGGCGACGAACGCGCGCCGGTACACGACGTACGAGACAACCACGTACAGGACGAGCAAACCAGCGGCGGCCAAGGCGACGTAGGCCATTTGCAGCTATCCCCCAGGAAGCTTAGCTCGAACGCGTTTTGCCGCCTTGGACGCACGCCCTGAGAGCCCTTCTTCGTAGCGCGCGAGCACGAAGAGCAGGAGGCTGAGACGGTTGAGCCACCGGCGCACCTGAGGGTTGTCGAACCCTCCCGCGCGCTCGAGCGTGAGGCACCGGCGCTCCGCCCGACGCGTGATGGCGCGCGCAAGGTCAAGGGCCCCTGAGGCCGGCGTCGAGCCCGGCAGGATGAAGCCGTCAGGCATCGGGACGGTCCGCTCGAGCTCCGCCGTGAATTCCTCCAGGCGCTCAACCCCCGCCGCAGTTGTGCTGCCAAAAGAGACTTTGGAGTCAGGGTTCGTGGCCAGCTCCGCACCCATTGCGTAGAGGCCTCGCTGCAGCTCTTCACAGATCGCGCGCACGCGCGCGTGCTCGGTCAGAGCCTTAGCTAGACCGATCGCGCTTGATGCCTCGTCGACGGTGCCGTAGGCCTCGATGCGCGGATCGTCCTTGCGCGCGCGCCCACCTCCAAGAAGGCCTGTTGACCCGTCGTCGCCGCCGCCCGCAAGGTCCAGCATCCGCTTCTTTCTTGTGGGCGACCTGCTCATTCGAAGACCCGGCTCAAGTCGTACAGCTCGCGGGGCACGCGTCGCGTCTCTTTCACGACGTCTGCGAGCGGGACGATCTCCACGTCACCGTTTCGCCGGATCGGGATCACTCCGCTCTTGCCCTCGGCGATCAGCTCCGCGGCCCGAACGCCAAGGCGCGTGGCCCAGATCCGGTCTGTGGGCGTGGGTGAGCCACCCCGCTGAAGGTGGCCGAGCACAGTCACGCGTGTCTCAAACCCGGTTTCGCTCTCGACCCTTCTCGCCAGCGCATCGCCGATGCCACGTTTGGCCAGCTGCACGTGGCCGAAAGCGTCTGTCGCCTGGCCCGCACCCGCCTCGTCCTCGAGCTCGGGGATGTGGGCACCCTCCGCGACGACGATGATGCTGAAAAGCTTGCCATCGCCACGGCGCCGGTAGAGGTGGCTGACCACCTCCTTCAGCGTGAACTCGAACTCGGGGATGATTATTAGGTCGGCCCCACCGGCGAGGCCCCCGACCAGAGCCACCCAGCCCGTGTCGCGGCCCATCACCTCGACCACCATCACGCGATGGTGTGCGGATGCGGTGGTGTGCAAGCGGTCCAGTGCTTCCGTCACCACGCCGACGGCAGTGTCGAAGCCGATGCAGAACTCGGTCAGCGAGAGGTCGTTGTCGATGGTTTTGGGCACTCCCACTGTCGGGAATCCCGCATCGTGCATCGCGGCCGCGACACTCAGAGTGTCGTCGCCGCCGATTGGCACTATCCCGTCGATGCCGCTGCGCCGGAGGACACGAATCACCGTCGCGATGCCGTCCTTCATCTTCAGGGGATTGGTGCGGGAGGTGCCGAGGATCGTGCCGCCCAGGTGAAGGATCCCGCGGACGCCCTCAGGTGCGAGCTCTTCGATGAGCCCGTCCTCGATGCACCCGGCCCATCCGTTTTGCACTCCGCTCACGCGATGGCCGAGCTGGAAGGCGCGCCTCGCGACTCCTCGGATGGCCGCGTTAAGCCCGGGCGCGTCGCCGCCACCGGTCAGGATTCCGATTCGCACGCGTTTAGGTTAGAGGCTGGGCTGGAGGGCCGGCCGAGAGATTCGGTGTCCAGGGGTCCCTCCCATCGCTGCGCGATGGGGACCCCAGTGGAGTGGCCGAGTAGCGCAGCGCGCGCATCCGTGGATGCGTAAGCGAGCAACGCAGGTCGCAACAACGCAGATGGGCCGCATGGGCGCCGAAGCACCGGTTGGCATCTCCGGCCCAGCCTCTTAAAGGCTGGGGCGGGAGTCGAGCCGCTGCAGCAACTCGGGCAGGGTAACCTCGGAGAGCGAGGGGAGCACGATGTCCGCCGCGCTGAGGTCGAGCTGGGCGGTGATGCTGTTGGGGATGGCAACGCACCGCATCCCTGTTCGCTTGGCGGCGATCACGCCGTTTGGCGAGTCCTCTAGGGCCAGCGCTTCCGCAGGGCTGACGCCGAGACAATCGAGCACCGCTATGTAGAGGTCAGGCGCCGGCTTCGCGCTGGCGACGTCGTCGCGACAGCGCACGCAGTCGAACCTGCCGAGGATGCCGAGCCGGTCCAGGTGGCCCCTTACCCAATCCCGCGTCGAGCTCGACGCCACTCCAAGCTTGAGCCCCAGGGACTTTGCCGCGTCGACGTGCTGGAGGATTCCAGGCAGAAGCTGCTGGGCGAGGATCATCTCGGTCCGGCGCCCGATCCGGCGTTCGATGACCTCCTGAGTCAGCGGCCGTCCCAGGCGCTCTTCGAGGTGGTGCTGTGGATGGAACTCGGCGGTCGTCGAGCCGACGGTCTGCACCCACCGCTCGAAAGGCAACGCCTCGCCATGGGCCTCGTACACCTCGAGCCAGGACCTGTAGATCGGCTCCTCTGTGTCGAGGATCAGCCCGTCGAAGTCGAAGACGATCGCGCGGAACACGGCTATCAACTGTAGCTAGGCGCGTGCCGATCGCTTAGGATCGCCGTGCCGTGAGGTTGGATCAATCGATGGCTGAAGACGCGCCGAAATCAGCGGCGCGGCAGGTGAAGGACAGCAACGCTCGCGGCTGGTTCGGCGCAGGACTGTCAGGCCTTGCCCTGGTCACCGTCTCGCTCATGCTGGTCATCCTCTTCGGCTTCCTCGACGCCATCCATTACAGGTCGATCGTCGATTTCTTTACTCCCGATCCGGCGGCCGCCGCCGGCACGCTCGGACTGGTCGGAGGCGCCGAGGGCGTCACGCTAAGCATCGTCATCGTCTCGGTCGTCTTCGGCATCCAGACGACATCGTCGCGCTACTCGCCACGGATCATGGGGATCTTCACGCGCAACCCGCTCAACGCCCTCGTGCTGAGCTTCGCTCTGGCATCCATCCTCTACACGTTCCTGGTTCGCGCAGAGGTCAAGGTCGACTACGTACCGAGGTGGAGCGTCGCGGCCGCGGTGACTCTGGCGCTGATCAACTTCGCGATCCTGCTGCCTTACGTCGGCTACATCTTCGAAGTAATGCGCGCTGAGACGCTGGTGAGCGGCATCATCCGGCGAGCCAGACGGGAGCTGCGTGCGGCCGTGAAGAGCAAGCACAGCCGGCGCCACCGCGGCGAGCTCATGACATCGATTGCGCAAGTGACCGACATCGCGTTCGGCTCGATCCAGCTGGGCGATGTGCCGATATGCGTCCTCAGCATCGAGGTGCTGGGGCAGCTCCTCGCCGAGGATTACCTTCCAATCAAGAAGGACTTGAAATCCGACTGGTTGAAGGTCGGCCACTCCGAGCTGCCTGGGGCGTCGGATCAGATTCTTGCCGAGGTGAATCGCGCAGGCACCTGGTTCACCTACACGATCATGTCCAGCTTCGTCGACATGATCGGGCTCACGCCAGTGCACAGGAAGGAGGCGGTGCATGCGATCGCCGTCGCCACGCGCAAGGTCGGATTGGCCGCCATCGAACAGGGCGACTCGGAGGTGGCCGAGCTGTGCGTTCGCTTCTTCAACACCTACCTGCGCGGGGCGATCAACCAGTCGGCGCCAACATTCGCCTCGGCGATCATGAACGAGTACCGCAGGCTGGCGATCGGATCGCTCGAATGGCGGCCCGACCTTGCCGTCGAGGCCGCGGCTCATCTGCTCCGCTACGGCCGGCACTTCGACGAGGCGGGAATGCCTGCGATCTTCGGCGCGGCGGCGGAGGACGTGGCAGACCTCGCCATCGAGGCGAGGGCGCGCGACCCGGAGGTCACCAAGCGGCTTGCGCTGTTGATGGTCCGCAACCTCCTCGACCTGATCCCCAACGCCCGCCCGATCGGCCTCAACGGACTGTTCAAAGGCGTGGCCAAGCTCACCTTCTGGGCCATGGCAGCCGACCAGAAGGATGTCGCCCACATCCTTGTCGAAGGCATCGCGGCGGCGCCACCGGAGTTCGTCGATGCTGCGCTGGATCGCATGGAGTCGATGCAGAACGGCCTCTTCTGGGAGGTCAACGAGCGCGTGATCGCGTTCGACTGGGTCGAGCAGCCTCTGCGCGCGGAGATCCCCCGCCTGCGCGCGGCGCTCCGCCGCGCGAAGGCGTCAGGGCACACACTGACGATCGAGCTGGAAGCTGCATCCCCGGTTGCCGAGGACCTCGTCAAGCCAGAGCCGAACGCAGCTCCCGCACCTTCCGTCGCTCCGATCAGCGCGGAGCCGGCCGGTTGATCATGGCTGTGGATGCTGTCTCGAAGTAGTCGATCAGCGCCTTCCGCACGGCCGGCCTGAGCTCCAACGAGTCGACAGCCGCCGTCATGTGGCCAAGCCACGCGTCACGCTCCGCCTGCCCGATGGCGAAGGGCTGATGACGCATCCTCAGCCGCGGATGGCCGCGCTGCTCGTTGTAAGTTGACGGCCCGCCCCAGTACTGGATGAGGAACATGGTGAGACGTTTGGTGGCGCTCGCCAGGTCTGCTTCCGGGTATATCGGTCTCAGCAAGGGGTCATCCGCCACCGCTGCATAGAAGCGCTCAACAAGGAGCCGGAATGTCTCCTGTCCACCGGCCGCCTCGTAAACGTTCCCGATCAACGCTTCGGCAGGGCGCTCATCTCTTGTCTTTGCGCGCGAGCCCGACGCCCGCCAGGATCTCGTTCTTCGGTCGCACCATCGCCTGTGCCGCCTTCAGCCCCGTCGCTGCAAGGTAGCGCTCGATGATCGCCCTGCCGACCGCATAGCCCCCCATATGGGGAACTCCCACCGGTCGCAAGCCCATCCGCGCCGCCACCTCGTCACCGAGGACGTACGGAGTCCAGTCTGGAAACGACCGGCCGGTTCCGAATGCAGCGGTGACCTTCTGCCATGCCGCGTCCAGCTCTTTTCCGGCCACCGACGAGTACCACGCTCCTGTGGAGTCAGGCCCGCAGACCTCGACTGTGAAGACCTCGGCGAGGCCTTCGTGGATCACCCACTCGGCGAGGTCGAAATGGCCTTCGACGTTCGGCGTGCGAAGGTTGTGGGCCAGCTCGTGCACCCCGCACGCGCCGATCCGCGAGACGTTGTAGTCAGTCGGCCACGCCACCATCCAGATGCTTCCCGGTATGGAGCCCATCCCGTAATACCCGCGCGTGCGCTCGATGAAAACCGGGTCGTCAGGGTTCCCCAGGGTGAGCGTGACGTCAACACTTTCGGCATGGTGAATTCCAGGCAGGACCGACCGCTGGTACTCCCATGCACGCGCCAGCTCTCGCCGCAGCTGGCCCCATGCGTCTGCCTCGACGAGGCGCGCGAGGGCAGTCGCATAGCGAGGGTCGTCGACTCCCACCCTGAATCCGTCGCCCTGCTCGTGCACCTGCTTCAGACGCTTCATCTCGGGCTCGTCAAACTCGGAGATGCCACGCATCAGGGCCAGCGCGCCAAGACGTTTGGCCACCGGCAGCTTGAAGAGCTTCGCCAGGGCGGCCGCGTCATCATGGACCACGATCTCCATCTGCTCGCCAGTCGTCAGCACAGCTCACATTCTCATGGAGTCACCGCCGGCTGAGCCTCACGTGCGCCGACCGTGTGGCGTTCCATCTCATCCTCGCGAGGCAGAAACCACGCGAGGATGATCGTCGCGAGAACCAGAATGACGTGGGTCATCAGCGACTTCTGAAGGCCGATCGCATCCGCAATCGCTCCGTTGATCGGCACTCCGATAGCTCCAGTCACGAACCCAAGACCCATCACCAGACCCGATGCGAGGCCGGCGCGCGAGGCCATCAGCTGCTGCGCCATGAGCAGCATCAGCGGGGCTGTCGAGGCGGCCAGCACGCCGATCAGGATCGCGCTGAGGAAAGCCCACGGCCCAGGGAACAGCGTGTAGAGCAGGATCGCCGGCGCGCTCAGGACCAGCGTCACGAGAATCACGGTTCGGCGGCCGTATCGGTCGGCCAGTGAGCCGCATCCGACAGTGCCGATGGCGCTCGCCAGCACAAAGGTGGTGACGAGAGGGCCGTAGAAGCTCGGCCCATAGCCAAGCTGGGCGTACCAGGTCGGGGTGAACGCTTGAAAAACGCCGACGGTCCAGCTGCGGGACATCATCACGCCGATCACCATGGCCAGGGCGAAGACCGGCGCCGCTTGCCCCGCAACCACGCGCACTGCCGCCGCGGTGCGCAGCGGGGCCGCCCGCATCCTCCATAAGAGGTATAGGCCTGCCGCGAGGCCGGGTATGAGTAGAAAACCTGTGCCGTGGATGCCGAGCGCACCGAACAGCACGATCCCGACCAGAGGGCCGATGGCGACGCCAACTGTCCCTGCGGTCACATAGACCGACATGCCGAAGCTGCGCCTCCAGGCAGGCAGCAGGGCACGGACGTCCAGGGCCCCGAAGGGGTGGAACGCGCCGGACCCCAGGCCTGAGAGGCACGCGACGACCAGCAGGAGCGGAAAGGTGGGCGCGAAACCGATGAGCGCAAAGGTGATCGCCGTCCAGGCCAGAGCCAGGCCGGTCAGGCGGGTCCCGAAACGGTCGGCGATCACGCCGAAGAGCGGCTGGGAGATCGCCGCCATGCCGCTGTAGGCGAGGCTCACAAGGCCGACTGTGGCAAGGCTCAGCTGAAATCGGCCGATCAAAACCGGATAGAGCACCGGGATGACACCCACGTAGGTATCCACCGTCAGATGCCCGAGCATCAGGGTCAGCAGCTTTCCGTTGCGCAGGAAGTCCTTCACCGCAGGCAATATCATGCCGAGAGGTGGGTGAGCTTCTCTACTTGTGCCGTGCGGACGTCGAGCGCCTGCTCGATGTGGACGCGATGCTCGAGGCTCTCGCGAAGGCGCTCATCATCTTCTCTTCTGGCATCACATCGGTCCCTCCACGCATCGGGGCACGCGTTCCAGACCTGGGCCTGCTCGGCGCGATGGCGGGCTACGTGCCGGGGGTGGCGCTGGAGGTCAAGCTGGTGACAGTCTTCCCCGGCAATCACTCGCGCGGACTCGCAAGCCACCAGGGTTTGATTGCGCTGTTTGACGAGGACGATGGGGCGCCGCTTGCCCTGATGGACGGCGCTTACATCACTGCGATCCGTACCGGTGGCACTGCCGCGGTTGCAGCGCGCGCGCTGGCTCGGGACGACGCCAAGGTTCTGGCGATTCTGGGCGCCGGGGTGCAGGGCGGCTCACACCTCGAAACGTTTACGCGGGTGCGGGACTTCGAGGAGATTCGGGTGGCGTCTCGCGACAAGGAGAAGGCGTCGGCGCTGGCGGCCAGGCATCCGAAGGCGCGAGTCGCAACGTCGTTCGAGGCCGCAGTGCGCGGCGCTGACGTCGTCGCATGCTGCACCGACGCGCGTGAGCCGATCATTCGCCGCGATTGGCTTGGACCAGGTGTTCACGTCAGCTCGGTTGGCGGCACCTTCGGCCCTGAGCTGGATCGCGAGACGCTGGCCGCGGCCAAGGTGTTCGTCGAATGGCGCGGCGCCGCCCTGAACGCTCCGCCGGCCGGGGCTCACGAGCTGCAGGGGATGGACGCCGAGAGCATCACCGAAGTCGGCGAGGTGCTTGCGGGCACTAAGGCGGGCAGGACCTCGAAAGACGACATCACCGTCTACAAGTCGACTGGCCATGCGGTCGAGGACGCAGCCACCGCGCGGCTGGTTTACGATCGGGCGCTCGCCGAAGGAGTCGGCGTCACCCTCCCGCTCTAGATCTCGAGCAACCGAGAGCTGACGGCATTGATGATCTGCGTTGTGCCCAGGAGGCGTTCGGGCTTGGTCCGGCCGAAAGGGTGGACGTGGCCATGGACGAGCACCTTTGGCTCGAGGTCCTTGACAAGCCGCACGAAAGCCGAAAATCCGCGGTGGGCAAGATCGTCCTGCCCCCAGCCGAGTGGCGGAGAGTGCGTCAGCAGGACGTCAACCTTGCGAGCGCGTCGGGATGGATTCAGCTTGACGCGGACCTCGAGGCTGAGCGCCCGCCAGCGCATCTCGGCATCCGAGTACTGGTTCGAGCCTGGTTTGTAGCGCATCGAGCCGCCAAGCCCGGCGATGCGGAGCCCGGCCGCAACGACGACGCGGCCGTCCACGTTCTCGCAGCCCTGCGGTCCTGGCAGCGGACGCTCGGCCCCAAGCGGGGCCCAGGTCGGATCCGGCGACCGCAGCTCTGGATCGTGGTTGCCCGGCACGTACACGAGTGGCACGTTGAGCCGGCTGACGATGTACTCGAGATAGTCGAAAGGCAGGTCTCCGGCGGAAACCACCAGGTCAGGACGCAGTCGCTCGAGCTTGCCGGTGTACATCGCCTCGTCGACCTCATCGGCAATCGCGAGGATCTTTGTCATGACGGTCTCAGGCTGCCTCAGCCCGGGCTAGGCCAGGACCTCGTGGCGATTTGACAGGTGCTCGATCTCCGCTTCCCGCACGGCCTGGAAGCCGTCGCTCAGACCCTGCTTGAGAATCCGCGCAAGCGCCGGCGCCGACTGCAGCCGGGGTATGTAGACGAAATCGGCTCCAGCCTCGTAGAAGTGAAGAGCCTGCGGGATGTGCTCGGTGGTGAGCACCACGCGCGCATTTGGGCTGCTCGCCCGGATGTTCTTCAACATCCTCAGGTTGTTGGTGCCTCGAAGGATGTCGTCGGTGATGCTCGAGATCACAAGTTCCGCGTTTTCGATGCTCGCGTGCCGCAAAGTGTCGGCATGGGCGATGTCCCCGTAGATGCAGCTGATCTTGCGGCGGCGAAGCTCGCGCATCACTGTCGGATTGAAGTCGATGACAAGGATCTTGCGCAAGAAATCGCCGGCGTCGACGCTGTCGCCGTCGTTCTCAAATTCGTGCAGCACCGAGCTCGCGTCACGGAAGAAGCCTAAGAAAACGACCGTCTCCTTCCGCTCTTCACGCGCCTCCTCACCGGTCGAAGCGGCATCCAGGTCTTTTACGCGTAGAAGCCTGAGCACTCCGCTCAATGCCTTCTGGACGCGGTGACTCGCATTGATCATGTAGGTGGATAGGACAGCGGTTATCGCGAACGTGATGATCACGACAGTGACCACGTCGGCTGGGATCTGGGGCACTTTCTGAGTAAAACCCAGGGACGCGATGACTATCGAAAACTCGCTCACCTGAGCGAGATTGATCGCGGGCAGAAGGCTCGCACGATGACCAAGCCCCAATGCGTAAAGAATTGGGACCACTGAGAGCCTGCTCAACATCACGAACACCGACGCCGCGAGGGCAATCCCAACCACGTCCCACGTCGGGATCGGAATCTGCATTCCCAGCGCGACGAAGAACAGCGTCACGAAGAAGTCCCTGATGCTGACTGCCTTCGCCATCACGTCGAGGTTGTAAGGGAAGGTCGACAGGCTGATTCCTGCGATCAGCGCTCCCATCTCGGGGGACAGTTTTATGAAGCTCGCGACACCGGCCAGCAAAAAGCACCATGCGAGCCCGCTCACCAGGACAAGCTCCGGAGCTTTGGCGACCGACCGGAAGACGAAGGGGAGCACGTTCTTCGAGATGAAGAGGCTGCCCACGACCATCAGAGCACCCTTCAACAACGAGAGCGCCAGGGGCAGCAGGTCGGGATTCGTCAGGTTCGGCTGGACTGCGAGCATGCCGACTGCCCACAGGTCCTGGATGACGAGCACGCCAAGCGTGACGCGGCCAGGCAGTGTGTCGAGCTCGAATTTGTCGTACAGGAGCTTGACCACGACCAGGGTGCTTGAAAGGCTCATGCACGCCGCGAGGTAAATGAGGGAGTAGTCGTTTGGCCCGTTTCGAACGCCAATCGCGTAGAAGAATCCGAGCCCAAGCGCAATGCAGATCGGGACCTGGAGCGCCCCCGTGAGCAGCACAGGAGCGCCGGCCGAGGCGAGCTTCTTGAGGTCGATCTCAAGGCCGATGACGAACAGCAGGAGGATCAACCCGATCTCCGCGACAGTCGAGATGCTCTCCTGGTTCGGCACCCATTTGAGGACGTGCGGCCCGATCAAGACGCCGGTCACGAGGTAGGCAAGGATCAGCGGTTGGCGTAGGCGCCAGCCGAAAACCGCAAGCAGCGCCGCGGCGCTGACACAGATTCCGATGCTCGATAGAAGATCTGTCGGCGGGGTCATGTTGTCACCTGAGCAACAGCGCTCACGTGCTCCCAGCGGGCGCGTAGAGCATCGGCGTCCGAAGGATCGCCGAGGATGAGGAAACGAGGGTGGTGCATCGACTCGACAAGCCCCGTGACGAGCGGATCGAGGAGCCGCGAGCCGTCATCCGTCTGGTCGGCGCCCCCCAGCCAGCGGCCTATGCCTCGCGACCTCGTGTTCTTACCGATGCGAGGGCTCTTCGAGCCCGGGCAGTAGAGCGAGACGAAAACCCCGGTGCCGCTCAGCTGTCGTGCCAGCCCTTCGGTGAACGCCGCCAGCGCAGCATGCCCGCTGTCGTAAGGAATGGTCATCGGGTCGCCTGGCACCAGGCCGCCGTACGAGACTGCATTGACGATGTGGCCCGACCCGCGCTCGGTCATGTGAGGTAGGAAGTTGGTGACGGTCCGTACCGGCCCCAGCAAGTTCGTCTCAAGCATCCACGTCCAGTCGTGGCTCGATATCTTGTCGAGCTTGCCTTGCAGTAGAACCCCCGCCGCGTTGACCAGGATGTCGACTCGTCCCATGGCTTTGATTGAGTCGCGCACCAGAGAACGAACTGACGCGTCGCTGCTGACATCGGTCGATAGAGCGATTGCCGAGTCACAGGTGCCAAGCTTCAGGACATCCTCAACCGCCTTCTCCATTCGAGGCACATCGAAGTCGGCGACGACGATGTTGGCTCCCTGGCGCGCCAGGGCTTTGGCGACGGCCTTGCCAACCCCGCTGCCGCCGCCGGCTATGACGGCCACCTTCCCGCCAAGGGCGCCTCGTACTGGCGGCTTCGCTTCAGCGAAAAGGGGCGGCACGGCGAATACTATGCACGTCTGTTGAACGAATCCGGTGCGACTAAGGTAGGGGCGTCAGCCTGACGACAGGAATCTCACGGTCGGTCTTCTTCTCGTAATCGCCGTAGTTGGAAAACTCAGACACGACGCGACGCCACGCCTTGTCGCGCTCCGCGCCTTTCAACGATTCGGCCTTGACGTGTGTACGGCGGCTGCCGGCCTGCACCCAGATCTCGTCAGGGTGGCGGGCCATGTTGATGTACCAGGCCGGATGTGTGGCGGAGCCTCCCTTGGAGGCGACCACCAGCCAGCCGTCGCCCTCGGGGAAGGAGGTGAGGTGTGCGTCACGCTTTTGACCGGTTTTCGCGCCGACGGTGGTCAGGACGAGGGTGCGACCCAAGCCGCGACCGTTGACAAGGCGGTACACGCGGGGAATGAGTCCCATCACCACGATCGCGGCGCGGGGCATTTTCCAGCCGTGACTTCCACTGGCGGTGACCTCGACTGGCATTGCTTATTCGATTCGCTTGAACCGCAGCGCGGTCCAGTTGTCGTCAATCTTGACGAACGCGACCGGCCTGTATCCCGTCTCGGCCGTGATCTCTCCCAGAACGTCTCGCTTCACCCACAACGGTGTGGCCGGTAAATCCGTGACGCCTCGAGTCTTGCCGCCTTTTGGATAGGTGATCCAGAGAAGACCATCCTCCTTGACCGCATGGATTGCGGCAGGTCCCAGCTCGCGAAGCTCCTCGACGCCGCTGACGAAGAGCTGAACCGCGTCGAACAACTCTTTCGCAAGGAGCTCGGTGCTCAAGCCGGCGGGAGCGGGCGCCAGGCTCTCGAGGTAGCTGAGAGGCGCGTTGAGGACTGCAACCTTGTGGTGAGGCTCCAGTCGAAGCTTCCTCGCAAGCGGGCTGAGGGCCGGCGCCGTGCCGAAAGCAGGGAGGGATCGCTGTGACTGGAGGTGGCGCATCTCTCGCGAGGTCACTGTAACGGGAAGGGCGGCTGCCACCAGTAAGGCAGATCTTCCGCGTCGACCGAGCTCACCCACTTGACCCACGTGAACCCTCGCTGACCAGGTACGACAAGCCGCACTGGAAAGCCGTGGCCGGCGTCCAGCGTGGTGCCGTCAAGGCGAGTCGCCAGCAGCAGGCGGGGCGCGTCGTCGATCGCGAAGCGGCGGCTGTAGCCGGTCTCCGAGCGCACGTTGATGCTCGAGCCGGCAGATGCGCCCGGCGGCAGCAAGCGATGCAGCCACACGCCTCCCCATGACTGCTCGGAGTACCAGCCGCCGGTGCAGTCGAGAACGGCGGTGACGCTGTCATCGAAAGACAGCAGGTAGTTGTACGTCAATTGTCGTCCGGCCACCTGCAGGCTCCAGGTGTTGACGTCGACCTCCTGTGTGACGTCGAACATCCACTGCGTTGGGATCGCGTAGGCGGCGCTGAAGGATCCGGTTGGGGCGCGCCGGGCGCCTGGCAAAACCAGCACGCCGAGCCCGGACGCGCCTAACAGCGCCGCGCCCTTGAGGAAGTTGCGCCGGCTGAGGTCCGCGGCGCGCAGCTTCGCAGGCCGGGCCAGTACGTGCCATAGGACAAATGGCACAACCGCCAAGGCGGCGCCGACGTGAAAGTCCATCGCGGTCAGGTAGCCGATGTCGGGACGCCCGAAGCTGTGAACGAACCCGAAGGCAAGCGATATCAACACACCGACCGCGAGGACCACTGAGGCCCAGCGGATCGGCCACGGGCGGCGCAGCCCTCGCCTGGCGATCAGGGCTTTCCATGGGACGAGGAGGACCATCGCGACGCCGGCGGCCGCGTGGATGACGAGAACCGCACGCGCCGGCTGCCCGCTGAGCTCAAATGCGACCCAGCCACTCGCGAAGGCAGCGACGAGCAGGCACAGGAGCACAACGTTGGTCAGGCGCCCGCGCATATCCTCAAGGTAATCGCCTAGAGATATAAGGAGAGGCCTCCATGCAGAACGACCCGACCCAATGGACGTCGCAGATGCCCTTCGCCGCTTTGGTGGGTGTCGAAGTGAGCGCGGCGAGCGCGACCGAGGTTAACGGCAGGCTCGAGTGGCAGCCTGAGCGCTGCACCACCGATGGCATCCTGCACGGGGCTGCACTGATGGCACTTGCCGATTCGCTGGGAGCCATCTGCGCTTTTTTGAATGTCCCGCCTGGCGCCGGCACCGCGACCATCGAGTCGAAAACCAACTTCTTCCGCGCTGTGCGCGGCGGGCGCGTCGACGCGACGGCCCGCCCTCTTCACGTGGGCAAGAGCACAGTCGTTGTGCAGACTGACCTGATGGACCACGAAGGCCGGCGCGTGGCACAGGTGACCCAAACACAGGCAGTGCTTCCGCCGCGATGAAGCCTACCGACAAGCCGAAGCCGCCGCCGAGGCTTGTGCTTTGGTGGGAGGGGCTGGAGACCTGGGTTCAGCTCGTCATCTCATTTCCGATCTTCGCGGTGCTCACTTTCGTGATCAACCTCGGCCCATTCAACCAGCCGATGTTTCGCTCGGTCCTCTACGGCTTGTTCGAGGGCGCGGTGCTGAGCGCTTTGATGGCTGTGGCCACTGCGTCCGAGCGCGGCAAGCGCAAGTGACCGCGACATGAGATTTGGAGCTGGTTGGGCCCTTGCCGCCATCATCCTCAGCGGGTGCGGATTCGGATCAAACGCCGAGTTCACATTGAACGCAGCCAACGTACAACCCAACTATGTATGCCCGTCGAGCACGAGCAATGCACCATACGAGCTTCACGCCACGATCACGGCACACAACGGCACGTCGAGCTCGATATCGATCAAGGCAGTGTCGGCGGTGATGACTTTGGCTGCGGTCCATGGTGGGTGGCTGCAACAAGTGGGGTACAAGTACGACGCTGGAACGGTGGTTTTTGGGCCCGACCATGTTGGCGCCGGTGCCAGCGCAACTCTCGAGGTGACGATCCCTAGCGCTTGCCGCTCGAAAACCTCGGGCACCCTGAGCTACGCGGACTATTCAGTCGAGCTGACAGCTGCCACCTCAGCAGGGACATTCAAGATCACAAGCAGGAACCTGCACCGCATCATCGCCTGACCTCAGAGCACTTCTCTGGCGGGCCTAGGCGTCACCCAAGCGTTGGCTCAGTGGAGGGGTCGACCCTCGCGTACCTTGCCCCCGAACCCGCAGGAGGCTCGTTCCAGCTCTGGACGGTGGGGTCTCGGGCTCGGCTACTGCCGCGCGACAGGTGACCCGGAACCTGCTGGACGCCACCTCGGCCCCGGTCTGGGTGGGCAGTGATCGCCAAGCTCAACCGTAGGTTCACAAATCCATACAACGGTGGTAGCTGGACCGGACTTGGCGGCGCGTTGTCTGATCAGAGTGAAAAGCAAGCCCGCTTCAAAAGACCCCGATCTACACAGCCAGCTCGAATCGCTGTTCGACCAGGTTTGGCGCTCGGAGGCGGACTGGCGATTGTGGGATCGCGTGGACGCCGCCGTCATGCTGGAAACTCTCCGCGCAAAGCGCGCCCACAGGTTGCCCGATGAAAAGGCAGCTTGACCTCGGGTCTGATTCAACCTCGGCGATGAGCCGTCGCGCGGGTCAAGCGCCGGGCAAGACAGCCTTCGTTCTTTCAGGCGGAAGCAGCCTTGGCGCGATCCAGGTGGGCATGATCCAGGCCCTGATGGAAGCGGGAATCCGACCTGACGTCCTCATCGGCACCTCGGTCGGCGCAATCAACGCAACCTGGCTAGCCGCGCAGCCCGACCCGGAAGGCGCTCGCAGGCTGGCCGAGATCTGGTGCGGACTTCGCCGCCAGGATGTCTTTCCGTTCAGCCCGTGGGCCGGCGCCCGGGGATTGTTCGGAAGGACCAATCACGTCATCTCCAACGCCGGACTGCGCTCCATCCTCGAAAAGAAC
>DATLPO010000058.1:0-4760 GCA_035535675.1 Candidatus Limnocylindria bacterium
CGCCACCAAATGGTCGTTCGTCCCCAAGGATCACCCAGGGCCGAAATACATAGTCGTCAACGCCGACGAGTCGGAGCCCGGCAGCGCCAAAGACCGCTACCTCATGGAGAACTCCCCGCACATGCTGGTTGAGGGCGCCGCAATCGCGGCCTTCGCCATCGGCGGCCACCAGGCATGGATCTACATCCGCGGCGAGTACGACCTGCCTTTCGAGATGCTGCGCGACGCCATCGCCGAAGCGCACGCGAAGGGCCACCTCGGCGACCACCCCTTCGGCACCGACTACCCGCTCGATGTGCGCCTGTATCGCGGGCACGGCGCGTACATCTGCGGCGAGGAGACGGCGCTGCTCGAATCGCTCGAAGGGAAACGCGCGCAGCCCCGCTCGCGCCCTCCCTTCCCCGCTCTCAAAGGCGCTTGGGGAATGCCGACCGCCGTCAACAATGTCGAAACCCTGTCGACGGTGCCGTGGATCATGCGTCACGGCGGAGCGGAGTACGCCAAGCTCGGCACCGAGAAAGCCAAGGGCACGCGCATGGTGACGGTGAGCGGCGATGTGCAGAAGCCGGGCAACTTCGAGATCGAGATCGGCGTCAGCTACCGGCACATCATCGAGGAGCTGGCGGGCGGCGCCCTGCCGGGCCGGACGATCAAAGTTTTCTGGCCTGGAGGCTCGTCGGCGAAGGTCCTCCCCGGCTCGATGCTCGACACCTCGACCGACCTCGACGGGCTCAAAGCTCTCGGGACGATGGGCGGCTCGGGCGGGATCATCGTGATGGACGATTCCCACTGCGTGGTGAAGGCAGCCTCGCGGCTGCTGCGCTTCTACGCCCACGAGTCGTGCGGCAAATGCACGCCTTGCCGCGTCGGCAGCAACTGGGCCGTGCGGACCTACGAGCGCATTCTCGCCAACGAGGGCTCCGAGATCGAGCTCAACCTGCTGGACCGGGTGCAGCAGGGTTTGCAGGGTGGGCGATGCCTCTGCGGCCTTGGAGACGCGGCCGGCTGGGTGATCCAGTCGACGATGATTCACTTCCGCAACGAATACGAGGAGCACTGCCTTCACCACGCCTGCTCGGTAGAGGAGGCTCTGGTCGGTGCCTGACGTGAAGATGGTCAACCTGACCATCGACGGACTCCCGCTGACGGTGCCCGATGGCACTCTCGTGGTCGAGGCGGCAAAGCTGCTTGGAATCGAGATCCCCGTCTTCTGCTACCACCACAAGCTCGAGCCAGTCGGAGCTTGCCGCATGTGCCTGGTCGAGATCGCTCCAGGGCCGCCAGTCGCGCAAGCGGGCTGCATCAGGCCGGTTGCCGAAGGGATGGTCGTGCGCACGCAAAGCGCCATGGCCGTGCAGGCCAGGGCTGATGTCCTCGAGTTCGAGCTCGTCAACCACCCTCTGGACTGTCCCGTCTGCGACAAGGGCGGGGAATGCCCACTGCAGGACTTCACCTTCCGGCACGGATACCCGACGAGCCGCATCGACGGGCCGCGCCTGCACTTCAAGAAACCGATTCCGCTGTCCGATAACATCGCGCTCGACCGCGAGCGCTGCGTGCTCTGCTACCGGTGCACCCGCTATTACGACGAGGTGGCCTGGGAGCAGGAGCTCACAGTCGCCGAGCGCGGAGTGCACTCGATCATCACGAGTCAGTTCGACCGCCCGCTCACGTCGAACTTCAGCGGCAACATCATCGACCTCTGCCCGGTCGGCGCCCTGACTTCGCGCGTCTGGCGCTTCGAATCGCGTCCATGGGACATGCACCACACCGCGAGCATCTGCTCGAAATGCGCAGTCGGCTGCAACGTGACCATGTGGGAACGTCGAGGGCAGCTGGTGCGCATCACCTCGCGCGAGAACGACGACATCGACGACGGCTGGATCTGCGACCGCGGCAGGTTCGACTACACGGACGTGAACGACCCCGCGCGCCTCCGCGTCCCCACCATCTGGGGCGCCAAGGCGACGTGGGCCGAGGCCATGAGCACTCTCGCTGATGGGATCAAGGGCAAGGGCTCGAAGCTCGGCATCTCACTCCCGCAGGACCTGACCAACGAGGAGGGCTTCCTGTTCCGCCAGCTGCTCGACGGGCCCCTTCGCGACGCCAAGGTCAAGATGCACGGCCGCACGGCGCTCCCCGCGCCCTCCGGCGATCAGCTGATGATCAAGGACATAGATGAGGCGCGCGTCATCATCGTCGTCGCCTCGGATACCGAGAACGACGTGCCGATCGTCAACCTTCGCGTCAAGAAGGCGGTCTCCAAGCGCGGCGCGAAGCTCATCGTCGTCCACCCCGACGGGGTCGACCTCGACCGCAACCAACACACGGTGCACATCCGCAACCAGCCGGGACAGGCAGCGGCGGAAGTGCGCAAGCTGGCCGACCACGAGTTGCTGCGCGAGCCCGGCGGGCCGGTGGCAATCCTTTACGGCGACGGCCGGGGCAGCGAGGATGCAGCCGAGCTGGTGGCGGCTTGCAGCGAGCTGGCCGGGAAGGTCGGGGCCAAGCTCATGCCGCTTTATCGGGGCACCAACGAACGCGGCAGCGTAGAGATCGGCGTCGCCGGATGGGACTCCCTGGATGAGGTCGAGGCCCTTCTCTCCTGGGGCCCGCCTCCGACGGCCGGCGTCCCGGCGAAAGTTGGTTTTCATGCCGTTTGGGATCACCTGTCGCGGCCCGAGCACAAGGACGCCGCAGTCGTCCTCCCCGCCACCACGTTCGCCGAGCGCCAGGGCAGCTACACCAACCTCGAGGGCCGCGTCCAGTTCCTGCGGCCGCCGGTGGTGGCGGAGCTGCCGCTGAAGGAATCGTGGGAGGTGCTCTCTGAGCTCGCCGCCGCGCTCGGGCTCGAACTCGACTATGCGGGCATATTTCCGATCCAGCGCGACATCGCGAGCAAGTTTCCGGGCCTGGCCGCCCTCGCGCAGCCCCCCAGCGCGGAGCTAGAGCCCGCGCGCGTGCTCGTCGGGCCGGCCCGCCCGTGAACGACCTCTACAACAACGCGATCGGCCACTGGGTGGTGGTCGCGGTCGCGAGCGCTGTCCTGCTCTTCGTTGTGCTGACGGCCACCGCTTACACAGTCTGGTTCGAGCGCGTCGCGTTGGGCCGCATCCAGCGGCGACCCGGTCCAAACCGGGTGGGGCCGTTCGGCCTGCTGCAGCTGGCGGCGGACGGTGTGAAGCTCGCCTTCAAAGAGAGCTTCGTCCCGGAAAAGACTGACAAGGTCATCTACGTCGTCGCGCCGACCATCGCGGTGGCTGCTGCTTTCCTCGCCTGGGCCGTGATCCCGATCGGCCTCTGGTACAACGTCCAGTACTGGATCGCCGACCTCAACATCGGGGTCCTTCTCATCTTCGCCGTGAGCTCGCTGAACGTGTACGCGATAGTGCTCGGCGGGTACGCCTCCAACAACAAGTACTCGCTGCTCGGCGGCTTGCGTGCGGCGGCCCAGCTCATCAGCTACGAGATGGCGCTTGGGCTGTCGCTGGTGCCGACTTTCATGATCGTGGGCTCGTTGCGCCTGCGCGACATCGTCGAGTACACGGTCCACTGGGGGCCTTACACAGGACCGATCCCGCTCATCATCCTCACGCCAATCGGATTCGTGATCTACCTGATGGCGGCGGTGGCAGAGACCAACCGGGCGCCCTTCGACCTCCCGGAGGCAGAGCAGGAGCTCATCGGCGGCTTCCTCACCGAGTACTCGGGCCTCAAGTTCGTCATGTACTACCTCGCCGAGTACGTGAACATGATCACCGTCTCGGCGCTGGCGACGCTGATCTTCTTCGGCGGCTGGCACCTGTGGATCGTGCCGCCAGTGATCGCTTTCCTCCTGAAGGTGATCCTGTTCCTGTTCCTTTACATTTGGCTCCGCGGCACCTTCCCGCGGCTCCGCTACGACATGCTCATGCGGCTCGGCTGGAAGGTCCTTCTGCCGCTGGCGATCGTGAACGTCATCGTCACCGGGATCGTGCTGGTGGCGGTGCAGGGGTAGGCATGACAGAGAAGAACCAGGACGGTGCGGACCCGACGCCGTTGAGGCTGCCGGGTGAAGGCGTGCCGGCCAAGCCGGAAGGGCCTAAGAGCAGCTTGATGGCTGATGTGGGCGCGCTGGCGGGCGGGCTCAGGACGACGCTCCATGAGTTCTTCCAGCCAACCGTGACCACCGAGTACCCCGAAGAGAAGACGCCTCGGTCGGAGCGGTATCGCGGGCGTCACTACCTCCGCCGGTACGACAACGGGCTCGAGCGCTGCAACGGCTGCGAGCTGTGCGCGGCAGCGTGCCCGGTGGGCTGCATCCTCGTCATCGCCGCCGAGAACACCGAAGAGAAGAGGGTGTCGCCGGGCGAGCGGTATGCCAAGACCTACGAGATCAATATGCTCCGCTGCATCTTCTGCGGCTACTGCGAGGAGGCCTGCCCAGTACAGGCGATTGTGCTCGGGCCCGAATACGAGCTGTCGGACACCAGCCGCGAGAAGTTCATCTACACCAAGGAGAAGCTGCTCGAGCCGCTTCCGCCAGACGTGGAAGCGCGGCTGAAGGCCAAGCCGTGACCCGCCCCCTCCTCGCCCCCTCCGACGGGCCCGGCCCGCCACCTCCCCGCTTTGCGGGGAGGATTTTCGCTACCTAGATTTGGCGATAGCCGTCTTTTTGGTCGCCGCCGCGCTGGCTGTGGCGGGAGGCGTTGGTGTCATCGCCTTTCGCGAGCCCATTCGCTCTGTGCTCAGCCTCGTCGTGGTGATGATCGCGCTGTCGA
>DATLPO010000059.1:0-5760 GCA_035535675.1 Candidatus Limnocylindria bacterium
TTGTACTTGGCTTCGAACGCCTTGGCGCGCTCGAGCGCGTGGGACAGGGTGGCCTCGATCGCGGGATCGGTCGGCGAGGCATAGAGGTCGCTCAGGTCCCAGCGGACAGTCTCCGCGCCGGTTTGCCTCACCGCTCTAGCCACGGCGGGTCAGGATAACGCGTCAATGGGCGAGTTGTTGCTCCGTAACTCGTATTCGAGGTTGGCGTTATTGACCTACGTGAGAGGCACGGTTCTGGCTGCACTGCTGATGCTCGCCGCCTGCGGGGGCTCGCCTGTCGTCACCCCCACAGCATCAATTCCGGCAGCCAGTCCGACTCCCTCTCCAGTTGCCTCGGCCGGGTTTCCGAGCCCGAGCCCGGGGACATTAACGCCACCCCCTCTCTCCGTGACTTGCGCAACACAGATTCCCGCCGGCCACGAGCTCGTGTTGGTAACCCTGCGCAACACCAGCGGAGTCATCGTGCGCGATATCAGCGACCTGGCCCACCCCGTGACCCGCTGCACCATCAAGGGCGGAGGCATCTACTTCCGCTTTGTCGACGCCACCCACATTTCGTACATCGTCACTGCTGACAACGGCGACGGCGCACTGTATCTGATGGACATGCTGACGCGCACCACTTCGTTGGTGCGCGCCTGGGCGAATGAGGGATCGCTCTACTGGGTCTACGCGTGGAGCGCTGACGGGACCACCCTCACATATCTCAGCTCCAACGGAGACAAGGTGGCATGGCACCTGCTGTCAGCGGCAGGTGATGTCACTTTGAGCGACCTGGGATCCATTCCGGGCCGCGGTGTGGATGCCAATAACGACGACGCGATGGTCGGCTTCTCCGCCGACGGAAAGTACGTTGCTCTCGAGCAGACGTTCACCACTGCGGCAAGCGCCCCAGGCCAACCTCCATTCCAGATCGTTCGGGTTTCCGACCACAAGCTGGTTTACAGCAGGACCGACGGAACTATGGCGACCTGGGCGCGCACTGGCGCAACCCTCTACTACCGCACCAAAGCCGGAGTGCAGTTATGGGACCCGACAACTGGCACGAAGACTGTTGTTTTCCAAGGCTTTCGCTGGATTCATCCTTGGCCTAGCGCGGACGGCAAGCGAATCGCGTACGTCGACCTCGACGGCGTGGGCAACCACTACCCCGGGTATATCCAAATGTCGAACGGGCAGCCGATTCGCGTGTCGTCACGACCCCGCGCCGGGGCTGCGTTCTTGAACTCCACATTGATCTGGTACGCGGAAGAATCCGTCTGCGGCAGCCAGTGCGGACTTGGTGAACCCAAGCTGACGGGAAGAACCTACTTATACGACGTGGTCGCCAAGACGGAGAGCGCCTCAATCATCACGGCGCTCTTCGACTCGTGGCCGCACTCCGCCTAGCGCATCTGCTTTTCGAGCTCGCGCAGCCGATCACGCTCAGGCCAGCGTCCGGCATACGCTCCTTCGTTGACAGCTGCGGTCAGCTCCTCGAGCAGCGGGTCGATCGGGCCGGCACGTGACGCGATGCGGTACTCGAGAGGCGTCTCCGGTGGGGCTCGGCGCCGCCCGATTCGTCGCTGGACACGGTCGTAGAGCCGAAGCAGCTCAGATTCGCCTGGCGCCGCGCGCACTCCTCTTCCCCACCTCCGCGTTCGAACCCACGCCCACAGCACGACGACCACCAGCGCGATCGCGACGGCGGTCGGGAGAACGGCGAGGATGCCGAGCGAGCCAAGCGCTGCCAGCGGAGCGCCGATCGAAAGGTGAGGAATCAACCGCGCGATTCCTGCGGCCGCCCATCGGTTGGGGAACTGTGTCGCAGGGAGCGCTGAGAATCCGGGCGACGGGTCGACCGGCACCCACCCATGTCCCGAGAACCACACCTCGACCCATGCGTGCGCGTCATGCTCGCGGACTATCGACTGGTTGAGAACTGAGTTGTACTCCCCAGTCGAGTAGCCGGTGGCGAGCCGCGCGGCAATGCCCAGACTGCGCAGCATCAACACTTCGGCGGTGGCGAACTGCTCGCAGTAGCCGATCTTGGCGTCGAAGAGGAACCAATCGACGGGGTCCCGTCCTGGCGGGACGTGCCCGAGCTCGAGCGAATACTGGAAGTGCTGCTGCAGGTAGGCAGTCAGCGCCATCACCGTTTCGTACTGAGTTGCGGTGTGTCCTTCGACGGCCTGACGCGCGAGGTCGCGGCCCTGCTGGGAGAGCGACCCGGCATTCGTGTACTCCGGGTTGCCGAGCTCGCCGGCGCCGGCCAACGGGTCCTGCTCCAGCTCCTCGGCGGAGAGGTTCGGGAGATAGGAAACCACTGAGTAGGTCTGACCCGGGCGCAGCACGTCAGGCGTGTGGAATGTTCCGTACGCGTCTTCGCGCAGGGCCGCGACCGGCGCGTAAAGGCTCTGGATGGGATAAGCCGCGCTGATCACCCCCGGCATCGTTCGCATCACACGGAAGACCTGGATGAACGTGCCCAGGTTGTGCTTCGGCGCCGCGGGCAGGAACCGCGGCTGGATGTAGGGCTGGAATGTGACGTAGTTGGGGTCGGAGGCCGTCCACGCGCCGTCCTCGTATCTGTCGAAAACCAGGCCGCGCCAGTAGGCGGGCGCGCCGGTCCTCACGTACATGACTGGCGAATCGCCGAGGCGCCCGCGAAAGTGCAGGTCGATGCTGCCTGTAGCACCCGACGGATCGCCGCTGATCTGGACCAGCGGCAGAGCTGGATTCACGAGCTCGCCCTTGAAGCTCGTGAAGTTGGGCAGCGAGACGATGAGCGGGGTCGGCGCGAGGCTTGTCGGCTGCGGGATGAGGATGAAGCCTGCAAGACCGAGGGCCAGCGCTCCCACCAGGGTCAGCGCGAGCGGGCGGATCGGCGCTGCCACCTTGGCCTCCATGCGGCGCAAATGCGAAGTCATCCAGAAGCCGGCGAGGCAGATCGCCCAGAGCGCGACGAGGATGCCAAAGGCGTAGTCCCACGCGAACACGGCGGCGAGGTAGAGGATCGCGAGGCTGATCCACAGGCTGGAGTAGCAGTTGCGGCGGGTCTTCAGGTCGAAGCTCGTGACCGCGACCAGCAGGATGGCGAAGTTTGCCTGCGGCAGGATGCCGCCGAAGACGGCAAGCACCGAGTCGGCGATGAAGTAGGCGAGTGCCGCCATCACGAGGCTGGCGATGAAGAACTGTCCCGCGACAGTTCGTTTACGCGCTCTTCCTCTGAAGCTCACCACGTGACCGATCGCCGCCACGACCACGCCAACGTCCGGCACCACATAGTCCTGGCCGTAAAGAACGACCGCGACGGTGGCGACGACGAAGCCGGCGAACACGAACGCCCGGCCTTCGAGTGAGTTCTCGACCGGCGATGGAGGCAGCCGGAGAAAACGTCTCACAGCGGCCATGCCATCCCAACGCGCTGCAACGGAACCTCGAGATCCACTTCAGCGTCGCCAACGACCCATGCCCGAACCCTGCCGCCACGCTGCTTGACTGTCTCCAACGCGTCGATCAATCGCGGGCTCGAGCCGGCGGCCACGCCCACGACATCACTGACGAGTGGCTCAATATCCTCCCCGCTTCGCGGGGAGGTGGCCCGCAGGGCCGGAGGGGGCGCGGGATATCGCGGATATATATCCTCCCCGCTTTGCGGGGAGGTGGCGCGAAGCGCCGGAGGGGGCGACATTGGATAACGCGCGAGCCACTCCAACAGCGCCCACAGGTTCCGCGCTTCGCTCGGCAGGCTGGGCTCCATCCCCGGCGCCCACAACACGACTCGACCACCGCCTCGAATGCAATCCCAGGCTTCTGAAGCGGCAAGGCGCGCTACCTGGTCGGCAGCCTCACGCGTCGGCGGGCTGGGGTCGCAGAAGATGCCGACCGTCTCCTGGCCCGGCGGCTCGTACTCGCGCACGACAAGCTCGCCAAGACGAGCGCTCGACCGCCAGTGGATGCGCCGCAGGGGATCGCCCGCCCTGTACTCCCGAACACCGAACAGCTCCATGCCCGACCCCGCGCGGGGCGCTGAGACGCTCGCCTCCAGCTCCCTCGCCTGCGGCTGCGCAGTGAGCGACATGAAACGCGGCAGCACCAGCGCGACCTCCCCGTCCGCGCCTTTGCTCCGGAAGCGGAAGAAGCCGAGCGGATCGCTCGACTCGAGGACCCAGCTCCTGGCCACGATCGGACCGCGCGCAACGGGCCCGAACGTGCGCCGCTGCGTCCACCCCGCCTTGGGCACCACGCCTGTGGCGGCGCGCACCGTGTCCGACCCCACGATTCCCGACAGACGAGCAGGTCCTCGGGGCCCTCCCTTCGTCGTCAGCCGCAGCTCGATCTCTGCGCTATCCCCTTCGAAGATCGGGGCAGGGATCGGACCGGTACGCAACAGCTGCTCGGGGAGAGAGTCGAGCGGAGAATCAGGCGCGGGCTTGGTGCCGGCCAGGGCGAGGCCTGCAGCGAGCCCTCTGGCATTCCAGCTTGCATAGACAGCGGCGGCGACGATCAGCGCGGCGACCCAGTAGGCGAGGAGGAAGAGCCAGCTGACCTCCGACGTGGACCCGTAGTAAAAGACGACGGCTGCGACCGCCAGCGCGCCGATCAGGCGCCAGGTTGGTCTCAGTGCTGCCTCAGTGGGGGCAGCGGCACTGAGGCCACCACCTCGTTGAGAACGTCGCTTGCCTTGATGCGCCCGCGCATCCCGAGCCGGTGAGAGAGCACCGGGATCGCGAGCAGCTTGATGTCATCGGGCAGGACGAAATCACGACCCTCGAACAGCGCCCACGCCTGGGCTGCACGCTGGATGTAAACGCCGGAGCGCATGCTCGCCGGCAGCAGGACTTCCTGCCGCGAGCGGATCGCCCGGAGCAGCGCGACGATGTAGGTGCGGATCGCGGGAGCCGCCACCACGCGAAGGCACGCGTCCTGGAGCTCGATGACCTCCTGTAGGCTCACGACCGAACGCAGGTCCGCTATCGGGTCCCCGTGCTCGCGGCGGGCCAGCACCTCCATCGCCTCCTCGTCTGTCGGCGGTCCCATCTCCGCAGCGAGGATGAAGCGGTCGAGCTGCGATTCCGGCAGCGGATACGTGCCGTGGAACTCAGTCGGGTTCTGCGTGGCGACCACGAAGAAGGGGCGCTCCAGCGTCCGTGTGACGCCCTCGACCGTGACCTGGCCCTCCCCCATCGCCTCGAGCAGCGCCGACTGCGTGCGCGGGGTCGCCCGGTTGACCTCGTCGGCGAGCACGATGTTGGCGAACACAGGGCCCGGGACGAATTGGAACGTCAGGTCCTTCTGGTTGAAGATGCTCGATCCGGTGATATCCGAGGGCAGAAGGTCAGGCGTGCACTGGATGCGGCGGAACGTGCCCCCCACCGACGTGGCAAGCGCTCGCGCGAGCAGGGTCTTGCCGGTGCCAGGGAGGTCCTGCAGGAGCACGTGGCCGCCCGCGACCAACCCGGCGGCGGCCAGCCGCACCACCCGCTGCTTGCCGACGATGACGCGGTGGACGTTCTCTTCGATCCGCCCGAGGAGCTCGGCGGCTCGGCGCGGAACGAGGGCGGGTTCCCGGGAAGCTGACGACATCTCGAACCAGAGTCTAGAGGGGCGCTTGCAGTATCCCTTCAGTTAACGCGGATCAGCACCGATCATCCGGTTGATGACCTCCGCGAGGTTGGGTCCTCCCTTGCCGAAGGGAACCGAGTGGACGCGGTGGGCAAAGACCATCTCGGCAACCTCACCGACCTGGGTCGCCCGCACCTCGCCCTTGGAGTCGTA
>DATLPO010000060.1:0-6220 GCA_035535675.1 Candidatus Limnocylindria bacterium
GTTCTCGAATGCGCGCCCGGTGATGCCGCGACCGGGCCTGACGGCGATGTCGAACATCTCTGGGCCAAGGCCGACAGTGTCGTAAACGACAAGCCGATCGTCCTGGGGCTCGTAGATGTAGAGCGTCCCCGAATCCGCGGCAGGAATGACGTGGAGGACCGCCTGCAGGATCTGGCGGATGATGCTCCTCAGGTCGAGCTTCGAGTTCAAAGAGCGGCTCACCTCGATCAGCATCGAGAGCCGCTCTGCCTCCGAAGCGGCCGCGCGCTGGGCTTCGTCAGGCCGGGTTGGCTGGACGTTGGGAATCAGAGTCCTATCCCTCATCGACCAGGCGCGCCTGGCGTGGGTACCCATCCGTGGACTGTAGCTCACGAATGAGCCCAGCGATCAGGGCAGCCCGGATGGGGAGGCTGTCGATCTCGACATGCTCGTTGGTCGCATGGGCGCCGTCCCCCACCGCCCCGAGGCCGTCGACCACGGCGACGCCCAAAGGAGTCACAAAGTTGGCGTCGCTGCCTCCGCCAACCGACGCCTCTTTGAGATCAAAACCCAGCTCGGCGGCGATGCCTTTAGCCATCTCGTAAAGCGCCGCGACGCCTGGCGTGCGCTCCATGGGGGGCCGGTTCATCCCGCCCGTGACGACCACGCGCGCCTTGGGGTTGTGGGCCTCAAGGCCGAGGATCGTTTCCTCGAGGCGCTGAGCCTCGGCGATGCTGGTCACGCGCAGGTCCACTTCGGCGGTCGCCCTGGCAGCAGTCACATTGGCGCGCGTTCCGCCTGTCACGACGCCGACGTTGACAGTGGTGCCAGTGGTCGGATCCGTGAGGCCGTGAAGGTCGATGATCAGCCGGGCCAGCTCGTCGATAGCGCTGACACCGAGCTCGGGGTTCGAGCCGGCGTGGGCGGCCAGACCTTCGACACTCACACGAAACATTCCGACCCCCTTTCGCGCAGTCTTCAGCGCGCCTGCCGCGGAGGGTTCTAGGACCAAAGCGCCACGGGCACGCGCTGCCTCGGCTTCAATGATCGGACGTGAGCTGGGACTGCCGAGCTCCTCGTCCGACGTGAACAAGAAAACCACTGGAACATGCAGCAGCTCGGCCGCCTGGAGCGCAGCCAGTGCGTGAATTCCGAGCACCAAGCCCGCTTTCATATCGAGGATGCCAGGCCCATATGCAAACGGGCCGTCGACCCGGAAAGGCATCGTGTCCAGCGTGCCGGTGGGCCAGACGGTGTCGAAGTGACCAAGCATCAGGATCGGGGGTTGGCCGTTTTGCGGACCGGCCTCCACGCGGACGTGGTTGCCGTATGCGGGCTGGATGATTGTCTTGACCCCCGCCTGGAGTCTGGCCTTGACGAAGTAGGTCAGAAAATCGCCAAACTCGTCCGTCTTCCTCTTGACGTCAGACGGCGACTCGATCTCGACGAACGCGCGCAGATCCTCGACCATTGCGTCCTTGCTGTCGAGAAGCTTCGCCCGCGGGTCCGCCACGACTCCTAAACCCGCTCGTGGGCGAGCAGCGCTTCCAGCTCGTCGACGTTCGCCCAACCCATGCTGCGCTGGCCGCCTTCCACCTCATGGATCATGTCAATGAGCCGGTGCGTGAGCGGCATGCGCAGGCCGCGCCGCCCTCCCACTTCGGCCGCAGCGCCGAGGTGGTAGTCGACCTCTGTCTTTCTCTTGCGCACCGCCAGGTCGCGCCAGACTCCTGTCTTCTGCTTCTCGCTCTTGCGCATGAGCGCAACAAGGGAGTCGAGCGACCGGTCGATGGCTTCCCAGTCCTGGCTTTCTCGGGGGAAGTAGAGGTAGGGCTCGACGTTGTCAAAAGGCTCCAGGTGGATGCCTTCAGTGTCAGCGGCGTCGTACACCTCGCACGCAAGCTCAATCATCAGCCGGCGGTGGCGGTCGATGACGTCGGCCATCGGTTCGTCCACCAATGCGGTGGCGTAGAGCATGTTCGCGTAGCCGAGCTTGGACCACAGGTATCCGAAGATGTTGTCGGTGGCGCGAACAGCGCCCCAATGACTGAACCGGCGAACCATCTCATCGACTCGATCGCTCATCTCCCCATCGATCTCGCCGACGAAAAAAGCGCCTGGGCCGCCGTAGTGGATGACCCCTGGCTCCAGGTAATCGGCGTTGAAGTTGATGAAGGCGCCAATCGTGCGCTCGGCGCCGATAAGGTCGGCGATCACCGGCTCGCAGAGTCCGTTCTGGAGTGAAACAACTGCCGAGGTCGGTCCGAGCAAAGGACGGATCGATGCCACCGCGGCTCTGGTGTCCTGCGCCTTCACCGCAAGCAGCGCCACGTCAATCGGGCCCTTCAGCTCGTCGAGGGTCACGGCGTTGACCGGAACAGTGAAGGGACCATCGAATGCCTTGATCGTCAGGCCCTTCGATTTCATCGCTGCGACGTGGTCCTTGGCGCGATCGGCGAACTCGACCTCCTCGCCGCCTCTGGCCATGTATGCACCGAGGGTGCCGCCGATGGCGCCTGCGCCGATGACTGTGAACCTCATGGCTTGGTCTCTCGCGGCCGGCTGACCGGCAGCGCATTGGTGCCGGTCGAGTAGCCGCCGTCGACACGAAGACTCGTGCCGGTGATGTAGGCAGCCGCATCGCTGCAGAGAAAGAGCACCGCCTCGGCGATGTCCTCCGGCCTACCTCCCTCGCCCCATGGGATGGTCTTCACGATCGCATCGACGTACTCGGGCGAGATCTTGTTGACGCCGCTCGACACGTCGAAGAACCCCGGCGAGACAGCGTTCACGTGGATGTGGTGCGGAGCCATCTCAAGGGCGAAAGCGCGAGTGAGCATCTCCAGCGCCGCCTTTGACGTGCAGTAATGGGCGGCTCCCGGCCGAGCTCGAAGAGCGGCGCCCGACGTGATGTTCACGATGTGCCCCTGAACCCCCTGGTCGATCCAGCGCGTGACGACGGCCCGCGAAGTAAGAAAAGGGCCTTTCAGATTGGTGTCCAGGACGCTGTCCCAGGCTTCGACGCTCATGTCGACGATGAGATGGCTCGGGTAGATGCCGGCACAGTTGACGAGCACGTCGAGACCGTTGAACGCGTCCCACGCCTCCGAGATCGCCGCCTCCACGGAATCGGCGTCCCGGACGTCAACTGACAGGGCGAGCGCGCGGGGACCTGCTCCGAGTGAGGCCGACGCTTCGTCTGCCCCTCCGATGTCGGCCAGGGCCACGCTGGCCCCTTCTGAAGCAAAGAGCTTCGCGACGCCGAGCCCGAGACCCCCTGCCGCGCCGGTGATGAACGCCTTGCGTCCTTCCGCCCTTCCGCTCATCGAAGCTGCTCGAGCGCCAGGCCGGCTGCTTCGGTCCCCCGCCTGACGAGGTCCTCCAGCCGGTTCCGCGCCCGGACCAGGTCCACCGTCATGAGCTTTGCCTCATCGCTGTCCGGGTCGAGGGCGACCAGCGCACGCACCGGTTCCAGGAGTGGGAGCACCGGCACGCTCGCGGCGGGGTCCTGCGCGTAAGGCCCGTGCTCGCTGTTGAGAGCTCCAACCAGGCCTCGCAGGAGGCGATTCAGGCCATGGTTGAAGAGGTTCGCGTCAGCCCAGCTCACCTCGCCTTTCTGCTGACTCCTCCATATCTCAAGGGCGCCGGCAACTTCGCGCGCCTCCATCGCTGCAGCGATCGTCGTCGAAAGATCGAAACGGCCGCCCGCAAGCCCATCGAGCTCCTTGAGCCGGTCGAGCAGCTCGTTGGCTTCGGCAATAGCCGAAAGCGGCAGCAGCTGCTCGCCGAGGAGATTGCTGAGCGCGACCATGTAGATCCGAGCGTCACGAACGAATAGATCCGGATCGAGCTTGTCGACAGTGTCTTCGACCGTATGCCACCACCACCCAAGACCGCCCGACTTTGGTGAGCCCACGGTGCTGGAGAACGCACGCGCGGTTGGGTGGTCGGAGGGAGGCTGCTCCGAGAGCGACATCCAGAGGGACGGGATGCCCAGCGCCACGAAGGACTGATCGCCTGCCCTGCCCACTCGGGTGCCGTCGAACTCAGCCTGAGCGATCTGCGCGATGGCGGCGGCGCCAAGCGCCTTGGTGGATGGCATCGCCACGCCCTCGCTGAGCACAGTGGCGCCGAGTCCGCCGATCGAGTCGACGTTCACATGCGCGACGCAGTGATCGCGCAGCTCCTTCCAATGAGAGTCGGCGTACCAGGCGGAACCCGCATAGCGGCCGTGCGAGTGGCCTGACCAGAAGGCGACACGAAGGCCGCGGCGAAGGCGATCGCGGTGGCCGGCGAAAATGCGCGCGGCCTCGACCATGGTCGCGTTGGCCCCTCCGTTGTCCATCGCGCCGAGATGCCACGAGTCCAGGTGGCCGCTGAAAAGCACGAAGTCGTCGGTGCCCTCGGCCTTCAGGTTGCCGACGAGTAAGGGGGTCTTGCGCCATGCGGTATCGACCTCGCAATGGACGCGAACGCGGAGCGGGCCCGACCGCATCCGCTCGCGCAGCCTCTTCCCCACCTCAGTGGTGATCGACATGATCGCGCCCTTTGGATACTTGCCACGCTCGCCACTCCCCGGGCTGCCCCAGACGCTGGACACGATCATCTCGTGTGTCAGCTCCCCGTTGATGTAGATCTGGGCAACTGCACCGTCAGCCTCGACCGCGCGGACGTATCCGGCCATGGCGAGGCCGTCCAGCAGGGCTACCTTGCCGCGTGCAACGCCGCCCTTGGCGTTGGCCGGCGCGCTGAGATCGACGAGCTCGGCTTCGAACCCGTCTGGGCCCGTCGAAGCTGAGAAGGAGTGCGTTATCCCCGGGTAGTGCTCATCGCCGGCGACGATCTCTGCGCTTCCCGGAAGGCTGATGTATGCGTCGTGGACCAGGAGCTCGGTTTCCAGACCGGCGTCTTGGAGCAACCTGTCGATGTAGTTGGCGCTCCTTCGTTCCTCGTCGCTTCCCGAAAGGCGGACCTCGCTCGAGATCCGGCGCGTCAGCTCGAGCAGCCGGGCTGCCGATACCTCATCAGCGATGCTTTGGTTCACATCGACCACCGGTGGTTCTCCTTGATGATTGGGATAGAACCATTCGCGGGCTCGCCTGTCTATGGCGCCGCGGCCAACCCACGGGCGGCACCTTTGGGCCGCCTGCCAAGGGCCCGCGAGGAACTCTGATCAGGGGCGCGCTTTGACTGCCCTTGCCTGCTGGATCTGGGCCAGCTCAAGTGCGTTTTGCATCGTGAGGCCGCTTCCCTTGTTGGAGATCAGCGCGATCTCGTTGGTGATCGAACCTGTTCGCCATAAAACACGCAAGTAAGTGCGATTGCCAACGACTTCGGCGAGGGTATAGCTCTCATTGCCGAGGCTCTTTCCTGTGGTCCAACGACCGGGGTTCCGGGCATTCATCAGGGCTTTGAGCACCGAACTGGCATCGGCAGGAGTCGGAGCTTGAGTCGCTGCGCTGAGGATTCTTCGATGAAGCGGTGCGTTCTCGAGCACGACAGTGAGGCTTGACACCGCGGGGACGCAGGCTTCACAAAGGGGTGTCGAAACGTACTGGCCGGCCACGTAGCCCGCTCGCACATCGGTCGTTTTGATGAGGATCGGCTTCAGGTTCAGCGGCACCACTGTCGGGCCTGGCGAGGGCGAGGGCTGCGTCGGGGAAGGCGACGGCGTAATGACAACCGCGGACGGGCGGGAGAAGAGAAGGCGACCAACGTACGGACCGCCTACAACGAGTGCAAGAACCAGCACGGCCGCGGCGGCAAGGTATCCAATCAACACCCGCCACCGAATGGCAGAGCCGGTGCTGCCCGCGGGTGTCCTGGGAAGGGCCGCCACGGGCGTTGTCGGAGCGTCCTCGAGCTCAGGCTCCTCGGGCTCCGGCACCCTCGACCCCAAGAGCCGCTCGACCGCCATCTCCATCTCTTCAGACGTGATCAGGCCCTGGCGCTGGAGCGACGCGAGCGCGTGGATTCGCTCCTCCGGTGGCACCACGATGCTCGGGCCGGCAAGGTCTTTGGTCAGGCGCGGAGGACCGAACTCGATCACATAGGGCGGCGCCGGTGCGTACATGCGCCAGATCGGCTGAACCCCGTATTCACTGTGGGGCAGGATCTCGAGTCCGGGAGCCTGGACAACGCCACTCGACATGGTCCTCCACGTGCGGCGCGACGGTGGCCGGGTGGAAGTGTCATCGCGAAAGAGCTCGAAGCCGACCAGCTGGCGCCAAGCCAGGTCGTA
>DATLPO010000061.1:0-17643 GCA_035535675.1 Candidatus Limnocylindria bacterium
ACCATCCTCATCGATCCGAGCAACGAGGACAGGATGTTCGGCGCAATCTCGTCCGCCGGGGTCTTCCGGACCGACGACGCAGGCAAATCATGGAGGCCGGTAAACCGCGGGCTACGGTCCAACTTCCTTCCAGATCAGGACGCCGAGGTCGGGCATTGCGTCCACCGTCTTGCCATGCACCCCTCACGTCCGAACACGCTTTTCATGCAGAAGCACTGGGATGTGATGCGGACTGACGACGGCGCTGACTCATGGAGTGAGATCAGCGGGAACCTGCCTACCGACTTCGGCTTTGTGATCGACGTGCACTCGCACGAGCCGGAGACCATCTATGTGGTTCCGATCACGAGCGACTCCCTTCACTTTGTGCCCGACGGCAAGCTGCGCGTCTACCGCAGCCGGACCGGCGGCAACGAATGGGAGGCTCTGACCAACGGTCTTCCCCAGAAAGACTGCTATGTCAACGTCCTGCGCGACTCGATGGCCGTCGATTCCCTCGATCCTTGCGGAGTCTATTTCGGCACGAGCGGAGGCGCGGTGTACGCGTCGGCCGATGCGGGCGACAACTGGACCTCAATCGTCCGCGACCTACCGGCGGTGCTCTCCGTCGAAGTTCAGATCTTGAAGTGATACAGGTCATCCTCCCGGCGAACCTGCGAACGCTGGCCGGCGTCGGCAGCGTGGTCGAGCTGGAGGTCTCAGCCCCGGTGACTCAGCGCTCCGTCCTCGATGCGCTCGAAAAGAGCCATCCATCGCTGCGCGGGACGATTCGAGACATGACCACCAAGAAACGCCGGGCGATGGTGAGATTCTTCGCGTGCGAGGAGGACTGGTCGGATGTTTCACCAGACGAGCCCCTGCCCGAAGCGGTGATGACGGGCAAGGAGCCCTTTCTGATCATTGGGGCGATCGCGGGGGGATAGGGCTCCCGATCAGCGGGTAACCACGCCTGCGGCGGCTGCCGGGTAACGCCGGAGGACCCGATGCTGGCAGGATGCCAGTCATGGGCACGTTGGACCCGGCGCCGCGACCTCCGATCGCGCCACGCCGAGAAAAGATCCTCGAGAAGCACGGCGACCGCCGGGTCGATCCCTATTACTGGATGAGGGACAAGACCGACCCCGAGGTCATCGCGTACCTCGAGGCGGAGAACACCTACACCGACGCTGTCACCGCCCCGACTGCTGCCCTTCGGGAACGCCTATACAACGAGATCGTGGGCCGCATCCAGGAGACCGACGCCTCCGCACCGACCTACTTCAAGGGCTACTGGAACTACACGCGCACCGTCGAGGGCCTCGATTACGAGATCTACTGCCGGCGAGTGGAGTCGATGGACAACCCGGAGGTGGTGCTTCTCGACGGGAATGAGCTGGCGCGCGGGCACGACTACTTCGAGCTCGGATTTGTCGAGGCCAGCCCTGACCAGAACCTTCTGGCTTACGCCGCCGACTACACCGGCGCCGAGCAGTTCGAGCTCCGTTTCCGCGACCTCACGACCAGCAGCGAGCTCGACGATGTGGTGCCCGGCGTTTACTACGGCGCCGCGTGGGCGACTGACAACCTGACGTTCTTCTATGTCAAGACCGACGCGGCACTGCGACCCCACCAGGTCTGGCGGCACAGGCTGGGCACACCCGTCGAACACGACGTGCTGGTGCTCCAGGAGGATGACGAGCGATTCGAGCTGAGCGTGGAGCCGACCAAGAGCGAGCGTTACATCGTGTTCAGCAGCACGAGCCAGGTAACAGCCGAGTGCCGGTTTGTCGGCGCCGATGAGCCAGACGCGGAGCCTGTGATGATCGAGCCGCGACGGCAGGACATCGAGTACTCGGTCGACCATCAGGAGGATCGCTTCTTGATCCTGACCAACGACGGCGCCCGCGACTTCCGCTTGATGGCAGCACCTGTCTCCAGCCCTGGGAGAGCGTCCTGGGTCGAAGTGGTCTCCGAACGCAGAGGAGTGCGAATCAATTTCACCGACGTTCACAAGGATCACGTCGTGCTGGGCCAGCGTTCCGACGGACTGCAACGGCTGGAGGTTCTCAACTGTGCGACGGGGGAGATGCATGTAGTCGACCAGCCCGACGACGCCTACACAACCTTCCCAGGTTCCAATCCGGTCTACGAGAGCGCGGTCATGCGCTTTTTCTATACCTCCTTGACTGCACCGTTCTCAGCTGTCGACTACGACATGCGAACGCGGGTCCGCACGTTGGTCAAGGAGCAGCCGGTTCGAGGAGGTTACGACCGCGCCGATTACGTCACTGAACGCTTATGGGCCACTGCTGCGGACGGCGTCAGGGTTCCCATCTCACTCGTACGCAGGCGCGACATCGAGCTCAACGGACGCAACCCGACTCTCCTCTACGGGTACGGCGCATACGAGGCGTCCACAGACCCAATGTTCGACCCCACTCGCCTGAGCATGCTGGACCGCGGGTTCGTTTTCGCAATCGCGCACGTTCGTGGCGGCGGTGAGATGGGAAGGGCCTGGTACGAGGACGGCAAGTTCCTCAACAAGGTGAACACCTTCATGGACTTCATGGCGTGCGCGACCCACCTTTTCGAATACAGGTATACCGAGCCCCGCAAGCTCGCGATCCGCGGCCGCAGCGCCGGCGGTCTTCTCATTGGTGCGGTTCTAAACGCCGCACCACACCTGTGTGCGTGTGCGGTCGTCCAGGTCCCGTTTGTCGATGTGGTGACGACGATGCTGGACGAGACTGTGCCCCTCACGGTGACCGAGTACGAGGAGTGGGGCAACCCGAACGACATCGAGTTCTACGAGAGCATGAAGTCTTATTCGCCCTACGACAACGTGAGGCCGGCCGAGTATCCGGCGATGCTTGTCACTGCCGGGCTGAACGATCCCCGGGTTTCGTACTGGGAGCCTGCCAAGTGGGTGGCGAAGCTTCGCCAGGCCAACCAGGGCCGCCATCCGCTGCTGCTCCAGACTCAGATGGGCGCCGGCCACTCGGGGCCGTCGGGGCGATATGAGTCCTGGCGCGAAGAGGCGTTCATCACCGCTTTCGTTGTGAGTCAGCTCGACCCAACCACGGCTTGACTCCAGGAACCGGCTGGGTCTTTTCACGGGCTGAAAACCGGGCAAAAAGGCTCGGGCTACTAAAGAGAAGTGGGTAAAGAAGCGTTAGGAAAACGAATTAACTGCAAGCGGAACTATCCAAACTAATGTTCGGGGCTATCACATTTTAGCCCCGTATGTTGAGGCCCTGAAGGGCGCCGGCACAAGATGTTGTGGTCAGAGGCCGGCTATTCGCAATCGCCACGCTACATGTTGTGGTAAGGGTATTGACAGGCCCAGATCACCTTGATACGGTTCGCGGCGAATCGCGGTGATCAGTGGGGAGAAGTGGTGAATCAAGCAACATGGAAGCATACGTCGCACCCTACGTCCAAGTACGGCACGCCATACACCTCCTCTACGCCACTTCTCCCCGCAGCCGCGATGACGACAACCACGACGGAGATTCTGAGGCATCGCATGCGCGATCAGCTCAGGCAATCCATGCGAGCCCAGCTCTGCGGCGAGGCGGCCTGAATGCTCTCCGGGATGTACTGGTCAAGGGTCCAGGAGAGGCGCCGGCTGGCCCGCACAGCGGAGTTCGCTAGAGACCTGTGGCAGCGCGCCGCGGCGATCAACCACCGCTTCGACAAGCTGGGCAACCCGATGCCGATGGAGCTCCACGGTTGCGGCTGCGGGCTTTGCGCCCGTCAGCAGCGGGAGCTCCGCCAGTTCTGGGAGGCCCGATGAGTGTTCATAGGGACCTACCGGGTAAGAGTGGACGAGAAGGGGAGGCTGGCCATCCCGGCCGCCTTCCGCAAGCAGCTCCCGGAAGGGAGCTTCGTCTCGCTGGGGCTGGACGCCGTCCTGGCGATCTACCCGCCGGACTTGTGGGCCTCCCTGGCCGAGAACCTGCTCAGCCCGTTGCAGGGGCCCGACCAGCGGGCGCTGGCACGAACCCTTTATTCACTCTCGGAGGCTTTCGAGCCGGACGGCCAGGGGCGGATCATCCTGCGTCCGGAGCAGCGGAAGCTGGCGGAGATCGGCTCCCCATCGTCGGTGGTGGTCATCGGGAGCGGGTCTCGGGTGGAAATCTGGCAAGAGGCCCGATGGGACAGCTACAGCGCCGACGCGCAAGGGCGCTTTACCGAATCCGCTGACAGGGTGAACTCAGGCCGCTGAGCCCTCACCAACCCGCACTTTCACAAGAGGTAATAGAGCTGCTTCAGCCCCGAGGGGGCGCCGTCGCGATCGACTGCACCCTCGGGCAGGCGGGCCACGCCCGCCAGATCCTGGAGAGAATCACACCTGGCGGCAGGCTGCTCGGTATCGACCGCGATCCCGATGCTGTCAAAGCCGGCCAGGAGGCGCTGGCCCGATACGGGCCGGCAGTGGTGGTGGCGCACGGTCGCTTCGGCGACCTGGCCGCAATTGCCGCCCGCACCGGCTTCGACGGGGCGGACCTGATCCTCTTCGACTTCGGAATCTCCAGCACTCAGCTCGACGCCCCCGAGCGCGGATTCAGCTTCCGCGGCGAGGGACCGCTCGACATGCGCATGGATGTAACCTCGGAGCTCACTGCCGAACGGATTGTCAACACGTTCGAGCCCTCTGAGATCGAGCGCATCATTCGGAGCTACGGCGAAGAGCGGTGGGCGCGAAGGATCGCTCAGTTCATAGTGGCGCGGCGCCCCCTCCGCACCACACGCGACCTCGCCTCAGCGGTGGAGGCCGCGATCCCAAGAAAGGCCTGGCCTCGCGACATCAATGTGGCGACCAGGACGTTTCAGGGACTGAGAATCGCCGTCAACGACGAGCTCGGCGAGATCGAGGCAGGACTGAAAGCAGCTCTTTCGACACTCAAACCCGGTGGTCGTATGGCGACGATCAGCTTCCATTCACTGGAAGACCGCTTGGTGAAGTCATTCTTCAACGTCGAGTCTAAAGACTGCATCTGCCCACCCCAGCAGCCAGTCTGCACCTGCGGCCACCGGGCAACCCTCCGAATCATCACCCGCCGCCCCGTCCGTCCCTCCGAAGAAGAGGTGACGGCCAACCCTCGCGCCAGATCAGCGCGGTTGCGGGTGGCGGAAAAACTTTAAGCAGCGTTTCCCTCCTTCCCCAAAGTCCTGGTGGCCGGTCCAACCCCTCCGACCACCAGGCACCACCCACCCAACGTCCGAATACCAGATGAAGCACACGTCCAAGCAACACATGAGGCACACGTTTTGATATCGACCCGAATACTGACCCGGCGCCGTCTCGGCACCGCTGCCGTGCAGCACGTGCCCGCGCGGCGACGCCGGCGCACGCGCGGCTTCGTGCAGGTGGCGAGCAGCGCCGCCGCCGATCGCCTGCACCTGAATGCGTTCGGCCACGCCTACCTCGGCCTTGGCGCGGTGGTCATCTGCGTCCTTTTCTATCTCGCCCTGGCCGCCCAGATCACGCAGTCGTCGTATGAGATCGCGCGGTTGCAGGATCAGCAGCGTCAGCTCTTTGCGGAACAGGACCAGCTGCGGTACCAGGAGGCCACGCAGCACGCGCCCGCCCAGGTCCAGCACTCAGCCGCCCAGAGCGGGATGGAGCGCACCACGCCTCACAAGTACCTCACGAGCCAGGCGGTGGCGATCAACCTGCAAGCTCCAATCGGCGCCGCCCCCACCGACTCCACGCCTCTGTGGCAGCGGATGGTGGCAGCCGTGGTCGAAAGGGTGGTCGGCGCCCGCAATGTGATGGCTGCCACCCGCTGATGGCATCGGGGGTTTTCGGTTTCAGACCCCCCGGACGTCTCGAGCGAGCGACTGCGGCCCGGCTGCGGATTTTCACCATGCTCGTCGTCGCGGTCCTGCTCTCGTCGGTGGTGTGGACGCGCCTCGCCTACTGGCAGGTC
This sequence comes from Candidatus Limnocylindria bacterium, assembly GCA_035535675.1. Lineage (GTDB taxonomy): Bacteria > Chloroflexota > Dormibacteria > Dormibacterales > Dormibacteraceae > Palsa-872. The sequence goes on from DATLPO010000061.1 coordinate 5,916, forward strand.
CTCCGTCACGCGCAGCTCGCCCAACAGGCAGCGGCCCAATACCGCGAGGTGGTTGAGCTGCCTGCGATACGAGGAGCGATCTTCGACCGCCACATGACCCAGCTTGTGATCAACACGACGGTCTACTCGGCGTTCGTCTCGCCCGACCAGGTGCCCGTCGGGCAGCGCCAGCAGGTTGCGTCGGCGCTGTCGTCGGTGCTGGGAGTGGACCAGGCCACAACGATGCAGACGCTCGCTTCAGGCCGCAAGTTCGCCTACATCCAGCGCCGCTTCTCAAAGGACAAAGCCGACCATCTGCGCTCCCTGAAGCTGGCGGGAGTCGGGCTCGAGGAGGAGCAGCAGCGTTCCTACTTGCCAGGCCTCTCGCCAGGCTCGACGCTGGCCGCCAACCTGCTGGGCTTTGTCACATACGATGGGAAGGGCCAGTACGGACTCGAGGCTCACTACCAGACGCAGCTAGCCGGAACGCCTGGGTACATCTCGAGCTATCGCGACCTCGCCAATCGTGAGATCGTCCTCGGCTCGCACACCCACCGGGACCCGATCGCAGGCTCCGACCTCGTCACCTCTCTTGACGCCAACGTTCAGTACGCGGCCGAGCAGGCGCTGGCCGATGGCGTCAAGAAGGCAAGGGCCGAGAGCGGCAGCGTGCTGATCATGGATCCGAAGACGGGCGGCATCGTTGCGTGGGCCGACTACCCGACCTACAGCGCCAACAACTTCAATCGCACTCCGACCGCGCTCTTTAAGGACAACGTGTTGAGCTACGTATACGAGCCTGGATCCGTGATGAAAGTCGTCACGCTTTCCGGCGCCATCGACGCCGCCAAGATCAAGCCGAACACGATCATCGACGACCCTGGAGCGGTTTACATCGGCGGCTACCGCATCTCCGACTGGGATGGAGCCAATCACGGAAAGGTCAGCTACACGTACGTCCTCGAGCACTCACTCAACGTGGGAGCGATAAAGGCAATGCAGGCGGAAGGTCACAAGAGCTTCTACAGGTACCTGCAGAGCTTCGGGTTGACTCAGCCGAGCGGGATCGACGTCGCGGGAGAGAATTTCATTGCGCCTCCGCCAGGCGACAAGATGGCCGATTCGCAGTACGCGACAACGGCTTTCGGCCAGGGCATCGATGTCAACATGGTCCAGATGCTGGCCGCGGTCAACGTGGTCGCCAACGGTGGAAAGTACGCGCCACCACACGTGGTCGAGCGAATCGGCAACCGGATCAATCCGATAATGCTCCAGCCCCAGCGGCAAGTCATCAGTCCGAAGACCGCCCAGCAGATGACGGCGATGATGCAGGCGGTTGTGCAGTACGGCTCAGGCTGGACCTCCCGCGTCCCCGGCTTCGAGCTGAACCAGGGTGGAAAGACGGGCACCTCTCAGATCCCTGTCAAGGGGAAGTACACGCAAAACGTGTGGGCGTCATACGTTGGCTTCCTGCCCGCGAACAAACCGCGGTTCACCATGATCGTGGTCATCCGCAAGCCGAACGTGCCCGGCGCCGACCAGGACTGGACGCTCAACGACGGTTACTTCACAGCGTCGCCTGTCTGGAAAAGGATCGCGCAGGCCATGGTGGTGAGCTGGCACATCACCCCAGCACATTCTTAATATCCGAAGCCCGGCGTGCCCACTTCGTGGCGCGTCGCGTTACAGACTTAAGTAAATGCGGCTGACGCTTCTCGAGATACTTGGGGCGACCGGCGGCGGGCAGATCGGAGGCACCCACGTCGGCAACGTCTTCTCGACCTTCCACACCGACTCGCGCGAGGTGGTGCACGGAGGCGTGTTCTTTGCGCTCAAAGGGGCCGAGATGGACGGCCACGACTTCATCCCCGATGCGATCAAACGCGGCGCGGGGTTGCTCATCGTCGAGCGGAAGATGGAATCGGCTCCCGGCGTCGGCCAGGTCCTCGTCGAGAACGCGTGGGACGCGCTCTTTGCGCTCGCCGCCTTCACGAGAGACAAGGTCCGACCTCTGGTTGTGGCAGTCACCGGCAGCAACGGCAAGACCTCGACCAAAGAGATGGTCGCCGCGGCACTCGGTCGCCGCTACAACGTCCTGCGCACGTCGGGCAACCTGAACACCGAGACCGGTGTCCCGCTCACCATGCTCAGCCTCGAGCCTGAGCACACCGCCCTTGTGCTGGAGATGGGCATGCAGCGGCCGGGCGACATCGGACGGTTGGTCGAGCTCGCGCAGCCGTCGATTGGCATCATCACGAACATCGGCATCGTGCACATCGAGTTCTTCGCGTCGCAGGACGAGCTGGCGGCGAGCAAGGGCGAGCTGGTCAAGGGATTGCCTGAGTCAGGGCTGGCGGTGCTGAACGCTGACGACAAGTACTTCGAAGCGTTGTCAGGCATGACACCGGCGGGGATCGCGAGCTTTGGTTTTGCAGCCGGGGACTACCGCGCCGAGAACTATCGAGCTGCGCCCGAGGGAGGCTCGACATTTTCGGTGCGCGGAAACGAGGTGCGCCTTGGGCTCGAGGGACGTCATCAAGCGCTGAACGCGCTCGCGGCGCTCGCCGCTGCCGATTTCGCGGGCGTGCCACTCGAGGTTGGCGCCGAGTCGCTATCGGAGGTCGCGGTCGATCATCGACTTCAAGAGATCAAGGCGCCCGCGGGTTTTGTGGTGGTTGACGATGCATACAACGCCAGCCCGGAGTCGATGCTCGCCGCTTTCGCTGCGATGAGCGATCGACCCCGAGGCGGACGGCTGCTGGCGGTTCTCGGAGAGATGAGGGAGCTTGGCGGCCTGGCCGACGAATCACATCGTGTGGTCGGCATGCATGCCGCCAAGGTGTTCGACGCGGTCTGCGTCCTCGATGGCGAACGCGCGCGAATTCTTGCTGAGGCGGCAGGCGCTGAGATAGTCCCGAACCGGGCCGAGGCCGTCTTGTGGGTCAGGCGAAATGCACAGGAAGGCGATCGAGTGCTGATCAAGGGATCCCACGGCGTGCGCCTTGATGAAGTCGTCAAAGAGCTGACCCGTTGACAGCCTTCTCGGCGATCACCTTTGTGGTCGCGCTCATCCTTTCGCTGATCCTCTATCCGCCGTTGATCAGCGCGCTGCGGCGCTGGAAATCCGGCCAGGTGATCCAGGCCGAGCTGCCTGAGAGTCATCAGAAGAAGGCGGGCACACCGACCGGGGGCGGAATTCTCTTCGCGGCGCTGGGGATCATCGGCGGCGTGCTCGCGGCGATCGCCGGACACGCGGGTGCGTTGCCCGCTGCGGCCGGTCTGCTCGTCGGAGGTCTCATCGGCTTCGCCGACGACCGCAGCAAGCTGCAGGTCGGCGCTCGTGGCATACCCGCCCGCCTCAAGTTCCCCATCCAGCTGCTGCTCGCGGTCCCCATCGCCTGGCTCGCGACTGTGCAGGGCGCGTCGCATCAGCTCTTCCTCCCGGCCACGCCGTGGTTGATCTTTCCTCTTGCAGTCCTGGCGATTGTCGGCACTGCCAACGCAGTCAACCTCACCGATGGGATGGATGGCCTCGCCGGCGGCCTGTCGGCAATCGCGTTCGCTGGAATCGTGCTGCTGCTGCCTGGGGCGTTCGCGGGCGAGAAGGCTGTCGGGATGACTTTGTGCGGCGCTCTGGTCGGCTTCCTGGTCTTCAATCGATACCCCGCGCGTGTCTTCATGGGCGACACCGGTTCGCTTGCCATTGGGTTCGCGCTCGCGGCGATGGCGATCCAGCAGGGCTTGATACTTCTGCTGCCGCTCCTCGCTCTGGTGTTTGTCCTTGAGACGCTGTCTGTCATCATTCAGGTGGCTTACTTCAAAGCCAGCGGCGGCCGCAGAGTTTTCAAGATGACCCCGATCCACTACACGTTCCACCACGAGGGTTGGTCTGAGAATCGCATCGCGCTCTCCTTTTGGGGCGCGGGGCTCGTCTCGGCACTGGCCGCGGCCGGGGTGGCACGGCTGGTCTCGTGACGGCCCTGGTGGTAGGGGCGGCGCGCAGCGGAGTCGCGCTTGCCAACCACCTCACCGCGTCAGGCGAGCGCGTCAGGCTGGTTGACCGAAAGTCTGCGGCGGAGCTCGAGGAGACCATCGCCCAGCTCCCCACCGGCATCGAGCTCCGCGTTGGCGGCTACGACGACAGCGTCCTTTCCGGAGTCGACGTGGTATACGCCAGCCCCGGCGTGCCGTGGGATTCAGAGCTGCTGAACAAAGCCCGCGCGCTGGGCATCGAGGTGTCGAGCGAGATCGACCTGTTCCTGCGGTTGTGTAAGGGAACCGTGGTCGGCATCACCGGTACCAACGGCAAGACCACCACCACGGCCCTGACAGGCGCCGTTCTGGCGGCGGGCGACAGGCCGGTCATCGTCGGCGGCAACATCGGCGACACGGTGCTCGACCGCCTGGGCGAGATCACCCCGCGTCACTGGGTGGTGCTGGAGCTCTCCAGCTTTCAGCTGGAATCCGTCGAACAGCCGCACCTGCACATCGGCGTGATCCTCAACATCACACCTGATCACCTCGACCGCCACGGAAGCTTCGAGAGGTACGTCGACCTCAAGGCGCGTGCAGTCGAGTTCGCGGGCGGCGACGATTTCGCGGTCCTCAACAGCCGGGACGAAGTGGTCCGCCGAATCGCTGACCGCACGCGCGCCCACGTGGTCTGGTTCGACAAGCACAGGCCCCTGCCCGCTATGCCGCTGCCCGGCCGCCACAACATGGAGAATGCCCTGGCCGCTGCGGCGGTAGGGAGGATCGCCGGCCTCTCCGACGACGCGATCGACGCGGCGGTGCGCTCGTTCAAGGGCGTCGAGCATCGCCTCGAGCTCGTCGGCGAGTGGGGAGGAGTGCGCTGGTACAACGACTCCAAGGCCACGAACCCCGACGCTGGACGGGTCGCGCTGAGGGCCTTTCCCAACACGCCGGTGGTCCTGATCGCGGGAGGCTACGGCAGCGGCTTCGAGCTTGGCGATTGGCTGGCTGACGTCCTCGCCAACGTCGAAGCGGTGGTCTTGATGGGGGCATCGGCTGATGTCCTGGCCGACGGCCTTCACAACCATCCCATGGTGGTGCGCGCAGCCAACCTCGAAGAGGCGGTGGAGCGCGCCGCCAGTCTCGCGCGACCTGGCGGGGTGGTGCTACTCAGCCCCGCTTACAAGAGCTTTGACATGTTCAAGGACTACGAAGACCGAGGCCGCCAGTTCAAAGCAGCGGTTCGCAACAAGCTTGGGGCGCAGCTCGGATGAGCGCAGGCGCGAGGGAGCATCAGCCGGACCGCTTCCTGCTGTTCACCACCGTGTTCCTGTGCGGCGCAGGCCTGGTGATGGTGACCAGCGCGAGCGTCGCGTTCGCCTACACACAGCACGAATCGGCCTTCTATTACGCGGAGCGCCAGACGGTCTGGATGCTGATCGGCTTTGCAGCGCTGTTCCTGCTGAGCCGCATCGACTATCGCAAGCTGCGGCCCCTTGCGCCGGCTGGCGCAGTGGTGGTGGTCCTGCTGATGATCCTTGTCCTGGTGCCGCACGTGGGCGTCACTGTGAACGGCGCCCGCCGCTGGTTTGACGCCGGCCCGCTCGGCACATTCCAGCCATCGGAGCTTGGCAAGCTCGCCTTCGCGGTGTTCGTGGCCCACTGGATCGACAAGAACGCCGCGGTGGTTGGGACCTTTCAAAAAGGTCTCCTGCCGATCGCAGCGATGCTGGCGGGGGTGCTCGGGCTGCTGATGCTCGAGAAGGACGTGGGCACTTCGATCGTGATGGTCGGGATCATCATCAGCGCCTACTGGGCGGGCGGCGCACGCATGCGTCATCTGGCGCTGCTCATCGGGTTTCTCGGTCTCGGGTTGATCACGGTGACGATCTTCGAGCAGTACCGGTTGGCGCGCCTGGTGTCCTTCAGAGACCCCTTCTCCGATCCGCTGGGGGCCGGGTTTCAATCCACCCAGGCCCTGTATGGACTCGGGTCCGGCGGATTCTTCGGCGTCGGCCTGGGCAATTCGGTCGAGAAGTACGGCTGGCTGCCCGAAGCCCACACCGACTTCATCTTCGCCATCCTGGGTGAGGAGACCGGATTGGTCGGCACGACCCTGGTGATGCTGGGATTCCTGCTCTTCGCGCTACGCGGCTACCGCGCTGCGCTGCGCGCACCGGATCGTTTCGGGGTCGTGCTGGCAGTCGGGATCACCACATGGATCGCTTTCGAAGCGCTGCTCAACATGGCTACAGTCACCAACACGCTTCCGATCGCCGGTGTGCCCCTGCCATTCTTCAGCTACGGGGGCACTGCGCTTGCCACCACCCTCGCGGCGGTCGGCGTGCTGCTCAGTATCGCGAGGCGAGGCACCAACACAGCAAAAGGAATTAGTAGGAGAACAGATGCGCCTTCTGATAGCTGGCGGCGGGACCGGAGGGCACCTCTATCCGGCGCTCGCGGTCGCGCGAGCCTTTCGCGCTGAGGAACCGGACGGTGCCCTGCTGCTGGTCGGGCGCAAGGGAGGGCCCGAGGAGCGCCTGGTGCCTGCCGCCGGCTTCGACCTGGCCACCGTCAGCGTGCGCGGGCTCGACCGCGACGCTGTATGGAAGAACGTCGCGCTTCCTGCTGTCATCCCGATGGCGCTTCGCGAGGGGCTCCGCATCCTCGATCGCTTCAAGCCCGACATCGTGTTGGGCATGGGCGGCTACGTGATGGCGCCGGCCGTCGCCGCGGCCCGGATCCGAGGCATCCCTTACGTGCTGCATGAGAAGGACGTCAGGCCCGGCCTCGCCACCCGCATCTTTGCGGGCTCGGCAGCCGCCGTGTGCACAACGCTCCCCGGAACCGAGAAGCGCATCAAAGCGCGCCGCATCGTGCTGACGGGCGTCCCTCTGCGTGACGGATTCGAACCGCGAACGCCCGCCTCGCCTGCTCGCCACCTGCTTGTCACCGGCGGCAGTCAGGGCGCCCGCAACCTGAATCAAGCAGTGTGGGCAGCCGTGGACAAGCTGTGCGAGCGGTTCGACGAGGTGGTGCATGTTGCCGGGCGCCAGGGCGCTGTGGGGATCGCACGCTATGCCCGAGCCGGCTATCGAGGGCTGGAGTTCGTTGACGACATGCCGGCCCTGATGGCTCGCGCCGACCTGGTTGTCAGCCGGGCCGGAGTGGGCACGATCGCCGAGATAACCGCGGTCGGCCTCCCGATGGTCCTGGTGCCGGGCACCTTTGGCGGTGGCCACCAGGAGGAGAACGCGGCAGCGATGGTGGAGGCCGGCGCGGCGGTGAGCATCGGCGACGCGAAGTTGACACCCGAAAGCCTGGTCTCCACGATCGAAGGCCTGACCGCCGAACAGCTTCGCGCGATGGCCAAGGCTTCACGAGCGGCGGGCCGCCGGGACGCTGCGCAGCGGGTCCTGGGCGTTCTCAAGGAAGTTATGAACGGATGAAGGTCCACCTCATGGGTATCGGCGGCGCGGGGGTATCGGCGCTCGCGCGCGTCCTCGCGGCGCGTGGTGATGAGGTCAGCGGTTGCGATACCAGGGAGTCGGATACGACGGCTGAGCTCGAAGACATGAACATCCGGGTCGAGCTGGGCCATGACCCTGAGCACGTCCTCTTCCAGGATCTGCTCGTGTACAGCGGGGCGATCAAGTCCTCGCCCGAGCTCGACGCTGCGCGGGCGATGGGCGTCAGGGTCGTCACCCGCGCGGAGATGCTGGCAGAGCTGATCGCCGAGCGAGACTCGATTGCAATCGGCGGAAGCGCCGGCAAGACCACGGTCACCTACATGATCGGGCACATCCTGACCGAGGCCGGCTACGACCCGACCGTCCTGGTCGGGGACGGTTCGAGCTCGCGTGCAGGCCGCTCACAATGGTTGGTGGCGGAGGTCGATGAGTCCGATGGCAGCCTCGTCCTGCACCACCCCAAGCGCGCCATCATCACCAACATCGAGCTTGACCACACCGACCACTTCAAGGACGTGGGGGCCGTGCGCGATCTCTTCGCGCAATTCGTCGCGGGCCTGCCGGACGATGGGCTGGCAGTGGTTTGCGCTGACGACGAGCGCGCAAGTGCGCTCGAGTCACGTGCGAGGCGGGTCACATATGGCTTCAGCGCGGAGGCTGACTATCGGTGCGGCGAGGGACGGCCCTTCGCGATCCACCACGAAGGTCGCGAGCTCGGGACCATCAACCTGCGCCAGCCCGGCCGCCACAACGTGCAGAACGCGACCGGGGCGGCTGCGATGGCCCTGGAATGCGGGGTCAGCTTCTCGGATGTCGCGGGAGCGCTGTCGAGATTTCCTGGCGCGCACCGGCGGCTTGAGTTCATCGGCCTGTTTCAAGGCGCTGTTGTTTACGACGACTACGGGCATCACCCAACCAAGGTGCGAGCCACGCTGCAGGCGGCGCGAGAGCTTCGCCACCGGCGCCTTATCGTCGTCTTCCAACCGCACCGTTACTCTCGCCTGTCTTCCCTGATGCACGACTTCTCGCGCGCCTTCACCGGCGCCGACAGGGTTTTGCTGCTCGACGTCTATTCGGCGGGTGAGGACAACCCGACAGGCGTGCAGGCCACCGACCTTGCCGATCTGCTGCCCAACGGTTCTTACGTGGGTGATTTCCAGGGCGCGCGCCAGGCACTCGAGAGCCTGGTCGGGCCTGACGACCTTGTTCTGTTGATGGGTGCGGGCGATATCCGAAAGCTGGGCGATGAGCTGGCGCAGCGCGTCTAACGTCGCCTGGCTGCGCGGCCTCCCCGGAATCCGGGAGAAGGAGCCCCTGGCCACGCGCACGTCGTTCGGACTCGGCGGTCCTGCCGACTTCTTCGTCGAGCTGGGTCGCGTCGACGCCATCGAGAAGGTGCTCGACGGATGTAAGGATCGCGGGATCCCATATCTCTTGTTGGGCGCAGGCACCAACTTGCTGATCGCCGACGCGGGGATCGAAGGCCTTGTCGTGCGGGTCGTCACGCGCGAGCACCGTGTCGAAGGCACCAAGGTGACTGCGGCCGCGGGTCTAAAGATGATGAGGCTCGCTCGAATCGCCGCCGACGCGGGATTGCGCGGGTTCGAGTTCGCGATCGGAGTGCCTGGGACTGTCGGCGGCGCCGTGTATCAGAACGCGGGCTGCTGGGGCAAACAGTTGAGCGAGGTCCTCGTCGATGTATGCGGTTTCATGCCAGGGACGGGCCGGAAGACCTGGAAATCGGCGGACCTCAAGCTCGGCTACCGCACCTCGGCGCTTCGCGACGGACCACTCAAGGGCGCGATGGTGGTCGAAGCCACCATCCAGCTGCACCGCGGAGATGGGGAAGAGGCGAAGACCCTGATGGCCAAGTTGACGCGCGAGCGGAACGAGACCCAGCCCATCAAGACCAAGAATTGCGGCAGCGTGTTCAAGAACCCCACGGGCGACTCCGCCGGGAGGCTGGTCCAGGCCGCGGGCCTGAAAGGCATGAGAGAAGGCGGGGCTGTCATCTCCGAGCTACACGGCAACTTCATAGTCAATGAGGGAACCGCGACGGCCGCCGACGTGGCGAAGCTGATCGAGCGCGCGCGAGTCGAGGTGAAACGTCGTTTCAACCTCGAGCTCGAGCCCGAGGTCGAGATGGTGGGGCGATGGCCCTGAAGCTGGCTGTGCTGCGCGGAGGGCGGTCGGCCGAGCGTGAGGTGTCGCTGAGGTCGGGCGCGCAAGTCGAGGCGGCGCTGCGCGGTCTCGGCCACGAGGTCATCCCTGTGGACCTCGACGCGAATACCTGGGACACGCTGCGTGACGGCGGATTCGCGTGTGTGTTCAACGCCCTGCACGGCAGGCTGGGCGAGGACGGCGCGGTGCAGGGGATGTTGGAGCTGCTCGGGATTCCGTACACGGGCTCGGGCATCCTTGCCTCCGCCCTTTGCATGGACAAGTCGCGGGCGAACTCGGTGATGGCAGGCGCGGGCCTACACATCCCCGACTTCGAGGAGCTGGAGTTCAAGGAAGGGATCGGCGCGGAATTGGTCGAGCGATTGGCTTCGAGGTATGGCCTGCCCCTCGTCATCAAACCGGTGCGCGAAGGTTCCACCATCGGCCTGACGATCGCGAAGGACGCGGACGCAATCGCAAGCGGCCTCGAGCTCGCCGGCCGATACGACCGCCGCGTCTTGGTGCAGAGGTTCGTGACGGGCACTGAGATCACTATCGGGGTGCTGGCGACGCCGGAGGTTCAGGTGCTGCCGACGCTGGAAATCGTCAGCGACAACCCGACGTACGACTACGACGCGAAGTACACAGCCGGCAAATCGCACCACATCATCCCTGCCCGCATCGAGGAGCGGGCTCGTGCGACCTGCGCTGATGCGGCAGGCCGCGCCTTCGTTCTGCTCGGGTGCGCAGGGATGGCGCGCGTCGACATCATCGTTGACGCCAAGAGCACGCCGTGGATCCTCGAGGTCAACACTGTCCCCGGGCTCACCGAGCTTTCTCTGCTGCCTGACGCGGCGCGGGCCGCCGGCATCGCTTTTGACCAGCTGTGCCAGCGCCTTGTCGATCACGCCATCCAGCGCCACGCGCATCGCGTAGGGCCACCGTCCGCGTGAAGCTAAGAAGGCGCCGATCATTCATACCCCGGCTCAGCTGGCTGCCCCGGATCAAGTGGCTGCCACGAATCCGTTTGCGGCGCGGCCTGGAGGCAAGCGAGCCGCTGAAGGGCCAGCTCTGGACGCGCTCGGAGCGTTCGCTGCGCGAGCCCGACGTGCATTGGTCGCTGCGTGCGGTGGCGGCGACGGCGGCGGTGTTGGAGGTTGCGCTGCTGGGCTGGCTGTGGTTTGGACCGGCCCTGGCGATGCGGACTGTGAACGTCGCCGGCGCGCAACACCTGACGAGCCTGCAGGTTGCTGAGGCCGCGGGGCTGGCGAATGGCGGGTCGGTGCTGTCTGTGGATGGCGAGGCGGATCGGCAGCATCTCCTGGCCCAGACGTGGGTGCAGGCGGCGAAGGTTGTGCCACAGCTGTCGGGGAGCGTGGAGGTGACCATCACCGAGTGGCAGCCGGTGGCTGTTTATCACGCCGGCAAGAACCCGACGCTCTTCCTCATGTCCGACCAGGCGGTGGTGCTTGGGTCGACAGCGGCGGTGGTGGGTCTCGTTGATGTGCAGGGACCTGGCGGCGCCGATCCCAAGGTGGGCGAGCATCCGATCGACCAGGCGCTCCTCGTTGCGATGGTGAACATGCAGCGCGGCTTTCCCGCGCTGCTCGGGCAGCAGGTCGCCGGTTTCATCTTCGACTCGTGTGGCGACCTGACGCTTGTCTCCAAACGTGGTTGGAAGGTTTACTTCGGCCGCGTGCTCACCCCTGAGGAGTTCAAGGCGCTGAACGACAAGGTGGCGGCCCTCAAGGCGATCGCGGGGCGCGGGAACGTCAACTACAACTCGGCCGACCTCGAGTACGTGAACGTGATGAACCCGACCGAGCCCGCGGTCAGCCTCCGCTCAGCGCACCCAACCCCGACGCCATCTCCCGGCGCGACCCCGCGCCCGTCGCCTTCGCCGTCAGCGGCGCCGACATGCAAGTAATCGTCGTCGCGATAGTCTTCGCAGTCCTCGGCGTGCTTCTTGGGCTGCTTTCGCCGGTCACCATCCCGATCACCTACGCGCGTTACACCGCGGTCGCACTGCTCGCCGCGCTCGACTCGATCTTCGGTGCCTTCAAGGCGTACATCGCAGGCACGTTCGAGCCTCGCGTTTTCTTCAGCGGCCTGCTGACCAACATGACGCTGGCCGCGGGCCTGACCTA
>DATLPO010000062.1:0-2732 GCA_035535675.1 Candidatus Limnocylindria bacterium
CGAGCAGCACTACTTCTTTCGCACCTGCGTCAACCGCTTCGCGGCACTCTTGCACGACACTGGCCAGCGGGATGTGACTTTCGCGCCCTCTGACTTTGGGCACGATGCAGAACGTGCAGTTGTGATCGCAGCCCTGGATCACACGCACGAAATGACTGACGCCTGTGCGCCCTGCCCGTGGAAGGGCCTCGCCTTGGGAGTAGTCGTATCGAGCGTCCAGGCCGGCGACGAAGTCGTCGTACTCGCCGATGGGGACGACGACAGGGTCGACATGCGGAAAGCGGCGCTTAAGCTCATTTCCTTCTTTGGCGACGATGCAGCCGGTGACGGCGACAGTGCGCTCCGGCGTCTTCCATTCCCTCAGCTCGTGAAGCTTCGCGTAGACCCGATCCTCCGAGGCCTGGCGCACGACGCACGTGTTGAGGATTGCGACGTCAGCCCGCTCGAGTGAGTCCTCCACGTAACCGGCGGCGAGGAGCCTTCGCGCGAGGCTCTCAGAGTCGGCGGTGTTCATCTGGCAGCCGATCGTCCAGATGTGAAACGACCTGGCTCGACTGGGTGCTTCCGGAGTCAGCGGCTCTCCACCAGGAGTCGGATTCCGGTGCGCTCTTCGCCATCGATCGAGATGTCGATAAAGGCGGGGATGCAGACCAGGTCGAGACCGCCAGGAGCGACATAGCCGCGAGATATGGCGATCGCCTTGACAGCCTGGTTGATGGCGCCCGCTCCGATTGCCTGCACTTCGACCCGGCCTTTGCTCCTGATCACGCCGGCGATGGCACCCGCGACGGCGACCGGCTTGGAGGTGGCTGACACCTTCAGCACCTCGACTGGGACGCGCTCGCCTGTCATTTGCTGGAACCCCTTCAGGAATGTTCTCTGTCGATGCGCTGGATGGATGTTGCCCGGCCGGTGGGACCATCAATAGTAACCAGTACCGAATTGAATGTCACGGTTCCCGAGGCGACCACGAACCGGTTCGGCACCCCTGTCAGGAACCGCTGCAGCACCACGTCCTTGTCCATCCCGATGCAGCTGTCCCGGGGACCGACCATCCCGACGTCCGTCACGTAGGCGGTTCCCTTGGTGAGGACCCGGGCATCGGCGGTCGGAATGTGGGTGTGCGTGCCCACCACGGCGCTGACGCGCCCGTCCAGGTACCAGCCCATCGCGGTCTTCTCGGAGGTGGCTTCCGCGTGCATGTCGCAGAACACGATCTTCACCTCGGGGTGGGCGGCCAGGATGGTGTCCGCGGCCCTAAAGGGGTCGTCGAGCGCTTCCACGAAGATGCGGCCCATCAGGTTCATGACGAGCACTTCATGACCGCCCGCCTCTAATACGCACCACCCCTGCCCTGGCGCAGCCGGAGGGTAGTTGGCCGGGCGGAGGACCCGCTCCAGCTTCGGCAGCTCAGGCACGAACTCCTTTTGCGCAAAGACGTGGTTGCCGGTTGTGATGACGTCAGCGCCCGCTGCCTTCAGCTCGGCGACGAGCTTGCCGGTGAGGCCGAAGCCGCCGGCCGAATTCTCACCGTTGAGGATCGTGACGTGCGGGTCGAGCTCTTTCTTCAGCTCGGGGAGGATTGCCTTGACGGCGTCGCGGCCGGGCTGGCCGACCACGTCTGCCACGAAGAGGATCCGGAAGTCGTCAGCCACGTCTCGGGAAAGGCTAGCGTGTACGGATCACGAGTTGAGCCGACAAGTCCGCTCTCGGCCGCCGGGCGCCGTTCCCAAAGTAGGCGACCAACCTGTCCGCTCCTTGGCAGGTGGCGGACTCCTGGTCCGCGGCTTTCGGGACTTCCTTGGGATCGAGATGCCTGCCGGGTCCGTTGAGTTCTTCGGCACCACGGCACAGGTCAGCGTCGAGGGGACGATCAACGGGGAGCTCTTCGAAGGGCTGGCCTTTCCCACCGCCAATGGCACTCACTTCCTAAGTGTGAATGCGAAGGTGCGACGGCGGCTTGCGATCTCGGAAGGTGATCGCCTGGAGTTCATCATTCGCCGGCGAGCGCCTGCCGAGGACCATGTGATGCCGCCCGAGCTGGCGCGAGCCTTGGCCGGAGAACCTGAAGCCCAGATTTGGTGGGCGCACCTTCAGCCTGGGCATCGCCGAACCGCGCTGAGGTTCATCGGAGGGGCCAGGAGCCCCGAGGTGCGGGCCTGGCGAGTCTCTGACGTGCTGCGCCGAGCCAAGCGGTACTTCCACAAGGACGGTCCGTTCTATCCAACGAAAGAGGACCAGCCTTTCCTGTCGCGCAGGTCGGGCCTTAGGGTCACGCACTGAAATGGGGCAAAGAAAAAGGGGGAGCCTCGGGCTCCCCCTTTCATTCACTTAGCGTATTCAATTGCTCTTGTTTCTCGGACGACTGTGACTCTGATCTGGCCCGGAAAGCTCAACTCTGTTTCGATTCTCTTCGCGATGTCCCTCGCCATCAGCTGGGCAGCCGTGTCGTCGATCTGCTCCGGCTTGACAAGGATCCGGACCTCGCGTCCGGCCTGGATGGCGTAGGACTGCTGGACGCCCTGGAAGGAGTTTGCGATCTCCTCGAGCTTCTCCAGCCGCTTGACGTAAGCCTCGAGCGACTCCCTGCGCGCCCCCGGGCGGGCAGCGGAGATGGCGTCTGCAGCGATCAGCAGAAGTGCCTCGATCGAATGTGGCTCCTCGTCGTAGTGGTGAGCCCGAACCGCGTGGACGACGGGCGCGGGCACCCCGTGTCGCTGGAGCAGGTCCGC
>DATLPO010000063.1:0-28773 GCA_035535675.1 Candidatus Limnocylindria bacterium
GGGCCGGTGTCGGGGAACAGCCGCGTGCCCTGGCCGACGACCACGGGGAAGGTGAACAGGTTGATCTCGTCGACGAGGTCGTTGTCGAGCAGCCACCGGAACAGGGCGCCGCTGCCGTGCACCTGCAGCTCGCCTCCCGCCTTGGCCTTTAGCTCGCGAATGGCAGCCGCGACGTCACCGGAGAGGACGGTCGTGTTCGCCCACTTCGGATCGAAGGGTGTGGTCGATGCCACGTACTTGGGCCGCGTGTCCAACGCCGTCCAGATCGGGCTGTCGCCCGGATCGTCCCACGTTCCCCAGGAGTCGGCGAAGATCTCGTAGGTGCGCCGGCCGAACAGGAACGCGTCGGCGCGCTGGTAGATCTCGTCCATAACCGTCCCGGCTTCGTTGTCGAAGTGGGCCCATCCGCCGCGCTCGAATACGCCGCGCTCGTCCTCGTCCGGCCCGCCGGGCCCCTGCATCACTCCGTCAACCGAGACCTGCGTGGTAGTCGCCAGTTTCATAGTCGCAGTTCCCTCCTGGGTGAGTTTGTCCTTGGTTGGGTGGTTGAGGTGGTCACAACGGTTCTCCTCAGGATCTAGCGCTGGATAGTTTCTTCGGCGAGGATGGCATCGATCTGGCCGACGGCCTGGCTCAGTCCCTCTTCCGTGCCCATGGCCAGGACCTGCTCCATGGCCTCGGTGCTGGGAAACACGATCTCGATCGACATGCGCGTGCGTCCTTGGGCGACCCCCTCGATGCCGACGCGGATCGTGTTTATCGGCATGTCCGTGTTGGGCGTGCCGTCCGATTTGGCAAAGCCGGCGCGGAAGAGAATGTGACGCGGCGGCTCGACCTCGAGGACGTCCCAGTAGCCGTGCGGCTGGTCGCCCGCGGGCCCGGTCATGTGGGACTCGACGCGACTGCCGGGCGCCAGGTCGTGTTTGGTGAAGGTGGCAGGGTAGGTCGGCGGCCCCCACCAGCGCTCGAGCTGGCGCGGATCCGCCCACAGCTGCCAAATGCGCTCGACCGATGCATCGAATTCGGCCTCAACGGTCAGGGTGAGCCTCTGGGGATCCTTGCGGACAGCGGTGACCGTCATCGTTTGCTCTCCTTTGTCTCCACGGTGTCGATGGCGCCGGCCGTCTCGGCGACGAGCTCGTTCATGCGGTCGATCCGAGCCCGCCACAGCTCCTCGTACTGGTCGAGCAGGCGGCGCGCAACGAGCAGCGCCTCGAGGTTGGTGCGGACGACCCTGCGGCGGCCGATGCGCTGCTTCGTGATCAAGCCTGCGCGCTCGAGAACTGCGACGTGCTTTTGGACTGCCGCGAAGCTCATCGGGTAATGGCTGGCCAGCTCGAAGACGCCCTCCTCGGCGCTGATCGCGCGGCGGACGATGTCGCGGCGTGTGTGATCCGCGAGGGCGGCGAACAGGCGATCGGAGTCCGGCGGCGCGATCTGCACTGATACAACCGTACGGTTGTATCAGCGTGGTGTCAAGCCTCGAAGCTCGGGTTGCATCGCGTGAGCTCGCGGCCCTCGAGCTCGTCGCTTCGCGCCACGCCTGCATCCGCCGATCCCGACACCGCCGCCTCCGCGCTGACAATGCGAAGCTAGGCGGCATGGAACGCTCTTATGCAGCGGACAATGCGCGCGAGCTCGAACGCCTGAGGGCGCTGGTTTCAAAGCTGAGCGACCAAGACCTCGGCTCGATGGTCAACGAACACTGGACCGTCGCTGGGGTGCTGGGGCACATGGCATTCTGGGATGGCCGCGCGCTGTTCCTCGCTGGAAAGCTGCAGCGCGACGGCGCCTTCACGCCATCCGATACCGAGCCGGAGGACGTGGACTGGATCAACGATTCCACCCGCCCGCTCATCCACGCCATCCCTCCGCGCCAGGCGGCCGAGGTCGCCTTGCGCATCGCCGAGGAGACGGACGATCTCGTCGCGTCTCTGTCCCCCGAGCTCGTTGCAAAGATCGACGCCACCAGCCCACTGAATCCTGTTCGGGCCCACCATCGCGGTGAGCACCTTGACGAGATCGAGGCCGCCCTTGCCGGCATGGACGCTCGACGACCGACCTGATCCGGATTGCCTCCTCGCGTTTGGGGGGTGCCGAAGACATATACCTGGACCGTCTACGATGGGAGCACCTACGACATATTCCCCCATTGACAAATGGCGCTTTCGAGTCGCAGGGAGGAGGGCTCCGATCGCCAAGGTCCTGGTTGTGGATGACGACCTGATCGTCGCCGACATGTACCGCCTGGCGCTGTCTCGCGCAGGTCACGAAGTGCAGGTCGCCAACGACGGTGTCGCGGCCTTACGAGCTATTTTGAGCTCCCGACCGGACATCGTATTCCTCGACATCCGGATGCCGAAAATGGACGGCATGGAAGTGCTGCGAGATCTTGCCTCTGCAGATCTCACGAGGTCCATACCCGTGGTCATGCTGTCGAACTACGACGAGCCTCGCTTGGTCAAAGAGAGCATCAGCCTTGGCGCCAAGCAGTACCTGGTCAAAGCTGGGACCAACCCCGCCGAACTGGCGCGAGTGGTTTCGCAGTGGGTGGAAGCAGCGTAATAGGGGTTACTCGAATAGGACCCGAGCGCGGTCTGAAACGCGGATTCTTCTCCGCGTAATATCGGCTAGGGCTTGTCGGGAAAGGGTTCAGAAGTGACAACCACCGGGCACCGCGGGCAGCAGCACGAGCTTGTCGACCTTGCCTTCGACGCCATGTTTATCCGGACCTTTCACGACCGGATCATCACGTACTGGAATGAGGGCGCCCAGCACCTTTATGGTTGGACTCGTAAGGAGGCGCTCGGCCGGCAGCCGGCGGCGCTCTTAGCTTCCCAGTATCCGATTCCGCTCGAGCAGATCGAGCGGGAGCTCGAGATAAAAGGTCGCTGGGAGGGCGAGATCATCCAGCGCCGCAAAGACGGTCGCACGATCACAGTGCGAGCTCGATGGGGCTTGCAAACCGATGCCGCCGGTGAGCCGCAATCAATTCTCGAGATCAACTCCGACGTCAGTCCCGAAAGGCATGCGGTGGATGAGCTGTCCAGAAGCGAGGAACGCTTCAGCTTGCTGGTGTCCGCGGTCGTCGACTACGCGATATTCATGCTCAGCCTCGACGGACGGGTTGTCAGCTGGAACGAAGGCGCGCAGCGAATCAAGGGCTACTCGCACGACGAGGCAATCGGTCAGCATTTCTCAATCTTCTACCGGCCTGAAGATGTAGCGAACGGGAAACCCGACAGGGTTCTCGAGCAAGCGATCGAGCACGGCCGGTTCGAAGACGAAGGCTGGAGGGTCAGAAAGGACGGCTCCCAGTTCTGGGCGAGCGTGGTCGTGACGGCGCTCAAAGATCGAAGTGGAGTCCTACGCGGTTTCGCCAAGGTCACGCGGGACATAACCGACCGGCGGCTCTCCGAACAAGCACGCGAGGCGGATCGACAGCGCGAGGCAGCCGAGCTGCGCGGAGACGCCGAGCGCCTGGCAGAGCTCGAACGACTGAAGACTGAATTCCTCAACCTCGCGTCTCATGAGCTGCGGGGTCCGCTGGCAGTCGTACGTGGCTACAACTGGATGCTTCGCGACAATGTATTGACGGTCGAGGACTTACCGGCGATCACGAAAGTCGTCGAGGCCAAACTCACGCAAATGAACCTCCTCGTCGAGCAGATGCTCGAAGCCGCGCGACTCGAGGCTGGCAAAACGAATTTGAATCAAACGAAGTTTGATCTCAGAGACGTCGTACTGGAACAGGCGCAGACTTTCGCCTCCGTGTCTGACGAGCATTCGATTGAGGTCGTCCAACGAGACGGTCCAGTTATGGTTGCGGCAGACGGCGCCAGGGTTGGTGCCGTTGTCGCAAACCTCATCGACAACGCCATCAAATACTCGCCCCACACGCGTGATGTTCAGGTTCGCGTCGATACGAAGGACGGCTATGCATTCGTCGCCGTGAGGGATTTTGGTGTTGGCATTGCGTCCGAGCATATCCCCCTCCTCTTCAAACGCTTCAGTCGACTGCCGACCGAACAGAACATCACCACCGGCGGCACTGGGCTGGGCCTCTTCCTTTGCCGGGAAATTGCCCGGCGGCATGGCGGAGATATCGAGGTCGAGAGTTCGCCAGACCATGGCAGCGAATTCACTTTGCGGCTGCCGGCGGTGGGCGCGGAGACCTAGATCACTGAACACCGGCGTCGCCGCTTATTTGACATGGACCGCGCCAGTCAACTGACTTATCCTTCGACCCGATGAGCGAAGGCAACGCCACGCTCAAGGAGGGGCTTCGGCACCACGCCTGGGCGACTCGCGAACTCCTGGCGTTCTGTTCCCAGCTTCGCCCCCAGCAGCTGTCACAACCGCGGCCCGCGCCCCTGGCCGGGGTCCACGGGAGCATCCTGGAGACCTTCGACCACATCGTCTGCTCGGACGGTGGCTACCTCAGCGCACTGACCGGCCACCGTCCCGCCTGGGCGCACGAGCGCGGCCTGGGCTCAAATCTCGGCGAGCTGGCCCCGCGGGTGGACGAGGCGGAGGCGCTGTGGATGGCCTTCCTGTCCCTTCCCGACGACGCCACGCGCAAGGTATTCCTAGATGACGGCACGTACGAGACCCATGCGGCCATCGTGACCGCCCAGGCGCTGCACCACGGCACCGCTCACCGCGAGCAGATCTGCGCCATCCTCAGGGACTTCGGCCTGGACCCGCCGGAGGTGCAGCCGTGGGACTTCGCCGACGCGACCGGTCGCTCGCGCTGGATCAAGCCCGAATAGCGGAAGGCCCGAACAGCCGCTGCCCTCAGGCGTTGCAGAGCGGGCGCGACCGTGGATTGCAGTCAAACTCAGCGTCGATGACCTATGTCGCCTTTCTGAGGGCCGTGAACGTCGGGGGCAGGGGCATCGTCTCGATGGCAGTCATCAAGGAGGCCTTTGTCGCCCTCGGACTATCTGATGTACGGACCTACATCAACTCGGGCAACGTCATCTTCTCGACCCGAGCATCGAACGCTCAGCGGCTCATGGCCCGGATCGAGAAGGCGCTCGAGCAGCACACGGGCATGGCGATCAAGGTGCTCGTCATGGACCACAAGACCCTGAAGAAAATGGTCGACGCGATTCCGCGTAATTGGGTCGACGACAAAACGATGCGGACCTATGTCCTGTTGCTATGGAAGGAGCTCGACGATCGCAGGATCCTCGACCGTCTCCCGGTCAAGCGCGGCGTTGATGAGCTCAGCTACACGCCTGGGGCAGTCGTCTGGCGCGTCGATCGCGAGAATGTGGGCAGGAGCCAGATGAACAGAATCGTTGGCACGCCCCTCTACAAGAGGATCACCATCCGCAGCGCGAACACGATGCGAAAGCTCAACGAGTTGACCGCGACCAGCACGGCTGCCAGTTATACGGGTGAGACGAAGGAGGTGAGGCCTCGCCTTCCGACCGCCGTCCCTTAGCCGACTACTATTTCGTGCTCGGCGTCCCGCCTGACGCAACGGAGACGGAGTTGCACGCCGCGTGGCGTCGGCAGCTCAAGTACTGGCACCCTGACCGCGGCAACCATCCGGACGCGCCCGAGCACGCGAAGTTGATCAACTTGGCGCACGATGTTCTGACCAACAGCGCCAAGCGCGTGGCATACGACAGTCAGCGGGCAGCCGCCGGCTGGCGCCCCTCCGCATCGGCCCCGTCCTACGCCCGCGCGGTCCAATGGAAAACGGTAAGCCGCGAGGGCCCGCCCCGTGCGCCGAAGGGATTCGACCGGCATGGTTTCGTCGCACGCCTGGAGGAGATGATGAACCGAGGCCGGCTGATGATTGAGAAGCGCAAGGACCTCGCGTCCGCGTCGAAATGGGAGGCGCAGACTCAGGCCTTGCTGCGAGATGAGCTCGGCGACCATCCATACACGAATCGCTTCGAGGTGGCCCTGAGGCAGCCCCGCCCCGAAGGCCTGGTGGCGGCGTATGGGGTGCTGTGGGCCGCGTATGAGGATGCGCTGAAGGGCGACCTGAAGCCGGTGGTGAAGGAAAGGCGCCCGAACTGATCTGACACCCTACCTTGGCGCATCCAGGTCGGCTCATGGGGTTCTAACCTGATCGCATGCGACCAGAGACGGGGTATGCGCGCAGCGGCGACCTCAGTGTTGCCTATCAAGTCGTAGGCGAAGGACCCTTCGATCTCGTCCTGGTTCATGGCTGGGTGTCGAATATCGACCTGCAATGGGACGAGCCGCACCTCGCCACTTTCCTTCGCCGGCTGGCGTCATTCGCCCGCCTCATCACATTCGACAAGCGCGGAACCGGGCTTTCCGACCGCGTCTCCGTCAACGAGCTCCCCACCTTGGAGGATCGCATGGACGATCTCCGCGCCGTGATGGACGCAGTAGGCAGCGACCAAGCTGCTCTATTCGGCTTTTCCGAGGGCGGCTCAATGTGCCTGTTGTTTGCGGCCACTCACCCTGAGAGAGTTCGCGCCGTCCTTACGTTTGGCAGCTACGCCAAGCGGATTTGGTCTCCCGACTATCCCTGGGCGCCAACGCCGGAGAACCGCGAGATCCAGTATGCCGAGACACAGGCGACCTGGGGCAAAGCAATAGACATGGAAACCATCTTTCCCAGCATGGTTGGTGATGTCGCCTTTCGCCAATGGATCGGCTCGTACTTCCGAGCATCTGCAAGCCCAGCTGCTGCAGTTGCCCTTCTGCGGATGAACACTCAGGCGGACATCCGTTCGGTGTTGCCGACAGTCCGCGTGCCAGCACTGATCATGAATCGCATCGAGGATGGCGACGTCAAATCTGACGAAGCCCGTTTCATCGCGTCAAAGATTCCGGGAGCCAGGTTGAAGTTGTTTCCCGGTGCTGACCACGTGCCTTGGGTGGGCAATACAGAAGACATCCTGGGCGAGATCGAGGAATTCCTCACTGGCGCGCGCAATGCCGGCGCCGGCGATCGAGTCCTCGCGACGATCCTCAGCACAGACATCGTCGGATCAACCGAGCTGGTCGCGAAGCTAGGCGATCGGGCTTGGCGGGAACTCCTCGAGCGCCATCATGCCCTGGTGCGAGGCGAGTTGAAGCGCTATCAGGGACGCGAGATCGATACCGCAGGCGACGGATTCTTTGCTGCGTTCGATGGGCCCGCGCGTGCGATCAGATGCGCGGCGACCGTTGTTCATCAAGCTGTCGGCCTGGGTCTCCAGCTGCGAGCGGGCGTGCACACCGGGGAGTGCGAGGTGCTGGAGGACAAGCTGACCGGGATTGCGGTTCATACGGCAGCGCGGGTCGCCGCCGGTGCAGCTCCAGCCGAGGTTTTGGTCTCCGGCACTGTGCGCGATCTGGTCGCGGGTTCTGGTATTGCGCTCGTGGACCGTGGCGAGCGCTCATTCAAAGGACTTCCGGAACCCCTACGTGTGTTCGCCGTTGAGTCGTGGTGAGAGGCAATCCTCACATGACAATATGCTTCCAATCTTTGGGCGTTGGACGAAAGTTTGTGGGGTCGTCCAGGTCTAGAGTCTGGCCGTGACCAGCGCACCCAATGAACGCAAGCGGGCTCCATGGCTTCCTCCGCGGTGGTTCATCCGCAGCGCATGGGTTGTGCACCGCGCGATCCACCGGTTCACAGGCGGGCGGCGCGGGCTCGCGACGCCAACGCCAGGCGGCAAGTTCGGATACTTGCGCCTGACGACGGTCGGGCGCCACTCTGGTCAAGAGCGTGCCGCCATCCTCGGCTACTACGAGGATGGACCGAACCTCGTCACCTTGGCCATGAACGGCTGGGCCGACGCCGAGCCAGCCTGGTGGCTCAACCTCCAGGCACAGCCCGATGCCATCGTGGAGCTCAAGAACGAATCACGGGCGATCCGAGCGCGAGCCGCAAAGGGAGAGGAACGGGTGCGTTTATGGGCAAAGGTGCGTGACTACAGCGGATACGGCGACGACGTCGATGCATACGCCACATTGCGGTCGTCCGAGACGGCAGTCATCGTCCTGGAGCCGAGGAGCGAGAGCCGGCCCTGACGGCGAATCGGAAATTGACAGTTTGATTGAACGATTCTCCGCAGGTTGTCCGAACTAGGCGGGTGCCGAACTACCACCGCGTGAACGCGGCACGAGTTTGAGAGTCGCGGCTCGCGCTTCAGAAGTCAGCACGCTGTTGAGGATGTTTCCGGCGTATCGGCGGTATTTAGCTCGATAGGCAGAGTCAATCTCGTCATTGGGCTCAGCCGCCACGAATGTGACATCTAACTGAACGCCCCCCGCCTTTATCCGGCCTTCATGTGTCTCTTGGACGCCGCGGAACCAACGGCCGTTTCGCCCCCCAACGGATCTGAGGTACAGATCGTCGCCGTACCGGACGACCCACACGGTGACGGGTTTTCGTAGCGTGCCATCGCGTCGGATTGACGCGATCTGCACTTCTTCCGCTTTCCCAACCTCGTCGAGCTGGTCACCTTTCCACTGCGTCATCGGCCCGTCTCCTTTGAACGAGGATGATCACCAGGATCGCGGTCTTGCGAACCATGGGTTCGGTCATGGTCAGACAGCGACACGGATTCGCGCTTTGATTTCGCGGCGCTCGTCGCGGGATCGGGCCGCTCGGCGACCTCGATGGAGCGAGGTCCGTTGTAGACGGCTGCGCGCATCGCTATGCGCCATCGATTGAAGGCGCGGCCGCGTACTCAGCATCGCTGACGTGGTCCCCCCAGGTTGCGGCATTACCTTCGTCGTCCACGTCGAGCATCGCGATGTGGGTCATGAAGCGCGCCGGCGAGGCACCGTGCCAGTGATCCTCACCCGGCTCGAAAAACACACGGTCGCCCGGGCGGATCACTTCGATCGGACTACCGCGTCGTTGTGCGAGGCCGATGCCTTCGATGACGAAGATGGTCTGGCCGTTTGGGTGCTTGTGCCACGCCGTGCGGGCGCCGGGCGTGAAGTGGACGCTGCTCGCGCTGAGGCGTGATGGATCGGCCGGCGTCGCCACGCTGTCTACGTACACCGCTCCGGTAAACCATTCGCTCGGCCCCGCCATGGTCTTGATGCTGTTCCGGGTGATCTGCATGTCACTAACCCTCTACTGTTCCCATTCGCTGCTACCGCCTCCTATCAAGATGACGCACCCGGTTGATTCGTAGGATGAGCGGATGAACGCTGACACTCTGCTCGCCTTCATCAGGTTCCATGCCTGGGCCAACGACCGGATCCTGACAATGGCGGCCGGCATGTCGAATGACTTGTTCCGCGCAACAGGGAAATTTGACCATGACAGCGCTTTTCACACGCTCCGGCACCTTGTCGATGTGGACTGGAGCTGGCGGGAGTTCTGCTTCGGAAACCACGTTGGGGAGACGTATGTGTGGGACCACGGGTTCGTGCTCGACGACCTGCCGGCCATCCACGCTTTCTGCCTTGAAGAGGACATGCGATTGCGGAACTACGTGGAGTCCCTCGACGACACGGCCCTGTCAGAGTCATTGGCAATCGGCGCGGACTTCGCTGTGCCGCGCTGGCTGATCCTTGCCCACGTCGTAAACCATGGGACGCAGCACCGCAGCGAGGTGGCTCGCTACCTCACCGAATGCGGCCACTCGCCCGGGAATCTTGACCTGTTGGACGCACTCGCACTGAGATGGCCTGGCGACCCTGACGACAGCGCCAGTCGGTGAGGTCGGCTGGAAAGGTTATCTGCCGGCGGGTGGCTGTTCTACGACTGCCGTTCCGGAGCGCTGCGCAACGCCGACGAGCAATGACCAGGCACCGAGCAACGCGATCAGCAGCATTCCGATGGACTCGATGGCCGGCCACACGAGGCCACCCCCCTGACCGACCATGACACTGATGCCGCCAATCACGCCCATCAAAATCAGCACGTACGAGAGCGCAACGCGCAGAGGAAAAACGATCGAGCCTCCAAAGAAGGTAGGGAGAACTCTGCGGATGTACCAGGAGTTGATTGCGGCGGCAGTCAGATTCGGCAGGATGAGCCCGAAGCCAAGCCATCTCTCGTTGAGGGCCGGCATGAGGACGACGAGCGCCATGACCATCACCACGGTCAGGCCAAAGAAGTTTCCACGGGCTCGAAAGCGATGCTCGGAGTGACCGAGGATCCTATCCAGGTGTATGGAGAGGGCCACAAATAGCAAGCCCGTGAGGGCGGCCGCGGCCGTTCCCGCGGTCAAAAAGAAGTCGTGCCAGGCACCGGCATCGTAGGCGCTCAACTACGGTCGCAGCGTATCCGAACGGCCACGATGCCGGCCCGCAGGTATCACAACCGGCCAAGCCCCGAACCTCAGCGCTTGTCGAGCTTTATCGCCTGTTTGACGTAGTACTTGAGGGCCGGCTTGTTGACCTGGTCCAAGTTCTTCATCTTGACGTGCTTCGCATGCTTGGCGGTTCCACGCAGCAGGCCGTACTTGTCTTCGAAGCTGGCACCGTGCATGAATCCGAACGTAATGCCGTTCTTATTCGGGGTGATCCAGGCGAGCGTTTTGTTTCGTATGTACATCGGAGTCCCATAGCTGATGACCTCTTTGGCACCTGGCGCGGTTTCCTTCATCAGGCTCCGGATGGCAGCGACGACCGGCCGGTATTCGGGAAGCACTTTGTCCTCGACGAATTCATCCACGGTCATGACGGCCATTGACAGCGTAAGGGGTCGCGACACCGACCTAATATCTAGCAAATACCCACTTTACGCTCCACACTCGTGGCTTTCAGAACTAAATAGCTTAGAAGACTGTGCATTTGCTAATGTGGCGCTGTGGGAAACCATCTGAGGATTGGTCAGGCGGCCGATCTCCTTCGAGTCAGCCCCGACACCGTCAGGCGCCTTGTCGATTCGGGCCATATCAAGACTGCCCGGTCGACCGGAGGGCAGCGGCAAATCGATGGCGCCGCCCTCGCACGCTACATGGCGGCCCGGCCTCGCCCGGATCCCCCGGATGTCGTCAGCCAATCAGCTCGCAACCATTTCGCCGGCATTGTCACGCGAGTGATCAAGGACGGAGTCGCGGCGCAGGTCGAGATCCAGGCGGGGCCGCATCGAATCGTGTCGCTGATCACGCGCGAGTCGGCTGACGAGCTCGGACTCAAGCCGGGAGTAGTCGCCGTCGCTTCAGTGAAAGCAACCAACGTCGTGATCGAGCTGCCGCGCAGCTGAATGGGCCGGATGCGCAATCGCGTCTTGCTGGTCTGTGTCGCCACGGCGCTCGTCACCGCCTGCGGCGGCAGTGCCGCGCCAACCGCCACCACACTCAGCGGGACGGCTTTCATATTTGCGGCTGCATCGCTGACTGACTCGTTCAAGGCCCTCGGCACCGCTTTCCAAACCGCCCACCCCGGGACCGCGTTGCAGTTCAACTTTGCCGGCTCACCGACCTTGGTGACACAGATCGAGCAGGGAGCATCTGCTGACGTCTTCGCCTCTGCCGACATGACGAACATGGACAAGATGAAGACTGACGGCTTTACCGCCGGAACCTCGCAGGTGTTTGCTCACAACAAGCTGACGATCGTGGTCGCAGCTGGGAATCCCAGAGGCATCACCGGCCTGGCCGACCTCGCGAAACCCGGTGTCATCTACATCACGGCAGCAACGACGGTGCCGGCTGGAAAATACGCCCTCCAGATCCTTGCAAACTCGGGCGTCGAGGTGACCCCCAGGAGCCTGGAGACCGATGTCAAATCTGTCGTCGGCAAGATCCAGCTTGGCGAGGCTGATGCCGGCATCGTGTACACCACCGACGTCATCGCGGCAGGCTCCAAAGTGCAGGGTGTCCCGATCCCTGACTCGGTAAACGTGATTGCGACGTACCCCATAGTCACGGTCAAGGGCGCCAGGAACGCGGAGCTTGCTGACGCTTTCATCGCTGACGTCCTGTCAGCTGATGGCCAGGCGAAGTTGAAGTCGTTCGGCTTCCTGCCGGCGTCATAGCCAGTGAGGCGTGAGCGCGTCCCCATCGTCGTCGCAGTTCTGGCGACGATCGGGGCTGCGTTCTTCATCCTGCCCTTGCTCGGCCTGATCGTGCGATCTCCTTGGGGAGATGCCATCAAGGCGCTCACGGCGCCGGAAACCATCGAAGCCCTCAAGCTATCGATGATCGCCTCGCTGTCCGCGACTCTCATCGGGGTGGTCCTCGGCGTGCCCCTGGCCTGGGTCTTCGCCCGAGTCGAGTTCCCCGGCCGCAACCTGCTCCGCGCGTTGACCACGTTGCCCATGGTTCTGCCCCCTGTTGTGGGAGGTATCGCGCTACTGCTCGCCTTCGGGCGGCGCGGGCTGGTGGGATCGTGGCTCGACACGACATTCGGGATCACTCTCCCGTTCACGACCGCGGGAGTCGTGATGGCGGAAACCTTCGTTGCCATGCCGTTCCTGATCATCACCGTGGAGGCGGGCTTGCGCTCGATGGATCGCCGCTACGAGGAGGCTGCGCGCACTCTTGGCGCGAAGCGTTGGAGGGTGTTCACCCGGGTCACCCTCCCGCTCATCGGCCCTTCGCTTTTCGCGGGGGCGGTGCTGTGCTGGGCACGAGCGCTCGGAGAGTTCGGCGCAACCATCACGTTCGCAGGCAACTTTCCGGGTGTAACCCAGACGATGCCCCTTGCGGTTTACCTCCTCTTGGAGACCAACCAGGAAGCCTCATACATCCTGAGCCTGGTCCTATTGCTGATTTCTCTGCTGGTCCTGGTCGCGTTACGGCATCGCTGGCTCGGTTCGGCGTGAGCCTCGATGCAGCGGTTCGATTGACCCTCGGCGCCCTCGCGCTCGACATTGGCCTCGCGATCGAGGAGGGCGAGGTCGTTGCGCTCCTTGGCCCGAACGGCGCCGGGAAGACCACTCTGCTGAGGGCGATCGCAGGCCTGGTTCCGATTACGTCAGGCCATGTCCGGCTGGATGGAAAGGTTCTGGAGGACGCTGCCACCGGCGATTACGTCCCGACTGAGGCCCGACCGATCGGGTTTGTCTTTCAGGACTACCTGCTGTTTCCACACCTCAGCGTCCTTGACAACGTGAGCTTCGGACTTCGCTCACGCGGCACACCGCCTCGGGATGCCTCCGAAAAGGCTGCGAGGTGGCTGGAGCTTGTAGGGCTTAACAGCTACGCGCGAGCCAAACCGAATGAGCTGTCAGGCGGTCAGCGCCAGCGCGTGGCCCTGGCCCGCGCGCTCGCGCCGGACCCGCGCCTCCTTCTGCTCGACGAGCCGCTTGCTGCACTCGACGTCACCACTCGAGCCGAGGTTCGCCGCGATTTGAAGCGACATCTTGCGTCCTTTCCAGGACTCCGGCTGGTGGTGACCCATGACCCGATTGAAGCAGTGGCCCTGGCCGATCGCCTGGTCGTAATGGAGAACGGAAAGCTCGTGCAAACGGGAACACCAGGGGAGGTCACCGAACGACCCAGATCGCAGTACGTGGCCGACCTTGTCGGAGTCAACCTGCTGGCAGGGCATGCCGATCATGGATTGGTGCATTTGACTGGCGGCTCGGTTGTCGCGGCGGCGGCGGCCGAGTCGGGCGAAGTCTTCGCGGTCATCCACCCTCGCGCCGTGGCTCTCCACCAAAGGCGCCCTGAAGGCAGTCCTCGCAACGTTTGGCCAGGCCGCATCAAAGGAGTCGAGATGATGGGCGGTCGAGTGCGCGTTCGCATTGCCGGCGACGTGCCAGTGGTGGCGGAGGTCACGCCAGCGGCGCTGAAGGAGTTAAACCTGGACGAGGGGGCGGAGGTCTGGCTTTCCTTCAAAGCCACCGATGTAGGGGTCTACCCAGCGTAGGTCGAGATCGTCTGCGCCACGCGGATGATCGCGTCGGCGCTCCTGTCAATGTCGGCCTCGGTTGTCGCCCACGAGGACACGCTGATCCGCATTGCCGCACGCCCGTGCCACTCTGTTCCGCCGCACCAGCAGGTGCCCTCGTCCTGGACCGCCTTGATCACTCGGCGGGTTGCTTCGCCATCGCCGAATCCCACCAGGACCTGGTTGAGCACGACATCGTTCAGCACGTCATGGCCGCCGTCACGAAGTCGCGCTCCGAACCTGGAAGCCAGGACGCAGCACCGCTCGATCATGTCTGCCACGCCTGACCGACCAAGCGATCGCAGCGCGGCCCAGATCGCAATCCCCCTCGCTCTTCGTGACGCCTCAGGCGAGTTGTCGATCGCCGCGCGGCCCACCGCCGGTAGGTAGGCGGCGCTCAGCGACATCGCCGCCGAGAGGTGCTCAGGCTGGCGGACGAGCACGACGCCAGTGTCGTATGGCGTGTTGAGCCACTTGTGTGCATCCACCGCCCAGGAGTCGGCCAGCTCAAAGCCCGCAGCCAGATGAGCCCGACCGGGCGCCGCACGCGCCCAGAGCCCGAAGGCTCCGTCGACGTGCACCCAGGCGTTCGCTTTTCGCGCCGCGTCACATAGCCGCTCCGCTGGATCGAACGCTCCGGTGTTGACATTGCCTGCCTGGATACACAGCACAGTGCGGTCATCGAGCGCCGGCAACGCGTCAGCACGCATTCGACCCTGGCCGTCCGCCTCCACGAGCTCGATGTTGCCCCTGCCGAAACCGAGAAGGGTGACTGCACGCAAAAGGGTCGCGTGGGCCTCAGCGCCGGCCACAATCCGGACGGACGGAGCGCCGTTGAGCCCTCTAGCCTCCACATCCCAGCCAGACCGACCCAGCACTGCGTGGCGCGCCGCCGCGAGCGCGCTGAAATTCGCCAGCTGGCTGCCGGTGACCAAGGCCCCGTATGACTCTGGCGGAAGTCCAAGGATGTCGACGAGCCATCCAAGCGAGATCCTCTCGAGCTCGGCGCCCACTGGCGAGGCTGCTGGGGTGAAAGCGTTCTGGTCCCACGCTCCCGCAAGAACATTGGCGGCCACTGTCACCGGCAGCGCTCCGCCCGTTACGAAGCCGAAATAGCGTGGGCCCGCTGAGGCCACGGTGGCAGGAGAGCCAACACGATCAAGCAGTGCGAGGATCTCGTCGTCGGGTATGGGCCCGCTCGGTAAGTCACCACCCAGCTCAGTGAGCTGCGCGAGGTCGGCCTCGCTCGGAGCCACTCGTCGTTCCGGCAGGGCGCGCAGATACTGCGAAGCGCGGTCAGCCGCGTCCTGAAGCAGGTCGTCCATGCACCATATCCCTCAACTTTCGACGGAAATGATGCGCGTCTACCCCGAGTCGCGGTGGCTGATCTGCTGCACCGCCCATGCATTCCCGTCCGGGTCGCTGAAGTAAACGAACGCCACGTTATCCAGGGCGTCGCCTTCCCGGCTTGGCCGAAACGAACCCGAGTCGAACACCTGGACGTCGCTGGCCTCCACACCACGCGCAACCAGGTGGGCGCGTGCCGCGTGTATGTCCGAGACGACCAGCTGAAGGCCCTTCAGGGAGCCCGGCGCCATCTCCACGATCCCCTTACCCAGCACTATCGAGCAGGCTGATCCAGGCGGGGTCAGCTGGGCGACACGCACCTCGTCGCTGACCTTTGTGTCGTGGTCGACGCTGAAGCCGATCTGATCTGCATAGAATCGCTTTGCCCGGTCGATGTCACTGACTGGAACAACCACTACTTCTAGCTTCCAATCCATGCGCGTCTCCTTTGTATCCGGAAATGTCATTTGAGCACCAGCCCGCTGGTCACGTTCACCATCGTCCCGGTCATACCTGCCGCCCGATCGGATGCCAGGAAAGTAGCGACCTCTGCAACATCGGCCAGCCTGGGAGCGCGGCGCAAGACTGACATCCCCGCGATCATCTGCTCGACGGTCTGGGGCTCTGGAACATTCTCGCCTCCGACCGCTGCCATCTTGTCTTTCGAGAGTGTCTCGGCGACTCCGGCCGTCCAGATTCCGCAAACGCGGACGCCGTGCGGCCCTAACTCCGCCGCCAGGTATCGCATAAACGACTCGGTCGCCGCATCCGCAGGCCCGGTGCTGCCCATGCCCGGCATCGCTCCCTCGCCCGAAGCGCTGTTCAAGTGAAGGATGACTCCGGACCCCTGCTCGATCATTCGACGCCCGGCGGCCCGAGCGGTCAGGAAGTTGCTCTGGAGGCCATTGACCACGGCGCGTAGCAGATCGTCGGCCTTCATCTGGACAAGCGGAGTCCCTTGCATATCGCCGCGGGTGGTGAGGTTGAAGGACACATCGATGCCGCCGGCCTGATTCACCACTGACCTGGCGTGCTCCTCGACCGCCTGCTCGTCCAACGCATCGACGACTGTTACATGCGCCCGCCCCCCGCACGAAGCGATGTCGTCGGCGACCGCCTGAAGCGTCGCCTTAGTCCTTCCGGCGAGAAACACGGTGGCGCCCTCCCGCGCGAAGGTCCTGGCGACGCCGCCGCCGAGTCCACCGCCCGCTCCATAGATGATCGCTCGCTTGTTCTCGAGCAGCTGTGTCATTTCGTAACTCCTTGGTTTGCTATTTGTCCCGCTCTCACAACCAGGTCGGAGCAGTTACCTCCTTCGCGACATCGGATCGCCAGATCGCGGGCAGGAGACAATCGGGTCGTGGGGAAGCTTTACGGCGAGCTCGCCGTGTGGTGGCCGACCTTCTCGACGCCCGCGGAGTATCGCGAGGAGGCTGCGTTCTTCGAACGCGTGCTGAAAGAGTCGATCGATCCCGCCCCCCGCAGCCTCTTGGAGCTGGGATCGGGTGGTGGGAACAACGCCTCTCACCTTAAGGCGAGATTTCATATGACTTTGGTTGACATCTCCCCTCACATGCTCGCAGTGAGCCGCACGCTCAACCCCGAGTGCGAGCACCTCGAGGGCGACATTCGCACGCTTCGTCTGGGCCGAACTTTCGACGGCGTTTTCGTTCACGACGCCATCTGCCACATGACGACGGAATCCGATCTGCGTGCAGTACTGCAGACCGCCTTCGACCATTGCCGCCCGGGTGGGGCCGCCCTTTTCGCGCCCGACTTCGTGCGCGAGACATTTGTCGAGAACACCGACCACGGTGGAAACGACACCGACCAGGGTAGCGTCCGCTTCCTGCAGTGGACGACCGATCCGGACCCAAGCGACACGTCCTACTTTGTCGACTTCGCGATCCTGATTCGTGATCGCGAGGGCAACCTCCGCGTCGAGCACGACCGTCATACGTATGGCCTATTCGAACGAGCGGTATGGCGGCGTCTCCTACGTGAGGTCGGGTTCGCAGTGAACACCAAACGCGCAGTCGTGGGTGACTTTGGTCGCGACCTCTTCGTGGGCCGGCGCGGACGTTAGGCGTCAAGTACAAGAGTTCCCCATTTCATGTCTGCCTCCCCTACGATCTGTCTGCTTTAACCGCGGCTCGCTGCCAGAGGAGGAGGGGACTCATGGCGAACAGGGCTCCACAGGCGGACATGGCACGGCTCCAGAGAGACGCGATAGGTCTCGCTCCAGTTCTCTTTCAATCCATCACCCACATGGCGCCCGCGGCGGCAGTCGCCTTTTCGATCATCTTCGCCGTCACCTATGCCGGTGGCGCGACGCCGCTGGCTGTGATCCTTGCGCTCGTCGCGTGTTTGACAGTGGCGATCAGCATCAGCCAGCTGGCCCGCCACCTGCCCTCAGCAGGGGGCCTCTATACATACGCGGCGCGCGGCCTACACCCGACGGTCGGCTTCTTCGTGGCCTGGGGATTCATGCTGGCCGAGCCACTCGTCGCACCCCTGCTCTACCTGATATTCGGGAACGTGATCTCTGTCTTCCTGCAGAACCACTTCGGCACGCCGGCATGGCTGTGGGCACCTTTTGCCGCTGCCGCCGGTGTGGGGGTCTGGATCCTGGTCTATCGGGGTGTTCGAATCTCGACGCAGGCCGGCGTCTTTCTGGGAGCGTTCGAGATCGTCGTTTTCCTCGCCCTGGCGATCACGCTGATCATCGCCGCCGGTTCCAACAACACGCTAAGCGTCTTCAGCCCCACCACCGGCAACACCAACGGCTGGGGCTCCGTGTTCGCCGGCATGGTGTACACGGTGCTGGCATTCATCGGCTTCGAAGCGTCCCTGCCGCTCGCCGAGGAGACTAAGGACCCTCGCCGCACCATCCCGCGCGCCGTGATCCTTTCATGCGTATTGATCGGACTCTTCTATACGGTTTGCTACTACGCGGCAATGGTGTATTTCGGTCCAACTGTCGCCGCCGACCCCACCAACGGTTTCTTCGGCTTCAACGGCGGCGACCCTTGGGACGGAATGGCCGACAAAGTCTGGGGGCCCTTCTCAGTGCTTGTGCTCCTAGCCATCGTCAACAGCGCTTTTGCCAACTCGAGCGCAGGCGCCAACGCCGCCACCAGGGTCGGCTTCGCCCTTGGTCGCGTGGGAATCCTGCCGCGCTCTCTCGCCCACGTGCACCCGCGCTTCAAGACGCCCTACATCGCTGTTCATATGCAGGGCGCGCTGGGTATCGCCCTGGCTCTGATTCTTGGGTTTGCCTTGGGCGGACCGCTTCAGGCCTTCTTCCTTCTTGGCACGATCGCGACGCTCATCATCGTTCTCATCTACATCCTCACCAACCTGAGCAACCTGGTCTTCTTCGCTCGCGAGAAGCGTGACGAGCTGAACCCGATCTGGAACGTAGTCGTCCCGATACTGGGAACCTTGATCTTCATCCCGGTGCTGCTTGCCGCGTTTGGAATTGACTTCGGCGGCCTCGGCATCGTCCCACTCGGCCCACCCGCCAACGCCGCGCCCTGGGTGGTCATGTCGTGGCTCGTGTTCGGAGCTGTGGTTTTGGTGCTCCTGCGCCGTCGGGCGCCGGGTCGGATCGAGGACATGGCCAAGACTTTCCTGGAGGCTGAGCCGCCGGAAACAGGGCGCTGTTAGTTGATCAGGCGGGCGGCGGGTGGAGCCGGTGCGTAGTTTGGGTTGAAGTCGATGCCGACCGCACCGGCTCCGGAAACGCTTGCCGTGTAACAGATCACCTGGCCGGCCAGCGGCGAGCGATCACCGCCGTTGATGGTCCAGTCAGCTCCCGGTGTGTAAATGGTGCCGATGTACTGTGTCGAGGCGCCGCCGTTCATGGAGTTCGCGCACGTGTTCGCGGCCGGTGCGTAGATGACTATCCAGTTGTACTGCTCGCCCGCGAACACATAGGTCGCACCTTGGGCGTTCTGGTCGAGGCAGGAGCCTGCAGGAAAGTAGAACTGGACAGCCCCCGGCGTCACCTTGGCAGTCGTACATGGCGCGGTGGCGTTGCCTGGGTTGGGTGATACAACGCAGTAGTTCTCGTTCGCCACGTCGCCGCCGGTGTACGGCGGGTACTGAAGGCTCATCGATGCGTTCTCCTGCGACAGCAGGCCTGGCGGTGGCGGGCAGCTGCTGAAGCACTGGGCCGGCGCCTCGTCGTCGGGCACCTGACAGAGCTGCGAGCGCACTTGCGCAAAGCAGAGGTTGGTCGGCGTGAGGCTGTTGTAGGTGATGTCGCAGATGGAGATGGTGGCCAACCCACACGGCCAGCCGCCGGTGCCGAGCAACAGCTTGTTGTTGGCGCCGTTTGGGTAGGGCCCAGTTGCATTTGCGGGAGGCGATCCGACCCACCCAGGGGCGTTGAAGCGGTTCACGAACGAGAAGTTGTTCTGATTGCCGTCGCACCCATTGGGGTTGATGTAGACGTTGTAGTACTGCGCCCCCGGCGCATTCTGGGTGACGTTGACAACGATCCCCTGGTTGCTCGCGTCGATGGTGCTGACCGCCTTGCATGCGGATGGCGCGCTCTCGCGGCGGCAGCCTGGTGAGGCCAAGCAGGGGTTGGGGGCGATGGTGGGGTCGAGGAACTGGTCGTACCTGACCGAGGTCAGCTCGATGCCCCAGTTGCCCGCGCCTCCCTGGTGCTTCATGCCGAAGCCAGGAGCAGCGATGGCCGCCACATTGAAGTGGCCGGCGCAGCCGGTACCGTTCATGTCCCAGAACTGGGGGTTGGCGATTGCAGGCGTCCCCGGTGCTAAGGCGCTGCCTTCGTCGGGTGATTTCAGCTCGTTGGACAGAAGACTGCCGCTCGCGTCGGACTGGTAACCGCCTGTCCAGGTGTAGACGCCGGCATTCAGGAAGGCGCAGCTGGCCGAACCTCCTGAAAGGTGGAATGCGCCGTATCGGCCCGGCAACATCTCGGTCCAGGTCCCACGGTTGTTCTGGTTGTATCCCTGTGCCGAGGGGTAATAGGGGACCGAGACGGCCTGATAACCGGGATCGGGAAGGGTCGGAGCCGGCACGACGGGCCCGCCTGTGATATCCCCGGGAGCGCACGGCGGCGCGTAGGGGACGAAGCCTGGAGTGGCGTTGTAGCAGTAGTAGAGGGCCGCGCTGCAGGTTGAGCCGGCGGCGCCATAACAGTTGCCCGCCTCATGCAGGTCAGAGTCGACGCACGCAGTCCCGTTGGAGTAGACGTCACCAAGGACAGTGAGCTGAGCGCCGCCCTTTAGGTTCATTGCGCAGTTGCCTGTGCTCAGCGTCAGCAAAGCCGGCGTCTGGCGCTGGTTGCCGACGATCGCTGTCGCGGTCGCGGTGATGGTGACGCTCGAAGGCCCGCCGAAGACCTGCATGAAAGCGAGCGGGAGGGAGTGAACAGTTGAGACCGTGAACTGATAGCCGTTGAACTGGGTGTTGGTCGCCACGATCGTCAGCTGATAGCCGCCCGAGAACGTGGCGACCTCAGTGTCCTGGCGCAGGTTGTTGCCGGCTCCGACCATGGCGAACGTCAGGTTGTCCGACGCCGGGCTGCTGTAGAGGTGCAGGTTGTTCGCATAGATCTGCTTCGCCTGCGGCATGGCGCTGCCTAGCACGTCCTGGAAGTTCTCGTACCAGTCGCCCGCAGCCAGGGCGGCGGCGTCGACTGCCGTCTGCTGGTCGCGTCGATCGACGTAAGTACGTCCTGAGTCGATGGCGAGCCCGAGCATGCCGAACAACACCAGGATGAGGATCGCGATCAGAACGATCGCCTGCCCCAATTGCGCGTTCCGCGCTCGCCCGGAGAATCGGCTTGTCGCCATCGATTGCTTCATGTCCAATGCAGCCTAGGGCTACGGGCTCGCCTCGGTCTCGTCCGCATCTTCGGTCCCGGCCTTCTGGGCTTTCGGGGATGCGGCGCCGCTGGCTGTCTTGCCGTGCTTGTTGGCGACGGCGCTTACGCATTTGCCGATTCCGTGCTGGCCTGGCGCGAGCGCAGCCTTGCATTTGGCAACCGCGGATGTGACGTCGGCTCCGTGGCCCTTGGCCTGTCCATGTCCGGTCGCCGACTTCGATGAAGGCTGCTGAGTCGTGATCGAGGCGAGGTTGATCGTGGCAGCCGCCAGGCCGCCGCCCGCGATGAGACCTGCGAGGCCCGCGACCAGGCTCAAGGCCAACTTGGATCGAAGGTCTGACGTGAGCTGCATCGTGGTCCCTCCCTGAGTTTGCGGATCGAAGGCCTTCTGTTACGGCCTGTCAGATACATCAACCCGCGAGCCGCACTCACTAACGACGAAAAAACAAGTATCAAATTGCGTGCAGGATGTCCGCCGGACGGGCGTCATACCTTAGTTGCCCATGGCTGAGCTGGATTACAAACCCGGATCCGTCGAAGACTTCGATCGGCTGTATCGATCGAGCTTCAACAGGATCCTCTACACGATCTACGGCATCCTCGGCGATCGTTCCGCGGCGGAGGATTGCACTCACGACGCGTTCGTTCGTGCGTTCAAGGCATGGAAGAACTGGAAACCTGATGCCCCGGCCGAGGCCTGGCTGCACCGGATCGCCATCAATGTCGCCTACAGCCATTTGCGACAAGGACGATTGAGAGAGGTCGGCGAGCTTGTGCGAAGGCTCGGCCGCCCGGGCCCAAGCCAGGACCCGGCTCAGCTTGCAGAGGGCAGCGAGCTGTTTCGTGCTCTTCGCAAGCTGCCGCCAGACCAGGCTGCGGCAGTGGTCCTTCGCCACCACCACGGCTACACCAACCGAGAGATCGCGATCGCTCTCGGTGCGCCTGAAAGCACCATTGCCTCGCGACTCGCCAAAGCCAAGGAACGCCTGCGCGCCGAGCTGATGTGGGCGAAGTCGCCCGAATCGAAGGCAGAGGATTCGCGGGCCTTCGTTAGTGAGCGTGATGCGCGAGTTGTACTTACCGATGGCCCGATCACGTGAGCACGGGATGAAGGACGAATTCGACCTCTGGCTGGAAGATGAGCTCGGCAAAGGCTATGTTGCCTTCAGGTCGATGCCGCTGCGCTCCGGGGCGCCTTATCGAACAGGCGAACATGCTCCTGAAGTCGAAAGACGTCCGCGGGCACGGGCGATCAAGGCCGCCATCGTGGTCGCAGCAGTAGCGATCGGCCTGATGGCAACCACCGCGCTAGCCGCGACGGCGGTCACTGGGAGCGCGAACCCCCAAGCATGGGGGCAGTACGTGCAGGATGCCGTCAGCACCTGCAAGGGCGAGCTTGGCAGCGGGCAGCATGGTATCGGCCAGTGCGTGCGTGCGATAGCCAACCAGAAGGGCGCCGAGAAACGCGACCAACATTCCAACGGGAGTGGCTCCGGCAAAGCTCACCCGAGTCCAAAGGGCCGCCCGAGCGGGAGTTCAGCCAAAGCCACCGTCACGCCGTAGACAATCCATAACCGCGCGTCGGGGAGCGCCATTGAAGGTGCAAGATCTTGGGAGATTCAGATGATCGACCCTGAAGAGATCTATCGGCGCACAACTCCCGCCTCGCGGTCGCTACACGAGCGGGCAGCCAAGGTGATGCCTGGAGGCACTACCCGCACCACGACATACTTCGATCCCTACCCCCTCTACATCGATCGGGGTGAGGGCTGCCGGATCTGGGACGCCGACGGCACCGAGCGTATTGACATGCTTGGCAACTACACCGCGATGATCCTTGGCCACGCACATCCGAAGGTGGTCGAGGCGATCAAGCGGCAGGCTGCCCGCGGCACGGCATTCGCGGCAGCCAACCCGATCGAGGTGGAGCTCGCGACCCTTCTGTGCGAGCGCGTGCCGAGCCTCGACCTGGTGCGCTTCTGCAATTCGGGAACCGAGGCGACGATGTTCGCGATGCGGCTGGCCCGCGCCTTCACCGGGCGGCCGAAGATCGCTCGGATCGAGGGCGGTTACCACGGCACGCACGACTACGCCGAGGTCAGCACGCACCCCGTGCCGGCCGAAGCCGGCCCAGCCGATCAGCCACTCGCCAGGCCTGACTCAATCGGAACTCCCGATTGGGCGCTGGAGTCAAGCGTTGTTCTGCCCTTCAACAACCCAGACGCTGCCGAGCGCATCCTGCGAGCCGAGGGCGAACGCGTTGCGGCGGTGATCCTCGAGCCAATCATCGGCGCAGGTGGCGTCATCGCCGCGACGAGCGAGTTCCTCGAACGCCTGCGAGCTGTCACCCGCGAGCTCGGGATGCTCCTGATCTTTGACGAGGTGATCTCGCTGCGCGTGGCGCCTGGCGGCGCCCAGCAGGTGTATGGCGTGATGCCGGACCTGACGACCATGGGCAAGATCATCGGCGGAGGCCTGCCGGTGGCCGCGTTTGGAGGCCGGGCCGACATCATGCAGCTGCTCGATCCGCGACGTCAGCCCAACCTGGCTCAGGGCGGGACTTACAACGGCAACCCGCTTGGGATGGCCGCCGGCGTGGCCGCGCTGAAGCAGCTGACGCCGGACGTGTACGACGATCTCAACAGAAAAGGGGCCCGCGTCAAGGACCAGCTGACCGAAGTGTTCGCGTCTCACGATATGCCTGCGCAGGTAAATGGGGTCGGCTCGCTCCTTGCGATCCATTTCACTGACGTCCCGGTTACTGACTACAGGTCGATGGCCACTTCAAACCAGAGGGTCACTCACGATTTCTTCCTCGCCCTGGTCAACCACGGCGTCCTGATGGCTCCCCGCGCCATGGGGGCTTTGTCGACCCCGATGGGCGAGCACGATATCCAGGAGTTCGTGGATTCAGTCGACGCCGTAGTCGCGGAGCAACTCCCACGGTGGCGAGACAATGGCGCGCTGGCGCACCACATCGGTTGATTGGACGCTTGCTGGGCGGTCGTGTGTGATGTAGTCTCTCAACGGTCGATTGAGCGACCATTCAGTGAGGCCGGGATGAGGGTTGGAGGAGCGTGAGAGCGTTTAAGCAGGGGCCGGTTGCCCCCGAGCAAGAGCCATCGGATGACGGTGCCCGGATGGAGGCGATGCGCTCGTGGCTGGCCAACGGAATCCACAAGTTCGCCGTCGATCCGCGCCGCCGCCACGGGCGTCACGTTCAAGCGAGGCAGCTTCTCGCTGAGGATCCAGGA
Source organism: Candidatus Limnocylindria bacterium (assembly GCA_035535675.1). Classification (GTDB taxonomy): domain Bacteria; phylum Chloroflexota; class Dormibacteria; order Dormibacterales; family Dormibacteraceae; genus Palsa-872. The sequence goes on from DATLPO010000063.1 coordinate 24,253, forward strand.
TCAGGCCAGCCATCCTCAGGACGCTGGCAGTCGCTGGCGTCGGCGCTGCACAGGCATACAGTCCGCGCCGGTATGGCCGAGCTGAGCGCCGACGAAAGGCGCGTCATCACGCTCGCCTACCTGGAAGGGCGCAGCAACCGCGAGATTGCAGCCATTCTCGGTGTCTCCATCAGCACTGTGCGGCGCCGTCTGTGGGGGGCGCTCAAGCGCCTCGAGGCTTACATCGGCCGCACCGGGACCTGGCTCTCCGCGATCGTCCTCCTTGGCGCCGCATACGTGATTGAGCGGACAGCGAGGCTCGGGCGTTGGGCGAACGTCGATTTGACGCACAAGCTCGCTTCGACGGTGGCCGTCGGCGCAGTGACCGTAACCGCGATCGGGCTGACAGCAATGATTCCCGACTCAACCAGCCCCGGTAGGTCTTCGATTCCCCGGACTGCTCCGACAATCGCCACCGGTCCAATCGCCGGCGTGATGGTCGCTCCAACGCGGGAGTCCAACCCCGCTCCTGTTCAAACGGCGAGCATTTTGACGCCTGACCGATCGCACCCGGCGGCCAAGCCGATCCAGCCTCTGGCGGTGACCACAATCGAGCACCCAAACAACGGCTGTGGAGGCAATCCGACAAGCGCCGCGCCGCCGGTTCCGGTGGGACGGCATCAGCACGGATCTCCGGTCAGTCACCCATCCAAAGGCAGCTGCAAGGTCTAACCACCTCTCGCCGGCCAGGAAGGGGCGAGGTTCGACCCGGCGCATAATCCCAAGAGTGGCAACCGCTCTGTCCCTCTCTCATCTGGGCTCCCTGATGCGCGGCGTGCGAAGCGTCGACGAGGTCGGGGCCGATGAGCGGGCCGCTTCGCTGGCCAAGCGCTCGATCAAGAAGTCTTCGAAGCTTTGGGCCCTCGACCTCGCCATCCGCTGCATGGACTTGACCACGCTCGAAGGCTCCGACACCCCTGGCAAGGTGGCCGGCCTGTGTGCGAAGGCGATCCGGCCCAAGCCAGGCGATGCTTCGATCCCTTCCGTGGCGGCGATCTGCGTTTACCCAGCCCGCGTCGCCGATGCTCGCGAGCACCTACGGGGAAGCGGTGTCCGCGTCGCCTCGGTGGCGACTGCATTCCCTTCCGGCCAGAGCTTCACCTCGATCAAGGTGACGGAGACCGAAGATGCAGTGGCCGCGGGCGCGGACGAAGTGGACATGGTGATCGACAGGGGCGCCTTTCTCTCCGGCGACTACCACAAGGTCTATGACGAGATCGTCGCGGTGAAGGAAGCCTGCGGTAAGGCGCACCTGAAGGTCATCCTCGAGACCGGCGAGTTGGGCACCTACGACGGAGTTCGCAGGGCCAGCATCCTCGCCATGGCCGCCGGCGCCGACTTCATCAAGACGTCGACCGGCAAGATCCAGCCTGCGGCGACCCTGCCGGTTAGCCTGGTCATGATGGAGTCGATTCGAGATTTCATGCGCGAGACCGGTCGCCCGGTCGGCTTCAAAGCGGCCGGCGGGATTCGCACCTCCAAGCAGGCGATCGCCTATCTCGTGATCACCTACGAGACCCTCGGCGCAGACTGGATGACACCGGATCGGTTCCGCCTGGGGGCTTCGACTCTCCTCAACGACGTGCTCATGCAAATCGACAAGGAGCGCACCGGCGCCTACCAGTCGGGCGACTACTTCACCATCGATTGATGGCAATCACGAAGCGACAGGCCGCCGAGCTCGCCAAGCAGGCGTTCGAGTACGCCCCGGCACCCGAAGCGACCGACCACGTCCGCATCCAGCCGCGCTACGGCCTGTTCGTGGGCGGCCGGATGCAGGAGCCCCACAGCAAGAAGCGTTTTCCGACCATCAATCCTGCCACCGAGCAGAAGCTCGCGGAAGTCGCGGAGGCGGATGCGGTAGACGTCGGCCGGGCGGTCGACGCGGCCGACAAGGCTTTCGCTTCCTGGTCACGCATGGCACCCTCGCGGCGCTCCCGCTACCTCTTCCGGATCTCGCGGCTGATCCAGGAACGTGCACGCGAGCTGGCGGTCGTGGAAACGATGGATGGCGGCAAGCCCATCAAGGAGTCACGCGACGTCGACGTCCCGCTCAGCGCTGCTCACTTCTTCTACTACGCCGGCTGGGCGGACAAGCTCGAGTGGGCCTTTCCCAACCGGCGGCACAGGCCTCTTGGGGTGGCCGGGCAAGTCATCCCCTGGAACTTCCCCCTCTTGATGCTTTCATGGAAGATCGCTCCGGCTCTGGCCGCAGGCAACACAGTTGTGCTCAAGCCGGCGGAAACGACTCCGCTCTCTGCGCTGCTGTTCGCGGAAATCTGCCAGCAGGCGGAGCTCCCGCCGGGCGTTGTCAACATCATCACTGGCGCCGGCAAGACCGGCTCGCTCCTGGTTTCGCATCCAGGGGTCAAGAAGGTCGCGTTCACGGGATCGACCGAGGTTGGGAAGCTGATTCAGCGATCCCTGGCTGGCACAGGCAAGCGCCTCACCCTGGAGCTTGGCGGCAAGGCGGCTAACATCGTCTTCGAGGATGCCCCGCTCGACCAGGCTGTGGAGGGCATCGTCAACGGCATCTATTTCAACCAGGGCCACGTTTGCTGCGCCGGCAGCCGGCTCCTCGTCCAGGAATCGATCGCCAAGCCGCTGCTCGAGAAGTTGAAGCAGCGGGTTTCCACTCTGCGGCTCGGCGATCCCCTGGACAAGAACACCGACATCGGCGCCATCAACTCAAAAGCCCAGCTGGAAAAGATCCAGGGGCTGGTCGACTCAGGGGTTGAAGAGGGCGCCGAGCTGTTCCAGCCCGAGTGCAAGATCCCGGAGCGGGGCTACTGGTTCCCGCCGACGATCTTCACCAACGTCTCGCAGTCGTATCGGATCGCGCGCGAGGAGATCTTCGGGCCAGTCCTTTCGGTGCTCACCTTCCGCACCCCGGCGGAGGCGGTGGAGAAAGCCAACAACACGCCATACGGCCTGTCGGCCGGGGTCTGGACTGACAAGGGCTCGCGCATCCTATGGATGGCCGAGCGCATGCGCGCCGGCGTGGTCTGGGCAAACACCTTCAACCGCTTCGACCCGACCTCGCCGTTTGGCGGTTACAAAGAATCTGGGTACGGCCGCGAGGGCGGCGTGCACGGGTTGCTGCCTTACCTGGAGCTCAGCTGACATGCCTGCAAAAAACGGAAACGAGCGCATCGACGTCCGCAAGACCTACAAGCAGTATGTCGGCGGCGAGTTCGTACGCTCCGAATCAGGCCGGGCTTACAGGCCAGACGGCGCCATCAACGTGCCGAGGGGCTCGCGCAAGGACCTCCGCGACGCCGTGCGGGCGGCCCGAGGCGCTTTCGCAGGATGGGCTGGTCGTACCGCGATGAACCGCGGCCAGATCCTGTACCGGGCGGCTGAGATGCTGGACGGGCGCCGCACCCAGTTCATCGAGCTGCTGGGCGGCGGCAGGCAGGCTCGAATCGAGCTGGACGAGGCGGTCGACACCCTGGTCTGGTACGCCGGCTGGACTGACAAGGTGGGCCAGGTCACAGGCACCGTCAACCCGGTTGCCGGGCCTTACTTCAACTTCACGATTCCCGAGCCGACCGGCGTAGTTGGAATCGTGGCGCCGGAAACCCCCGCCCTTTCCGGGCTGGTGCGCCGGCTGGCGCCCGCGCTTTGCGGAGGCAATGTCGTCGTCGCCCTCGCGCCCGAGGCTCGCCCGCTGCCGGCGCTGACGCTCGCAGAAGTACTGGCCACAAGCGACTTTCCGTCAGGTGTCATCAATGTGTTGACCGGCCAGCGAAAAGAGCTGCTGCCTTGGCTCGCAGCGCATATGGACGTAAACGCAATAGATGTCGGGGGCTGCACTCCAGACGAGGTTGTGGAGATTGAGAAGGCTGCCGCTGACAACGTCAAGCGCGTGGTGAAGATGCCGTCCGGCGAGGTCAGCCCACATCTCATCACGGCCTTCATGGAAATGAAGACGATCTGGCACCCCATCGGGGTGTGACGGGGCTACTAAGCTTGGTCCATGCCTGAAGTCGCTACCAAGACGAAGCCGATTTCAGTGCGCGGCAACGCCAAGGCGATGATTTCGTCGGCTCGCATCGCACGGCGGGTGCAGGAGCTGGGCAAGCAGATCTCCGAGACCTATGCCGACATCGACACGCCGCTTGTGATGGTCGTCATCCTGAAGGGCGCCACGGTGTTCGCAGCCGACCTGCTCCGCAGCCTGAGCATTCCTGCCGAGCTCGAGTTCATGCGCGCCGCGAGCTACGGATCTGGCACCTCGCACGGGCGTCTTCGGCTGGCCCACATGGTCGAGGGGCCGCTCGTCGGCCGCCACGTCCTTCTCGTCGAGGACATCGTCGACTCGGGCCGCACGGTGAATGCGATCGCCGACCGCATACGTCGCCTCGGGCCTGCATCGCTTCGTCTTGCCGCACTCCTCGATCGCCCGGCCCGTCGCGAGGTCGAGGTGAAGATCGACTTCACCGGTTTCGTCATCCCAGACAAATTCGTGATCGGCTACGG
>DATLPO010000064.1:0-17671 GCA_035535675.1 Candidatus Limnocylindria bacterium
CGCGCTGCAGGCGCGAACCCGATGGAGTTCAACACGATCGCCATCTCCGACGGCATCACGATGGGCAGCGAGGGCATGAAGACCTCGCTGATCAGCCGCGAGGTGATCGCCGATTCGATCGAGCTCGTGGCGCGCGGCCACATGTTTGATGCGATGTGCTGCCTGTGCGCGTGCGACAAGACGATTCCGGCTTCCGCGATCGCGCTGGCACGGCTGGATCGGCCGGGAATGGTGCTGTACGGCGGCTCGATCATGCCTGGCCGTTTTCGGGGTCGCGACGTCGCTGTCGGCGACGTGTATGAAGCGATCGGCGCAGCGGCTGCGGGCAAGATCACCGATGCCGACCTGGCGGAGCTGGAGGCTGTTGCGTGCCCGGGCGCCGGCGCCTGCGGCGGCCAGTACACCGCGAACACCATGTCGATGCTCATGGAGGTGATCGGCCTTTCGCCCGTCGGCTTCAACTCCATCCCGGCCACCGACCCCGCCAAGCATCCCGCCGCTGAGGCGATGGGGCGGCTTGCGCTCCAGGTCCTTGACCAGGATCTCAGGCCTTCTCAGATCCTGACCCGCGGCGCCTTCGACAACGCCATCGCCGCAGTCGCCGCGAGCGGCGGCTCGACGAATGCCGTGCTGCACCTGCTGGCCCTTGCTCGCGAGATCGGCGTCGACCTGGCGATCGATGAGATCGATCGAATCAGCCGCCGAACTCCTCTTCTCTGCGACCTCAAGCCCGGCGGGCGGTTTGCCGCTGTCGAGCTTCACCGCGCCGGCGGGATCGCGCTGCTAACCAAGCGCTTGATCGAAGGTGGCTACATCGACGGCGATGCGCTCACCGTCACCGGCCGGTCGCTGGGTGAGGAGTGCCAGTCGGTCACCGAGACCCCGGGGCAGGTGGTGGTGGCGCCACTGTCACAACCGCTGCGGCCCGAGGGTGGCCTTGTCGTTCTGCGCGGCAACATCGGGCCGGAGGGCGCGGTGGTCAAGGTGACGCAGCACACGCCCACCACACACCGGGGCCCAGCCCGGGTCTTTAACCGTGAAGAGGATGCGCTTGCCGCGGTGTTCGCCGGGCGGATCAAGCCTGGCGATGTGGTGGTCATCCGGTACGAAGGACCACGCGGAGGGCCCGGGATGAGGGAGATGCTCGTGGTGACCGCGGCCATCGTCGGCGAAGGCCTCGGCGAGTCAGTGGCAATGGTCACCGACGGGCGATTCTCAGGCGCGACCCAAGGCCTGATGATCGGCCACGTTTCTCCGGAGGCTGCGGTGGGCGGGCCGCTGGCGGCCCTGCAGGACGGCGACATCATCAGCATCGACGTTCCTACGCGCAGCCTGGCGGTCGAGGGCGTCGACATTGCCAAGCGGTTGAACGGTTGGTCCGCGCCGGAGCCGCACTACCGGCGTGGGGTCCTTGCGCGCTACGCGCTCCTTGTCGGCTCAGCCTCAGAGGGCGCAGTCCTCAAGCCTTGACGGCGCTCGAGACCTACCTCGCCGGCGTCGATGCGTCTGCGACGCCCCACCTCATCGCCCTCGACAACGCGATTCGAAAGGCCCACCCAGGGTTCGACGTAGCGATCAAGTACGGGATCCTGATGTACGCGCTGGACAGTGACTGGCGAACCTGGGTGTGCGCGCTCAGTGCCGGAACCAAGGGTGTCGCGCTGCGCTTCCTTTATGGCGTGCTGCTCGACGACCCGCGCCACGTTCTGCGGGCCGGCAGCTCGGTGCTGAAGACGTGGGACTTCGCCTTCGACGACCGCATCGATCCTGCGGCCGTGGGCGCTTACGTCACGGAGGCAGTGGCGAAGTACAGCGCCTACAAGGCGAACTCGACGAAAGTGCTGGCCGCGAGCCGGACAGCCACCAAAGGCCGGGGCCGAAAACTCAGCTAGACGACGGCAGCCAGCTTGGGCGCTGGGATTCGAATGTGCCGATCGCCGGAGCGTGGCGCTCCACAAGGGTGATCTCGTCCAGGCCGTTCAGCAGCATGTCGCGAGCGAACTGGTCGATCTCAAAGCGGTAAGCGAACCCATCGCCCCTGACCTCCTGCGCCTCCAGGTCCACAGCGACCTCAGCCGTCGGATCCTCTGACGCCAGGTCGACGAGGTGGCGTACCTGCCGCTCAGGAAGCGTCACTGCCAGGATCCCCGTCTTGTAGCAGTTGGCACGGAAGATGTCCGCAAACGTCGGCGCGATGATCGCGTTGTAGCCCGCGTCCTTGATCGCCCAGGGCGCGTGCTCACGTGACGACCCGCAGCCGAAGTTCTCACCGGTGAGCAGGACTGATGCTCCTTTGTGTTCTGGACGGTCGAGCACGAAGTCGCCTTTCGCCCGCCAGTCATAGAAAAGGAAGGGCCCGTACCCTGTGCGCTCGATCCGCTTCAGGAACTGCTTGGGGATGATCTGGTCGGTATCCACGTCCGCCCGGTCGAGCGGCGCCATCCGGCCGGTGACCCTCGTGACAGGTTCCATCAGAGCAGCTCCCGCACGTCGACGATGTGACCCGTGATCGCGGCGGCCGCCGCCATCGGCGGGCTCATCAGGTGCGTCCTGCCGCCGGAACCCTGCCTGCCCTCGAAGTTGCGGTTGCTCGTCGAGGCGCAGCGCTCACCCGGCGCCAGGATGTCAGGGTTCATGCCCAGGCACATCGAACAGCCTGCGTTGCGCCACTCGAAGCCGGCCGCCTTGAAGACGTCGTCGAGGCCTTCCTCCTCAGCCGCTCGCTTAACCGATGTTGAGCCCGGGACGACCATCGCCCTCACGTTCGAGTGCACATGCTTGCCGGCGACCACCTGCGCCGCGGCACGCAGGTCCTCGAGGCGCGCATTCGTGCAGGAGCCGATGAAGACACGGTCGATCGCGATATCCGCAAATGCTGTCCCTGGCTTGAGGTCCATGTATCGGAGGGCCCGCTCGTCGGTGTCCGAGTGCGGGCTTGGCACGCGTCCGGTCACCGGCGCCACCTGGCCCGGGTTCGTTCCCCAAGTCACGTGCGGCTCGAGCCGGGCCGCGTCGATTGAGATCTCCTGTTCGAACACCGCGCCCGCATCAGAGGTGAGCGTCCGCCAGTGGTTGAGGGCGGTCTCCCATGCCGCGCCACGCGGGGCATGAGGCCGTCCTTCCAGATACGTGTAAGTGGTGTCGTCGGGCGCGACCATGCCCGCCTTTGCGCCCCACTCGATGCTCATGTTGCACACGGTCATCCGGCCTTCCATGCTCAGCGCGCGAATCGTCGAGCCGCGGTACTCGACGAGGTGGCCCTGTCCTTCTGAGATGCCAGTGCGGCCGATGAGGCCGAGGACGACGTCTTTCGCTGTGACGCCCAGGGGCAGCTCGCCCTCGACCGTCACCGCCAGGTCGCGCAGGCGGTTCTGGGGCAGGCACTGCGTGGCAAGGACCATCTCGACCTCCGAGGTGCCGATGCCGAAGGCCAGGGCGCCGAAGGCTCCGTGGGTCGACGTGTGCGAATCGCCGCACACGATGAGCATTCCCGGCTGGGTGAGGCCGAGCTCGGGGCCGATCACATGCACGATTCCCTGGCGGTGGCTGCCGATCTGGTGGAGTGGTATGCCTTCGCGCTTGCAGTTTTCGGCCAGCACCTCCATCTGCTTTCGCGAGAGATCGTCCGCGGCCCGCACTCCTCCACGAGTGGGGACGTTGTGGTCCATCGTCGCCACCGTCAGGTCAGGCCGCCGCACGCGGCGTCCAGCCAGGCGCAATGCCTCGAAGGCCTGCGGTGAGGTCACCTCATGGACGAGGTGGAGATCGACGTAGAGCAGGTCGGGTTCGTCGCCGCCCTCACGGACGACGTGGCCGTCCCAGAGTTTTTGAGCCAGGGTCTTCACGGCAGAGGTCACAGGCATGGGCGGGAGCCAAACTCTACCGGCCCTCGATCGGCTTCGTCCGTGGGGCTCGTTCAAGGCGCGGCCGGAGAATTTGTGCCCTGTACACAACTGAAAGGCCTCCGGCTTCGTTACTATGCAAGATCCAATGGTCGCCAACAGCCGAGTACTCGTAGTCCTGCTTGGGATCCTGGGCCTTATTGGCCTCGGACGAACGGGGGCGCGCGCGACCTAGCTAGAAGAGAGTCAATCGCAAAGCCCCCGACCGAGAGGCGGGGGCTTTCTTGTTTTTTCGACACCACTTGAGGAGATGAAGTTGACCGGAGCGGACATGGTCCTGGAGGCGCTGGAGCAGGAGGGCGTCGACCTCATCTTCGGCTATCCCGGCGGTGCAAACCTGCCGATCTACCAGCGCCTGCCCGATCATCCCAAGCTCAAGCACATCCTGGTCCGGCACGAGCAGGGCGCTGCCCACATGGCTGACGGCTACGCCCGAGCGTGCGGACGGCCAGGCGTCGTCTTCGCCACCTCCGGCCCAGGGGCGCTCAACCTCGTGACAGGCCTCTGCACCGCCTACATGGACTCGGTGCCGATGATCGCGATCACCGGCCAGGTGAACAGCACCCAGGTCGGTCGCGACGCTTTCCAGGAGTCGGACGTCATCGGCGCCACCAGCTCGGTCACCAAGCACAGCTATCTCGTCACTCACCTCTCCCAGCTGCCCCACGTGATCCACGAGGCTTTCCACATCGCCACCACCGGGCGGCCCGGGCCGGTCCTCATCGACATCTGCAAGGACGTCCAGATGGCCGAGGCCGAGCGAATCCCCCGCAAGACCGTCGACATCCCGGGCTACCACCTGAACGGCCATGTCCAGCTCGACCGCGCGCAGGTCGCGGCCGCCGCGCTCGCCAACGCCGAGCGGCCCGTCATCCTTGCGGGCCACGGCGTTCTTCTCAGCCACGCCGAGGAGGCGCTGCTCGAGCTGGCAGAGAAGGCCGGCGTCCCGGTGGGCACCACGCTGCTGGGAATCGGTGCGTTTCCGGTGAACCACCCGCTATCCCTGCACATGACCGGTTTCATGGGCACCGGCTGGTGCCTCAAGGCGGTGCAGAACGCCGACGTCCTGATGATGGTCGGCATGCGCGTTGACGACCGCGTGACCGCGAAGCTCGCCGACTTCGCGCCCAAAGTCAAGACCTTCATCCACGTGGACATCGACGGCTCCGAGATGGGCAAGAACGTGCGGCCGCACATCGAGCTGGTGGCCGACGCCAAGAACGCGCTCGAGGCGATGCTGCCCCACGTAGTTTCTGTGGATGAAGGCCGCGGCGCCTGGCTGACGCAGATCGACGCCTGGCGCGAGGAGCACCCGCTCCGATACACGCATTCGAACGGCCACCTGCAGCCGCAGGACGTGCTCATCGACATGTACAAGCGCTGCGACAACGAGGCAATCGTGGTAGCAGACGTTGGGCAGAACCAGATCTGGGCCGCCCTATGGTGGAACTACGACCGTCCAGGTCTGTTCATCAACTCCGGCGGCGCGGGGACGATGGGATTCGCGCTGCCGGCGGCGATCGGCGCCAAGTTCGCGCGACCCGACGTCCCCGTGTGGTGCGTCGCAGGCGAGGGCGGCTTCGTGATGACCGCGCAGGAGCTGTCGGTCGCGGTCGAGCACAACCTCGATATCAAGATCGTCCTCCTCAACAACTTCTCGCTGGGGATGGTTCGCCAATTCCAGGACGACTTCTACGGCGGGGTCCGCTCGCAGGTGGATCTCACGCACATGCCCGACTTTGTGAAGCTCGCCGAGGCCTACGGGCTCCCAGCGGTGCGTGTGGACAAGCTCGCGGACGTCGGTCCCGCGATGGACGCCGCCGAGCGCACCAAGGGACCCTTCCTCATCGACTTTCGCATCGACCCCGAGGCGAACGTCTACCCGATCGTCCCGCTGGGCAAGGGCCTCAACGAGTTCTGGGAGGCGCCCATCGGTGAGTGATCAGGTCCGCGTTTTGTCGGTGCTCGTCGAAGACAACTCAGGCACCCTGAGCAAGGTCGCAGGGCTGATTCGCAGGCGTGGGTTCCACGTGCGCGCCATCTCGGTCGGCCCAAGCCGCGAGCCGGGCCGCTTCCGCATGACCCTTGAGGTGGACGCCGGCCACGCCGAGGCAGACCAGGTCCTGAAGCAGCTCGAGCGCCTTGTCGACGTCGTCGAGGTGGAGGACCTTACCGACCGCGACGTCCACAGCCGCGAGCTCGTCGTGGCGCGAGTCGCCGCTTCGGAGGTGGTTGAGCTGGTCCGGCGAGGCGCCAGGGTGCTGGAAGCCGACGCCACTTCGACGACCATCGAGTTCGCGGGAGAGGGCGAAGAAGTCGGCGAGTTCGTCGACGAGTTGAAACGTCACGGAATTCTCGACGTGGTCCGGTCGGGCCCCGTCGTCATGAGGAGGACAGCGTGATCCCTGACCGCGTTTTCATTCTTGACACGACGCTGCGCGATGGCGAGGGGTCGCCCGGGTTCCACCTCGACGCCAATTCCAAGGTTCGGATCGCGCGGCAGCTCGAGAAGCTGGGCGTCGACGTCATCGAGGCCGGGTTCCCGATCTCCTCCCGGGGCGATTTCGAGGCTTGCCAGCGCGTTGCGCGGGAGATCCGAAGCACCGGTGTGACGGCCCTGGCGCGGGCCGTGCGCGAGGACATCGACGCCGTTTGGGCGGCGATCAAAGACGCTGAGACCCCGCAGATCCACATCGTCCTGTCCGTATCCGACGTGCACATCGACCGCAAGCTGGGCAAGACCCGCGAGCAGGTCCTGAAGCAGGGGGCGGAGATGGTCGCCTACGCTCGCACTCTGTGCGATCGGGTCGAGTATTCGCCGGAGGACGCGGGGCGCGCGGACCCCGAATATCTGATGGAGACGGTCGAGACCATGATCGCCGCGGGGGCGACGGTTATCAACATCCCCGACACCACCGGCTATTGCCTGCCAGGCGAGTTCGGAGAGCTGGTGCACCGGCTGATTGCCGATGCACGGGGCGCTGACAAGGTGCTCTTCTCCGTGCACTGCCACGACGACCTGGGCCTGGCGACCGCCAACGCGCTGGCCGCTCTAACCGCCGGCGCTCGGCGCGTCGAGTGCACGGTCAACGGAATCGGGGAGCGCGCGGGCAACACTTCGTTGGAAGAGATGGTGATGCTGCTTCGCGTTCGCCAGGCTCGTCTCGGCCTGGAGTGTGGCGTCGATCCCAAGGAGATCACGCGATCTTCTCGGCTGGTGGCGGAGCTTACGGGGACGCCGGTGCAGCCGAACAAAGCGGTCGTCGGGGCCAACGCCTTCGCGCACGCCGCCGGCGTCCATCAGGACGGCATCCTGAAGGACAGGTTGAACTACGAGATCATGAAACCCGAGGACGTCGGACTGTCCGATTCGCGCATCGTCCTGACCGCGCGCTCTGGCCGGCACGCTTTCCATCACAGGTTGGGGCGTCTCGGGGTGGTGCTTACCGAGGCCCAGACCCAGGCGGCCTGGAAGCGGTTCAAGGAGGTCGCGGACGTCAAAAGGGAGGTGACCGACGAGGACCTCCGCAAGATCGTCACCGCCCCGGAGGCGGGCTTCACCGACCAAGCCAACGACCACAACCACGTCGCCGACACCCTGCGGCACATGATCTTCGGCTAAAGGCGCGGGTGAGGACGCAAGACCTCCCCCGCGGTACCCCCACCCGTGAGCCGCCACGCCAGTAGGTGCTTGGAAATGGAAGGCTGGGTGACGGCCGGAGTAAATCCGGCCTAAACGCGACGCGTTGTCTGGCTACCTATGCCGCTGACCGGGGCGCAGGCCGCGGCGGGGAAGCACTCTAACCGCGGGCCTGCACACCGGACAGTGACGCTCGATCGACCGATCTCGATCTGAAACTAGCTTAACGGACCTGTTAACTCTAGGCTTAACGTCGGGCGGGCGTTGGTTTGCGCCGCCTGGGAGGTGAGAGATATGCGCAGGTTCGGCATCGTCTTTGCCCTGGCAACCATGCTCGCGACCTCGGTGGTCCTGTTCGCGGTGACATCCGCGTTGGCCATCGATGTGTGGCCACCGCACTAGGCCACCAGCTGGAGCCTTGCCGTTCTGTGCTAATGGCGCGCCCGTAGCGTCGGGTGCGACGTATTCCCATGCGCCGTTAAGTGATTTCGGCTAAGCTGCCAAGCGTGATTGAGACCGGCGACAGCCGGCGGAAAGCCGTGCCCGAAGGGGACGGCACCACTGGTCACGCGGGGCGCCGGCGCCTGCCCGGGGTCGATCTCCGGCCGGGAGCGGTGAAGCAGGCGCGCAAAGAGTCTGGACTGAGCCTCGCCCAGGTCGGCAAGGGCATGGTGACCGCTCCCGCGATCTACTTGATCGAGACAGGTCGCACCCGGCCCTCGCTTCCAACGTTGGAGCACATTGCTCGCAAGACCGGGAAGACAGTCGAGTTCTTCCTCGCCGATCAGAGCGGAAACACCGACGAGACCAAGACCGGTCTGATCGAGCTCGAGGCGCGGGTCGCCGAAGGCCGCCTGGAGGAAGCGATCACGCTGGGGGACCTGCTCCTGAAGCTGGGCACGTCCGCCCACCGTCTCGGCCACATTCGGTTTTTGCTTGCCCAGGCGCATCTTCAGCTCGGCAAGCCGGAGCAGGCCACCTCCCTGCTTCGCGAGGCCCACACGCATTTTGAATCGGTCGGCGACGTGCTGATGCTGGCCGAGTGCATGGGCTCGGAGGCATCAGTCGCCTATATGACACAGAAGCCGGGAGCCATCGACCTCGCCGAACGTGCCCTCGCGATCGTTCGCAACATGAAAGCGGTACCCCACGCAACCGAGGCCAGGCTGCTGACGATCCTCGCGAGCGCACACGTCGCCAATCGCGATTGGGAGAACGCGATACGGCTTTACGAAGAAGCCATCGAGGCGGCAGGTTCACTATTCGACCTGGGCCGTATGGCGAAGATGTACAGCGGGCTCAGCTCGGCATATCGCGAGACAGGCCACGTCGATGCCGCCGTCAAGTACGCAGGCCGGTCGATCGCACTGCTCGAGGTGCTCCGGGATCGCGTTTCCCTTGCACGGGCGGAGAACAACCTTGGCCTGATACTTCTCGCGCAGGGAGACAGGACGGCGGCGCACAAGCACCTGGATCGCTCGCTCGAGCTGGCGGAGGAGACCAACCTCGAGGTCGGTCGCAGCCATGTTCTCATGAGCCTCTGCGAGCTCAGCCTGTTGCAGGGCAACGTGCAGGCGGCCCGGCAGTTTGCGGACCAGGCGCTCGCGATGGCAGAACGCCTCGAGGAGGCCGCCAATGTAGCCGAGGCGCATGTCTGGTTAGGTCGGATCGCGGCCGAGGTTGGAGACGAGGAGCTGTGTGACACCGAGTTCGACATCGCCATCCGAGGGCTGACCGACATCGGAGTTGAAGAGAGACTCCTGCGGTGCCACGGAATCTACGCTGAAATTCTCGAGAGTCGTGGCGAGTTGAAGAGCGCGTACGAGCACATGAAGAAGGCTTTCTCAGCCAGCCGGCCGGGCATCCTCCAGGCCGAGGCTGACGAGACGGAGGAACGCGCGACCTCGGCGTAAGTAAGGTCGGCGAGCCGCCGGAAGTAACGGCCCCTCCTCCCAAAGCGGGGAGGATATATGCTCCAGAGGTGGCCAAGTCGCTGCGCAATTCAAAGGTCTCTCTTGCCGCCACGACCGTCATCACCGACTACCGTCTGGCCTACAGCAGCCGCCGCGCCAGCATCATCGGCCGTGCGGAGGTGCTTCGCGGCAACGCCACATTTGGGATCTTCGGCGACGGCAAGGAGATCGCCCAGCTGGCCTTGGCGAAAGCCTTCCGCCCAGGCGACTGGCGCTCCGGCTACTACCGCGACCAGACCTTCATGTGGGCGACGCGGATGTCGAACATCCGCGGCTTCTTCTCCCAGCTCTACGGCAACGCGAGCGTCGAAGCCGACCCCGCCTCTGGCGGACGGCAGATGGGCAACCACTTCGCAACTCGGTTCCTTGACGACCGCGGCGAGTTTCAGCGGTCGGTCGACATGCCGAACTCGACAGCTGATGTCTCAAACGTCGCAGGCTGGATGCCCCGCCTGGTTGGCCTCGCCTACGCGTCCAAGCTCTTCCGCGACAACCCGCAGCTGAAGCCGGCCCAGGACGGCTTCTCCATCGATGGCAATGAGGTGGCATTCGGCACCATCGGAGATGCCGCAACGAGCGAGGGGCCGTTCTGGGAAACGGTCAATGCGATCGGCGTGCTCCAGGTGCCTGTCGCGCTTTCGGTCTGGGACGATGGCTACGGCATCTCGGTGCCGATCACGAAAGAAACCACCAAAGCTTCAATCTCTGACGTCCTGCGGGGTTTCATCCCTGACGACCGGCCGGGGATCGACATCCACGTCGTTCCGGGCTGGGATTACCCTGCGCTTGTCGAGGCCTACGTAAACGGCGTCGATCGCGTGCGACGCGAGCACAAGCCAGCTCTCTTCCACATCACAGAGCTGACCCAGCCGCAAGGCCACTCCACCAGCGGCAGCCACGAGCGTTACAAATCCAAGGAGCGCCTGCGCTTCGAAAAGGAGTTCGACTGCGTGACGCGGATGCGCGACTGGATCATCGAATCGGGGATTGCCAGCGAATCGCAGATCGAAGGCTGGGAGGCCGCCGACAAGGAGGCTGTCGAGGCGGCGCGAGACCTTGCGTGGGAGGCGTTCCAGGCGCCGATCCGCGACGAGCGCGACAGCTTGGTCGCCATCCTGAAGGGCTTCGATTCACCTGAGGTCGAAGAGGCGTCGAACACACTCGTCGAAACGCCAAAGCTGACCCGCTCGCTGGTCCTGGCCAGCGCATCTCGGGCCCTGAACGATCTGCGCGGCAGCGATTCGCCCGAACGATCGGAGCTGGCTGAATTCGTTGAGAAGTATCGGCGCGAGAACCTCGAACGCTACAACTCACACGTCTACAGCCGTTCTGAGCATTCCCCTCTGAGGGTGCCCGTGGTGCCCGCGGAGTATTCAGACAAGTCGCCAAACGTCGATGGCAGGCAGGTGTTGCTGCGAAACTTCGACGCCAACTTCGCACGAGATCCGCGCCTCTTCGTGATCGGAGAGGATGTCGGCAAGCTCGGGGATGTCAACCTCGTCTTTGAGGGCCTGCAGGCGAAATATGGCGAGCTGCGTGTCACCGACACCGGCATTCGCGAGGCGACCATCCTCGGCCAGTCGATAGGGGCAGCAATGCGCGGCCTGCGGCCTATCTGCGACATCCAGTATCTCGACTACTTCCTCTATGCGCTGCAAACAGCTTCCGACGACCTCGCCAGCCTGCACTGGCGGACGGTCGGGGGGCAGAAGGCGCCTGTCGTCATCCGCACCAAAGGGCATCGCCTGGTCGGCATCTGGCATTCGGGCTCGCCGATGGCTGTCGTGCTCAACGCCCTGCAGGGCATCTATGTCGCAGTGCCCCGGAACATGACCCAGGCGGCGGGCTTCTACAACACTCTGTTTCGCGGCGACAACCCAGGGCTGGTGATCGAGGTTCTCAACGGCTACCGGCTCAAGGAGAAGGTTCCCGACAACATTGGCGAGTTCACGGTTCCGTTGGGTGTTCCGGAGGTCCTTCGGCAAGGCTCCGACTTGACCGTCATCACCTACGGCGCGTGCTGCGCCATCGCCCTCGAAGCCGCGAAGGTGCTCCAGGATCTCGGAGTCTCATGCGAGGTGATCGATGTCCAGACGCTCAACCCGTTCGACACCAATCATTCCCTCGTCGACTCGCTGGAGAAGACGCACGCCGTGCTGTTCCTCGATGAGGACATGCCGGGGGGCGCGTCGGCGTTCATGATGCAGCAGGTTCTGGAGGTGCAGCAGGGGTGGTGGCACCTCGACTCCGCGCCGCGCACGCTGGCAGCATCACCCAACCGGCCGGCCTACGGTCCCGATGGAGACTACTTCACCAAGCCCAACCGCGAGAGCATCGTGAATGCGGTCTACGAGATGGTGCGCGAGCGCCAGCCGTGGAGACTCCCGGAACTCTGAGAGCGACCTTCGTTAGGTGTCAGGAACCCCCGGGCGTTCGATAAACCCCCATCGCGTAGCCACTCCACGCCCTTGCGTTCCACGTTCGTACCGGACGGAGAGCATCCATCGCCTTAGCCGCCGCGTTGATCGGGAGATTCACCAATCGACTTCGCCTGTCATTACGTTTGACGGCATAGATCCGGGGTTCCCAGCCACCCACATAGCCCCGGAACACGACTTCCAACCCCAGCTCTTTCTCGAACCGCGGCCAGGACCTGAGGTCCATTGTGCGAAGGTTGTGCTTCCTGAATACCTCCGGTCGGGTCAGCCGGAGGATTGGCCGGCTGATGCCCAGGAAGTTGGGCAGGCCGAGCACGACCAGGCCGCCTGGCTTGGCCAGCTCAACATGTTTGCGGATCATCTCCAGTGGATCACTGAAATGCTCGATCAGGCCCAATGAATACACGAGGTCGAATCTGGGCAGGTCGGACAGGTCTCCTTCAAGCACGTCGCGGCAGTACATGGTGACGGGGATCTGGAGGAGCCGAAAATTCTCCTCGAGCTTGCGGCAACCGACGGGCGAGCTGTCAATCGCGTGCGCCTCGTGACCGAATGTCCGGGCGACGAAGGCAAGATAGCCGCCTGGGGCACCTCCGATCTCGAGCGCGTGTGAGCCTTGACCCATGGGGACGAATCGCCTGAATACGCGCAGGATCTCTCTCTGATAGGGGCTTGACCGCTGCTCGTCGATCGCCGCAGGTAATTTCAGCTGTTGCCAGTACGCGTCCCAATACGCCTCATCGGTGAGCGCGCTGGCTTCGCCTGGTCGACTCACGACTCCTCGTCGGGCAGGTAGTTCATCACTGCCAGCGCCGGCGCGCGATTCAACAGCGCAACTCCCTCGAGCAGCCAGCCGATGTAGCCGGCAACGCCCGCTGATGAGCGGGGCGGGATCATCCTGCGCGGCCCACGCACCTCCCGCACAGGAGCGCTTTCCCTGAGCCCGGCGAGGCTGCGAGCCTTGCGCACCGCTGCGTCCAACCCTCCGAGCTCGTCCACGAGCTTGCGCTCGTAGGCCTGCCTTCCTGTCCATACCCTTCCCGCCGCGATCGGGTGCACCTCTTCGCGCGTCATACCTCGGGCCCGCCCGACCACGTCGAGGAACAGGTTGTAGATCCTGTCGATCTCACCCTTGAGGATCTGGCGCTCTGCTTTTGTGTACGCCCTGTCGGCGCTGCCCATCGTCACGTGCTCGCCGAACGCGACGGACTCTCGATTGACGTGAAGCTTCGCCCACATCCCTGCAGTCACCAGCTTGCCGCTGAGCACGCCGATCGAGCCCGTTAATGTGCCGGGCGTGGCGACGATCCAGCGCGACGGGGTCGCTATCCAGTAGCCGCCGGAGCCGGCGACTGGACCCATCGCCACCACCAATGGCTTGCGTGCGTTGATCTGGTCGAGCGCCTGGCGCATCGCCTCGGAGGCGGTGGCCGAGCCCCCTGGCGAGTTGATGTAAAGGACGGCGGCCGCGGCGCGCTTGTCGGCGGCGACCTGGCGGGCGAGCTGCACGACGGTGAGGTCTCCGGCGCGGGGAGCACCAACGATGGGAATGTCCACAGGAGGCTTCACGGGCAGCCGCTCTGAGCGTCCGTCGACGATCAAGCCATCAATGCGGAGGATGGCGACGTACTTGCCACGCCCGAGGGTCGGGGGCGGTGTCTTGAGCTTGCGGCGAGCCTGTTCCCAGGTCGACACGTCGAGGCGCGAGCCGTCTTGGCTCAGGTGGGCGGGCAGGTCCTCTTCCGCGAGGATCCCGTCCACACCTTTATTGGCGACCGCCACATCGTCCGCATACGGCGACGCATCGACAAATTCGCGTGCCGCCTTCTCATCCAGGTGCCGGCCGTCGACGATGGCGGCGAGCAGCTCTTTGTGTTGCGACTCGAGCAGCCACGTCACCTGCTCGCGAAGCTCATCGGACATCTTCGACTTGGTAAGCACGTCCGCCGCCGACTTGTAGGGCGATATCTGCACGAAGTCCGCCTCGACGCCGAATCTAGCCAATGCGTCGGCAAGAAACATGCCGGTGGTCGAGAAACCGAGTGGCTGAACCGATCCCGCGGGCATCATCAGGATCTCGTCGCAGGCGCAGGCGAGGTAATAGGTCCCTGTGGTGTAGTAGGGCGCCCAAGCGACGACTCTCTTGCCGGCCGCGCGGAGCTTGGAGACCTGCTCGCGAAGGTCCTGCAACGTCGCGATCGACATCGCGACAGGGCGGACGTGGAGCACGACGCCTTTGGTCTTCGGATCACGGGCGATCAGATCGAACCTGTCGCCAAGCTCCTTGACGCTGAGGTTCGGCTTTGAGAAGAAGCGCTGCCAGCGTGGGATGGGCGGGTCAGGCAGCGCGGGCAGGTCGCTCTCGATGAGGAAGAGGACGTAGTCAGGCGATTTGCCAAGCGCTTTTCGAAGGTTCGAAAAGAGCCAGCGGAGGTACCTGAACGGATAGAGCAGCATCCGCCTCGAAGTCTAATGCCGGCCGTCACCCCACCCGGCTGGCCCGCTTCGCGCGCGGAGCCGACCTCCCCGGCGAGCGGGGAGGAGAAAGTTTAGGTCCGCCTACGTGCCGAACCTAAACTACCTTCGACACCTCAAGGTGCTCGTCCATCTCTTCGCTCAAGCGAGTCGCTCCGTACTGCTGGCCGACGTGCTGGTGGTACGGCACGCCTGTGAAGAGGTGGTGGCTCTTGGTCGGGATGTCCGACCCATCCCATTCCTTTCGCTGCAGCGACATGTAGCCCTCTTCCTTCTTTGTCTTGAGATCCTCGAGGAGGACTGACATTCCGTGCCCTGCGGCATGCTGCAGCGCAAGCGTGATGAAAATGAAGCCGACCCCGAGCTCGCCGAGGTCATCCCACGTGATCGGGCTCTTCTCGTTGAACCATTTGAAAGACGAGGAGTAGTTGAAGGCGAAGCGAGCTTTGGGAAAACGTTTGCGGATTTCGCTGCAGAACTTCTCCGTCGGTCCGCGTTCCGCGGTCGGAAACTCGCACCACAGGAGGTCGGGCACGCCGCTGTCCATGTATCGGAGGCCACGGTCGATGGCGAGATCGATCCCGCGCTTCGATTCCGGCGCCTCGCTCGCTGAAACTCCATCGGTGCGAGCGATGATCACGAAGTCCTTGTGGCCGAGGTCATCGGCTGCGTTGCGCATCATTTTCAGCTTGCCCACAAACTCGTCGGCCGAGATCAGCGCCTTGCCTGCGATGTGGCCGCAGCGCTTGGGCATCACCTGGTCCTCGAGGTGCGCGGCCGCGACGCCTGCCCTCACGTAGAGGTCCACAGTGCGCTGTACGTTGAACAGGTTGCCGTATCCGGCGTCCATGTCGGCGACGACTGGCGGGATCTCGAGATGGATCGGCGCCACCCCTTTATCCGGATCGCCCATCGCCATCGTCAGCTGGAACTTCCGCAGGGCGCTCACTGTGCGGCGAGCGCCGTCGGCGATCTCAACCGACGAGTAGATGTCCATGTCCGTCGTGCCCAGGTGGCCGATCGCGAAGGAGTAACCGCTGAAGTAGACGGCGTCGAAACCGTGATACATGACCAGCTCGGCCCCGAAGGGGTCATAGACCCCAGGGCCGAAGACGAAGGGCTGTGTGGCAAGCAAGCGGCGCAGGCGCTTGCTCGGGTCCTCGTTCCGCGATGCCGGGACCTTGAATCCGTCGGGTAGCAGGGGCGTCGAGACAAGATCCATCTGCGGCTCCTTCAAACCTGGTCTTTGCCGGCTAAACGGCGAGTTAGGTATTTATTCGTTCTCGTGGTCGCAGTTGCAAGGCTCGGGGCACTCGCACTCGTGTGCGGAAGGCTCCGTCTCGAACTCCTGCGACTGTTCGGTCGTGTCCATTGACTGCATAACGCGGAACTTACCCACAGTGGTGATATTCGTCCAATCAATTGATTCGATGCTAGGCATAGGAAAGTTCGATATGCCCGCAGGGCAATCTTCCCTCCCCGCCTGCGGGGGAGGGGAAGGGGGTGGGGGCGCGATCGCGTCCTCTGCGGACGCGGCGAGGTCCGGCGAAAGCCGGACCGTCATCGACGCGTCAGGTGGCTTCCGCCAGGAGGTTGAGAAAGGCGGCCACGATGCCCTCCGGTTTGCCGGCGTCGGTGCGGCGGTAAGCCACTATGGACTGGTACATCGGGGGAGCGTCTTTCATCTTCACCAGGCGCAGGCTCTTGCTCTCGACTTCGCGTTCGACGGCACTGCGAGGGAGCAGCGCCACCCCGAGGCTCCGCTCCACCATCTTCTTGGCGGCTTCGATCGAATCCAGCTCCATGAGGCCACGAAGCTTCACGCCTGCTGACAGAAAGGCCGCTTGAGTGATCTCGTAGTAGCTGGAGGTGAGGTCGAACATGATGAGCCTCTCGTTGGCGACCTCCTCCATGTCCACGTTTCGTCTCTTCGTAAAGGGGTGGTCGGGGGCGCAGACGAGCACGAGCTGCTCGGTATGGAAGGGACGCAACTCGAGGTCGGGGTGGCGGATGGCGCGCCCGAGCCCGACCTGCACCTCGTCACGGAGTACGAGGTCGACCACGTCTTCGGAGTGGCCGGTTCGCACGGAGACCTCGACCCGGGGATGCGCGGCGACGAACTTCTCAAGGAGCCCGGGCAGGATATAGGTGCTGACGGCCGGCGCCGCGCCGATCATCAAGTGCCCCGCTGAGGCTGACTTGACCTGTTCGAGCACGTCTCGCCCGTCGACCAGCGCCCGCAGGGCCCGCTCGGCGTAGGGCACCCACGCCCGTCCCGCGTCGGTGAGGCGCATCCCGTGCGGGGTGCGCACGAAGAGCGGTGCACCCAGCTCGCGCTCGAGGCTATGGAGGCGGGCGGTCAGGGTCGGCTGCGTGACGAAGAGCGCCTCGGCGGCGCGGCTCACGCTGCCCCGGCGCGCCACCTCGAGGAACCCCTCGACCTGGACGAGCTGAATCCCCCGGGCCTTCCCGTTACTCGATTCGTCTATAGCCATAGCGGTAGACCCAAATTCTATCTATGCCCCCACGAGCACAACCCCCCACTCGTAGGGAGGGGATGGGGGTGGGGGCGCGGACCCATGGTCTGTCAAGGGGAGGGGATAGGGTCGGGGCGCGAACGCGTCCTTAGTGAACGCGGAAAGGTCCGGCGGTTAGCCGGACCGTCGGCTCTCAAACGAACGACGTTTCAGTTACTGCGTTTTTCGCAGCAGCACCGCCGCCGCCGCGATCGCCAGGGCCCAAACCGGAGCCATGGTGATGACGAAAGGCCTGATGGTGTCACTGTTCGAGTGCGAGACCCTGTCGAACGCTTCGAACACCGCAACGGTGCCGTAGAGGAGCACGACAAGCGCGACCACGACCCAGATCACCGTTCCAACTTTCATGTGGTTGGCAACGCCGCAACCTCACCGTCGGTTACGTCCTCACCCACACGCCGCCGCCAGCCGACAAGGTCGAGCTGGGCCTGGATCACCATTGCTCCCAGTGCACGAGGCTCTCGACCGGGATGCGCTCGGCGGGATGAAACTCGCCGCCGGTGCTGAAGCCGATCGTGAGCAGCGCAGCCTGGGTGTAGCGCTCGTACGGGATGCCCAGCAGCTCCGCCACCTTACGCTCGTACTTGAGATGCAGCGTGGTCCAGGCGCCGACCAGACCCCGGTCGCGGGCCGCGAGCATGAAGCTCCAGGCGGCAGGAAGGATCGAGCCGTACAACCCTGCCATGTCTAGGTTTGAGGCCCCAGG
>DATLPO010000065.1:0-3437 GCA_035535675.1 Candidatus Limnocylindria bacterium
CGATCGAGCGCCATCCAGAGTGATCGGGCCGGTCGCAAGTGGCACCAGCTGGTCGAGCAGTCCGACCGCATCGCGCATCGACCCCTGCGCCGTGCGAGCGATGAGCAGCATGGCGTCGGAATCAACCTTCACGTCTTCCGCCTGCGCAATGTGCGTGAGGCGCGAGACGATCTGCTCCTCGCTGTGGCGCCGGAAGACGAACTGCTGGCACCGGCCGATGACCGTGAGCGGGATCTTCTGCGCGTCGGTGGTGCAGAGCACGAAGACAACATGTGCGGGAGGCTCCTCGAGCGTCTTGAGCAGCGCGTTGAAGGCCGGCTCTGTGAGCATGTGCGCCTCGTCGATGATGTAGACCTTGAACGGCCCGAGCGCCGGGGCCAGGTTCACCTTCTCTCGAAGGTCGCGAATCTCGTCGATGCCGCGGTTCGACGCAGCATCGATCTCGATGAGGTCGAGCGCCGCCCCCGCCGTCATCTCCAGGCACGACTGACACTTGTTGCAAGGCTCAGCCGAGTCTCGCGAGCGCCCCGAGCAGTCGAGCGCTTTCGCCAGCAGCCGCGCGGCCGATGTCTTCCCTGTGCCACGGCTGCCGCTGAACAGGTAGGCGTGCGCGACGCGCGAGCTGATGATCGCGCCCTGCAGCGCGCGCGACGCCGCCTCCTGCCCGACCAGGTCGGCGAAGGTCTGCGAGCGGTACTTGCGGTAAAGCGATTGGTATTCAGGCATATGCGTTCAAATGGCCGCGCACCCCCGCTTCGATCGAAGACCCCCAGCTCGCACCGCGGTTCACAGCTCCGGCCCGAATGACTGCGGCACCCTCGAGTTCTCTCCTTACCGCTGCTTCCTTCCGGACCTGACGGGGTTCGGAGACCCGAGCTGCGCAGGTCCCGACCTTCAACACCGTTTGCCGCGGCCAGGCGTGAGAGCCCAGACCTCAGCGCGGGAATTCGGTCCGGCTAAGGCGGATTGCCGGTGCAGGGTACCGCCAGCACCCCACTTAGCGCGACCACAACCCATCTTACCCGGGCCTGGCTGCCATTGACCGCCGCGCGGCCCAGCCAAGGTGCGCGAACGTGGCAAGGGTGGCGATCGGGATCGCGACCTCGGCGCCAATAACCACGTTCCCCGCGTCCTGATTCATGAAGCGAAACAAACAGATGCCTCCGATGAGCACGATGATCAACGCAGTCGAGATCTGCCCTGTCACCGTGTGCCGCAGCTCCGGCCGCCGCCCCATCGAAAGCAACACGAAACCGGCGACGGCCGGGACCAGGTAGCGCCCGACGATGACAAGCGCGAGCCACATCGGGATGATCCCGGCGAATGTAAGCCCAACACCGACAGCCCCCAGCAGGACGCCATCCACCACGGGGTCCAGTCCCCCGCCGAGTGTCGAAGGCTTGTCGAAGCGTCGCGCAATTGTGCCGTCGACGAGATCCGTCAACCCCGCCAACGCCAACACCACCGCCAGGAACCCGAGGCGGTCCGGCGCGAGCGAGTACACCAGCGCCGGCGCGGCCAGGTACGCGCGGGCAAGCGAAACCTGGTTGGCAATCCCGGGGATGACGCTGCCGGCGGCGGCGACTAAGACGAACCACGCGGCGCGCAAAAAAGGCTCCTCAGGATCGCTGGCCGCGATCCAGGCAAAGCCCAGCAGCAGATACACGACACCGAAGACGATTCCCGCCCGGTTGAGCCTCACCGACTCCAGCCTATGGCTTGGGCGAGGGGCTGACCTGTGGGCTCGGGCTTGCCGACGGGGTGGGAGACGGCGCCACATACGGCGCCGCGCCCGGCGGAGGGTTGGCCCCGCATGGATAGCTCGGCTCGCCGACTCCCTTGATGAAGATCTCGCTGTAGCCCCCCGTCGCGACATGGCCTCCGTCGTACGAGCAGACCATCTGCGTGACAACTCCGGCGGGCTTGGTCCAGAACGCTGGCCAAGGATGCTTCGCGTAGTACTCCTCGATGAATGGCTTCCAGACTGAGGTCCCGACGTTCTCTCCGAACAGGACGCCGGTAGGGCACTGCCAGCCCGACGGCGGAAAGTTCGTCGCCAGGTATGCGTAGCCGGACTTGCAATTGGCGCCGGCGTCGATGTGCATCAGAGAGGCGGCCACCGCAAGACCTGGCGTGTAGCCGACGAAGATCGATCCCGTATACGCCTCGGTGGTGCCTGACTTGCCTGCCACCGGCCGGTTGGCGAAGCCGCCCAGATATCGCTTCACAGGCCCCCTCAACAGATCGGTCATGACGTAGCCGAGCTCCGGGCTGATCACCTGCACGCGTGGTGCCGTGGGCTTGAAAGCCTCCAGGACCTTGCCGCTCGAGTCGGTCACCTTCAGCACCGCCCGGGACGTGACCCTGTAGCCCCCGTTGTCGAACGCCGAGTACGCGGCAAGGTGCTGCGCCATTGAGATGGCGTCATGGCCGAGAGTGGTCGCGACGCCGTCGGGATTCTCGATCTTCGCGGTGATGCCGAGGCCGTGCATGAACGACACCACGCGATCGCCCCCCTCCTCCTTATAGGTCCAGAGCGCCGGCAGGTTGCGAGACTCGGCCAGCGCTTTCCGAAGCGGGATCCAACCCTCGTGCTTGAGGTCCCAATCGTTGAACGTATGCCCGCCGATGACCCCTGTCGCGTCGTTCAGCAGAGTCGCCGGCGTCACCAGGCCGGCGTTGAGAGCGGCGCCGTATGTGTACACCTTCATCGAGGACCCGACGCCGCGCCAACCCAATGGGTCCACGCCGGTCAGGTTGATCTGCCCGCGTATCGCCGGGTTGTTGTAGTTGGCGCTGCCGACCATGGCGAGAATCTCGCCATCGTTCGGGTTCATCACCAGCATCGCGCCGGTGTTCACACCGCGCGCCGCGTAGGTCCGTACCCCTGACTTCACCCATTTGTCGGCCATGTTCTGGGTGTTCAGGTCCAGAGTTGTGGTGATCCGCAGGCCGCCTTCGTACAGGGCCTGCTCGCCATATCGCTGGGCGATGTACCGCTCGATGTAGTCGACGAAATGCGCGGTGAGCGGGTTGTGCTGGACCGGCAATCGCTTGCGCGCCGCGATCATCTTCGCAATCAGATCGCTGTTGAGAATGTCGATCGACTCGGAGAGCGTGATGTCCCCAACCTCGACCATCCCGTCGAGCACCTGCCGCCACCTCTCATTAGCGGCTTCCAGCTGGTCGGGCGTCCCAAAGACGTCATAAAGGGAAGGCGCTTGCGGCAGCCCGGCGAGGAAGCTGGCCTGGGCCCAGCTCAGATCGCTGGCGTGGACCTGGAAGTAAGTCTGCGCAGCGGCTTCGGCTCCGTAAGCGCCGTTGCCGTAGTTGATGGTGTTGAGGTAGAGCTCGAGGATCTGCTGTTTCGTGTACCGGCGCTCCATCTCCTCGGCCAGCACCAGCTCACGGAACTTCCGGCTGATGGTCTTGCTCTG
>DATLPO010000066.1:0-2916 GCA_035535675.1 Candidatus Limnocylindria bacterium
GATGGCCTCTCCCACGCCGGCCTTCACGCTTCCCTGTTCGCCAACGATCTCGAGCTCGCCCGACTGCACGAACAGCACCTCGTCGTAGCTCAGCGTCCAGTCGGCGAACTCCGCGTCCTTATCGAACCGCATGTACCCGCCTCCCAGCTGCGTGGTGCCCGCGTGAGTGATCGCACGCGAAAGCTCGAGGCCGGGCACCAGCTCGGAAAATGGAAGATCGCCGTCGGTCAGCAGCTTTGCCGTCTTGTGTCCAGCCACCACGTCCTCCCTTGACATCGGACCGTCTGGCATCGCAAAGTGCGAGGCGCCACCCAACGTTAGGCGGATCGACGCGCCGAATGTTATCCCGCCTGCTTCGCGGGCCTCCGTGCCCCCACCCGCCGACTCGCCCCGCGACCAAGACGCGGGGACCCCAAAGGACGGAGCCGACCTCCCCACCAGTGGGGGAGGAGCCCAATCCGGCTACGCCGGACTTCCACGAGAATTACCACATGGACCCGCGCGCGGCTGAGCTCCTCGGGCGGCCGATCATCGGGCAGCTCGGATTTCACGGCCTTGACGGCTACCCGCACGTTCTCCCGGTCTGGTTTGAGTACCGCGACGACGAGGTCCTTGTCGCCAGCCCTCCAGCTGCATATAAAGGACGCGCGCTGGCGAAGGACGGCCGCGCGGCGCTGTCGGTCTCGACTGCTGAGCGGCCGCATCACATAGTCAGCGTCGTCGGTGACGCCAAAGTCGAGCGGCTGCCCGAAGTGGAGCGAATCGAGTTCGTGACCGCGATCGCCGCCCGCTACCTCGGCCCCGAAGCAGGCCGCGAATACGTCGAGGCCTGGATGCGCGGCGGCCATCCGGGCGACGGCGAGCTCATCCGCCTCCGGCCGCGCAAGATCAACTTCTACGTGAGCTAGCTGCCATGAAGGCCTTGGTGATCGGGGCCGGTGTCGTCGGAGTCACGACCGCGTACTACCTCGCCAAATCGGGCCACGAGGTCACGGTGGTCGAGAAAGAAGCCGAGGCGGCGACGCTCGCCAGCGCGGGCAATGCCGGCCTCATCGCGGCGGGGCACTCGTTCGGCTGGGCCTCACCATCCGCGCCCAAAGAGCTGCTGCGGTCACTCACCGTCGAGGACACCGCGCTGCGTGTGAACCCGTTCAAAGCGCCAGGCATGGGCGTCTGGGGTCTCAAGTTCCTTCGCGAGTGCACGGCCGAGCGCGCTGTCAAGAACACCCTGGTCAAGCTGCGGCTCGCCCAGTACAGCCAGCGCATGCTGGACCAGATCGCGGCTGACGAGCACATCGACTATGACGACATCCACGAGGGGCTCCTCTACATCTACCGCGACCCCAAGCGTTTCGAGGCGGGCATCGAAAAGATGAAGCTTGTCCAGGAACACGGCCAGAAACAGGACGTGCTCGACGCGGATGGCGTGGTCGAGGTCGAACCAACTCTGGCTCCCGTGAAGCACAAGCTGGCCGGCGCCATCTACGGGGTCACCGATTCGAGTGGCGACAGCGTCAAGTTCACGCGCGCGGTGCAGGCAGTTTGTGAACGAATGGGCTCTCGATTCCTATTCAGCCGAGGCGTGAGGAAGCTGATCGCCGGAAGCGGCAAGGTGCAAACCGCGGTGATGGAGGACGGCGACTCCCTCAGCGCCGACGTGTTCGTGCTCGCCGCCGGGGTCCAGAGTCCCAAGATCTCGCGCACGGTCGGCACCCGCCTTCCCATCGCGCCGGCGAAAGGCTACAGCGCGACGTTCCCGGTGAAGAACAACGGCGGCCGGTTGATGCGAGTCGGTGCGGTTGACGAGCAGCTGCTCGTCGCATGGTGCCGCATGGGAGACCGGCTGCGGATGACTTCGAGCGCCGAGTTCACCGGTTTCGAAACCACCTACACCGAGCGCGACCTACGCATGATCCGAAAGTTGGCGGCCGACCTGCTACCGGATGCCGCCGATTACGACAAGGGTACGTACACCGCATGCAACCGGCCGATGACGCCGGATGGGCCCCCGATCCTCGGCACCGCGAATCACTCCAACCTGTACTTCAACAGCGGCCATGGCCACATGGGCTTCACGATGGCATGCGGGTCGAGCCACATCGTCGCCGACCTCATCGACGGCAAGAAACCCGAGATCCCTGTCGAGGGGATGACCCTGACCTCGCGGCCTTAGCTTTCGCTCAGCCGATCACGAGCTGCCCGTTGTCGTCGGCGAGCACCAGCTCGGCGACGCCGTCGACCGCCGCCTCGCGCACCTCGTAGAGATCCGACTCGCCAAGCAGCACCTCGAGCTGCAGGCGGATCCGGCGTGGGTCGCGGGCGCCGATCACCACGCGGCGCAAAGCGGTCGTCCCGCCCCGATGCGACGCCTCGGCCTCACCCGGATGCAGGCCGTCGGGGACTCGCCACTCGATGACGAAAGGGATGGCGCTCGCCTCCCCGCCGGTCTCGAGGTCCTGCGTACGCCAGCTCAGCACCTGGCCGTCAGGACGGTTTCGCGAACCTTCGATCACCGGCGGTAGATTCCAACCGGCGGTTCGCAGCTTGGCTTCCACACCCTCGATGCTCTGCGTCCTCAGCGCCCAGGCGACAAACGTCCTGCCTTCTTTCAGCGCATGCGCCAGCCGCCGGCCGAGCCGGCTGCCTTCGGCTTCCTGCGGATCGACGATCGCGATGAGCTCGAGATACTGCGAGCCCAGGGGCACGATCATGTTGGCGGTCCCCACCTTCGGGTGGCGCCCGCCGGCGATGCTCCGCAGCCCGAAGCGCTCGTAGAGCTTGCGCGCCCCTTCCTCGAGGTCGGCCACGGGCAGCAAGACGTGGTCGACAACCGTCGGCGGATCAAGCCCCTTTGTGGATTGGCCGAAGTCAGGCATTCGACTCCCGTCCATATTCGGCTGGATCGGTCATCTCCAG
>DATLPO010000067.1:0-15278 GCA_035535675.1 Candidatus Limnocylindria bacterium
GATCGTCATCAGCCAGGCCTTCGGTTGTGGTGATCTCACGGCCGGCCGCAGCCGGCGCGAGGACGAGGCAGCTCGAAATCGGCGAGCCATCGATCAGCACAGTGCAGACCCCGCAGACCCCGATGCCGCAGGTCAAGCGGACTGATTGAAAACCGGCACGCCTCAAAGCGGCCAACAAAGTCTCGTCAGTACGCGACACGAGCTCAATCGGAAGTTTGTTGACCCGAACCTGGATCTTCATCGGGCCGGCCGCGCATCGACGATCCTCTCCGCCGTCATCGGAAGGTCGAGCATCCTGTACCCCGCTGCCGCGACCGCGTTGCCTATGGCGGCGGGCACAACCGGCACCGCCATCTCACCCAGCCCGTGGGCATGCTGCCCGCCCTCGACAAAGTCGTAGGTGAAATCCGGAACATCGAGAATCGACGGGATCTCGTAGTCGGAAAGGTTGCCGTTGGTGACCTGGCCGTCCGCGAACTCGATAGCCTCGAGCAGGGCGGTGCCGATCCCGAATATGGTCGAGCCCTCGTTTTGCAGCTCCGCGCCGGGTCTGTCGACGACCTGGCCGGCATAGACAGATGTGTGAAGCCGTTTGATGGTCGTAACCCCCGTCTCGGAGTCAACTGTCACCTCGGCCGCAGCGGCGGACTGGTGCCAGTGTGATGACGCGACGCCCTGCCCGGTGTCGGGGTCCAGGCCTCCTGGCGTTGCAAACGAGCCCTCGGCGCGAAGGCCGGCGAGATCGGAAAGCGCCACCCTCCTTCCAGGCGTCCCCCTCACCCCGGCTCCCTCGCCGTCGAGGACCAGGTCCTCCGATGCCACCTCGAGGCGATCGGCAATTCTTCGGCGAAGCTCGGCTGCAGCCTCTCGAATCGCGTTCGACATCATGAACGTGGATCGCGATGAGGTGGTGCGCGTGTCGAACGGAACGAGGTCGGTGTCGTTGGGCCCCACCACGATGTTTTCCATAGGCAGCCCCAGGGCCTGCGATGCCAGCGCGCGCTGCGTGGGTTCCGGCCGCTGACCCATGTCGGTGGTGGCGGAGCGCACCACTACGCGGCCACCTGCGTCAATGTCGAGCGCGACGCCTGTCCGGCTCGGAGTTTGCATCCCTTTCAGCATCACGGCGAGGCCCTTGTTCTTCCTGTCGCTTCCCCATTCGACCATCTCAGCCGCTGCCCGGAGGCAATCGGCAAATCGAACGTCTTGCAAGATCTCGCCGGTAGCGAAGCGGTCGCCATCTCGAAGGAGGTTCTGTAGCCGCAGCTCGAGCGGGTCCATTTGAAGTCGATTCGCCATGAGGTCTGTCATGCGCTCCGAAGCCCACACGCCCTGCGTCGCCGCATAGCCGCGAAATGCCCCCGCCGGCGGATGGTTGGTGTAGACGCAGCGCGAATCGACAGTGACGTTAGGGATCCTGTACGGACCAATCGCCGCGTAACCCCCCTTCGTGCAAACGCTTGGACCGCAATCGGCGTATGCACCTGTGTCCCACCACGCATCAACGCTCTTGGCGACGAAGGTCCCATCTCGCTTGGCTCCAAGGCGGATTCGAAAACGCGCCGGATGACGGTTGAGGGTCACGAACTCTTCGGCTCTGGTCAGGACGGCGCGCACGGGCCGGCCCGACTTGCGGGCAAGCGCCGCGGTGACAGCTTCGAGCCGCATGAATGTCTTGGCTCCGAACGACCCGCCCATCGGCGCCACCACCACTCGCACCCTCTCTTCCGGCAACCGGAACAGCGCTGCGAGGTCGCGCCTGACATTGAAAGGTGTCTGGGTGCCGGTGATCACGTGAAGGCGCCCGCCCTCCCAGTAGGCGAGTGTCGCGTGAGGCTCCATCGGGACGTGCGCCGCGCCGGCGATGGAAAAGGCCTCCTCCATCACAACGTCAGCACCGGCAAACCCGTCCTCGCCGAGACCCGACTGCAGCCGGAACCGGTGACACACGTTGCGTCCATCCGGTCGAAGATCCGGCGGGTAGTCGAGGCTCTCATGGAGTACTGGAGAGGAGTCGCCCGCAGCTTCCACCGGGTCGAAGACCCCAGTCATCTCCTCGTACTCGACCTCGACCGCCTCCAGCGCCGCCTCCGCTTCGCGAAGCGTTGGGGCGGCCACGGCAACGACGGAGTCCCCGACGTGCAGCACCCTTTCACGCGCCACGACCGGCTGGTCCTTCACCATCGGTCCATACAGCGGCTCGAGGTCGGTCACGTCGTCGCGCGTGAGGCAGACGACGTCGCGGGGCACCGCAGCCGTGTTGATCGAGACGATCCTTGCGTGCGCATAGGGCGAGCGCAGGATCCGCGCGTGCAACATACCGGGCATGTGCTGGTCCTGCGCGTACTGGATGCGACCTGTGATGCGTGGGTCGAGCATCATGCCGCCAGCGGTTCCAGCGAGCGGCGTACCAGGACCGCGATGAGTCTTCGTCGGTAAGCGGCCGAGCCCCGCACGTCGGAGAGAGTCGGCGTCAGGTCGGAGTACCGCCGCCCGATCTCATTCGCGATATCGATGGTCATTCGCTCGCCCAACGCGACTCCGCATGCCTCAGGAAATTCCTGCGGGCGGCCTGATACCGCACCCACGACGACTCGGAGGCTGCGGCATAGTCCACCTTCGTCAATATCGGCGGCCACCGCCACCCCAACGCAGGGACGGTCTTCGCTCGAACGGGACAGAAACTTGACGTATTTGACGTGAACCGGCGGCTGCGGAATTACAACCTCGAGCAGGAGCTCATCGGCGCCCAGCGCGGTCTGGTAGTGATCCCTGATGAAGTCGGCGACCTGCATCTCCCTCTCGCCCGCACGACCACGCAGGCGAACCCGCGCACCCAGGGCGACCAGCAACGTCGGTGGGTCGCTTGCGTAGTCGGCGTCGCACAGGACGCCGCCGACTGTCGCCTGGTTACGGATGCGCGGACTGGCGACCAGTCCAAAGCAGTCTGCGACGCACGACCACGAAGACTGCCGAATGCTTGGCGACAGCTCAACCCGCCGGTGGGTCGTCAAGGCGCCCAACCGCAGCTCTTCGCCAACATCGATACCGTCAAGGCCTTGCACTTTGGCCAGGTGGATGAATGCTTTCGGCTTGATCAGGCCGTTGGCGACGAGGATCCCCGTGAACGTTCCACCGGCGACGACAACCCCCGCTTCTCCGAGCCGTGACTTGAGGGCAATCGCTTCATCAAGGGTGGACGGGGAATGCCATTCGGGCTCCTCGATCACGCGGTCACCGGGCGTGACTGGAGCAGGTAGAGCTTGCCTTTCTCAAACGCCCATTCGACGTCAAGAGGGTGCCCGAAATGCGCTTCGAGCTGCCTGCCGAGCTTGGCCAGGGCGGCGAGATCGGCGTCGTCAAGAACGCGAGCTCCACCCTCCTCCGGCGTCAGGGCGTGCTGGATCACCCCGCCAGCGTCGTCAGCACGCATTGCGACCTCCTGGACGGACACTCGAGCTTGCTTGACCGCCCCATCGCGGCTCACCACATAGTGGTCAGGGGTGGCGTTGCCTGAGACGACCGCCTCCCCAAGGCCCCATACCGCCTCGATCATCATCTGGTCGCGCCGGCGCCGGACGGGATCGATGGTGAACATCACCCCCGACCGATCCGGAGCCAGCTGGCGTTGCACCACCACGGCCATCCCGAGATCGACCAGGCTCCCCTTGCGCGATCGATAGAACAGAGCCCGCTCGGAGAAGAACGATGCCCAGCAATCCCTGATTCGATCAAGAAGCTCGTCTGCTCCTTTCACGTTCAGATAGGTTTCCTGCTGCCCGGCGAAGCTTGCCGCTGAGGAATCCTCGGCGCACGCGCTGGAACGCACTGCGACACCCGCGTGGTCATGCATCTGTTCGAACGCGTGTAGAACGTCAGCTGAGAAGCCGGCAGGCAGCTGAAGGGCCCGAATCAGGGGCTGAACCGCCAACGAGCTCTCGGCTGCGCCGTCCCGGGCGCCGGCCAGGAGAGAAAGCACGCGGTCCCGAACGCCTGTCGCATCGAGCAGCTCGCTGAGGACCGAGGCACGGATCACGAAGCCCGCGGGCACGGGCAGGCCCATTCTTGTCATCCTCGCGAGGCCGGCTCCCTTGCCGCCCGCCTCGCTCGGGTTCTCGCAATCCGGATCGTCGAACCCGAGGATCGGCGGCGGCGACAACGCAGTCAGTCCTCGATGATCGCGACAGCCCTCACAGGCGCCGCTGTCGTGTTCACCCACTTGATCGGAAACACCGCGAGCTTGAAGCCATGGCTGCGACCAATCTGCTCCAGGTTGCAGAGGTTCTCGAGATGCCAGTAAGGCTCCTCGTTCATGACCCGATGAGCCTCCCAGAACTGCTTTCGCTCGAACATCGCCCACACCGGGGGGTCGAACGTGATGGCGTCGATTCCCATGAGGCGGATGCCCTTTCGGATCAGGTGCAACGTCGACTCGCGCGTCATCCCTGGATGATCGGTTCGGTATCGCTCCTCCGTGTTGTAGGCGCCGGCTCCCGTGTGGATGAGCACTATGTCTTTTTCCTTCAGCGTGCAGCCGGCCTTGTCGGCTGCGGCATCGATGTCTGCGGCAGTGATGCCGTAGCCCTTCGGCTTGTCGGTGAAGTCGAGCACCACGCCATCGGAGTAGCACCACTCAAGCGGGATCGTCTCGGGACCGCCCGCCGTGGGCACTATGTGGTGAACCGCATCGAGGTGGGTGCCGACATGGTCGTTGGTTATGACGAGGTAGCTCGCCGTGAGCGACTTGACTCCATACTGCGCGGCTCCGATCCGTTCGGCGAACTCGGTCCAGCTCTCGTAGAGAAGGAGCGTCGGCGGCGGAACCCTCGGGAAAGTAAGCATGTCGCGGTGCACCGGCATCGAAAGGTCGATGAGCCGGGTCATTTCAGAACCTCCACGACACCGGTCGATCCATTCACACGGATTCGATCGCCCGTCTTGATCCGCTGGGTGGCGATCGAGGTCCCGACCACTGCCGGGATTCCAAACTCGCGGGAGACGACCGCCGGATGCGATGAAGCCCCACCTGCGTCCGTCACGAGTCCCGCGATTTTCGTGAACAGCACCACCCACGCCGGATTTGTCATCTGGCAGACCAGGATCTCACCCATCCGAACCTGATCGAACTCATCGAGCGAGCTGACGTGGCGCGCAATTCCCTCGGCGATCCCCGGGGAAGCCGGGAGACCTTTCAACTCTGCAGCCGCTGTCGGGGCCGGTCGGTTGAACTTTTCAGGGAACCCCCACAACCCGAGGTAAGGGAAGTCGAGCGCAGCCTGGGTCGCGGTGCCGGCCCAGGCGGGTGGCCTGACCTCAAATGAGTGCTCACGCTCGTCCCGTCGCTGCGAGACGAGACCCTTGGCATCGAAGGCTTTCGCGTCCCCGAGCAGCCTTCGCAGCTCGTTATATAGAAGGAAGACGGTGTCCTCCCTGTCGTCGACTATGCCTTCTTCGACGAGGCGATCACCGATGCCGACGAGCACCATGCGGAGCCTCGCGTTGGTGCCCTGGTCGATGTAGAAGTGGTGGTCAGGGGTGAGTGGTGACATGTTGGTGGAGAGGTCGAGCGCGCTCTGGAGCTTGGCCCTGGCGTCCCCATTCACTCCTTCCATCAGCTCGGTCTTGGCAGAGGCGAGATCCTTTCTCACGGCGTTGATCGATTTCGAGTAGTCGTAGTCGGATTCCAGGTAGCCGCGAATCGCTTCGATGATCGGTCCTGGGTTTTCCTTCCAGAGCGGAAAGACGAACTCATGGCTCCAGATCGACTTGTAACCAAACTCCTGCCTGTACGGGTCCAGCCGTTCCGACAGGAATCTTTTGCCGGCGCTGGTTGTGCTCAACCGGCTGCGCACGTCTGCCGCTGTTTCGCCGCTAAAGGCTTCGCGGAGGTCCCGGTCGGACTTGATCTCCTCCTTCATCTTCCAGAGCGCTTCGATCGAATCCCAGTTGCGGTCCTCGACCGAGCTCTGCAAGCGCCCAAAAAGCTCTTCGTCGACGGCTCCCTTGACGCTTTCGATCGCGCCTCTGAGTGCCATCGTGGCGCTGAACTGGGAGAAGTTGATCATCCAGTGAATCTTCCAGTGCCTGTCGTGGACGTCGATCGCGTCCTCGAGCTGTAGCGCCAGCTCGGGCAAGGTCCGGCGACCGTAGTCGTAGCCGTCGAGGCGTGCGAAGTTGGCTTCGATCTCGGGTTTGAATCGCTCCCGCCACCAGGTCAAGAAATTCGTCGCGTAAACAGGCAGGACGGCATTGAGGTAAGGGCCCATCTTTGCCGGATATGCAGGATCGCGTGGCACGCGCGCGGCATAACGCGCGCCGTACTCCGTCGAATCGATGACGATCGCCGGGTTGGCGTCAATGGCGGCGGTATAGACGTAGCCGTTGATCTTCTTGGCGATCCAGTCTGCCGCGAACGGGGTGGCAAAACGTCTGAACATGTGGTCGCAGGTGAGCCACCAGCCGCCGATGTCGAAGAACATCGGCGACACCGGCTGTGGGATGTGGAGATCGTCGTAGATCCACAGGAGCTCGCTTTCGGCGTCGGACTCCCATTCGATCGGAAAGCTTGCGTCGCCCAGGAACTGCCCGAGCACATCGCCGCTCATGAGATCCCTCCCTTCTGCTGCAACGGCCGACGCCCCTGTCGATGATTCTATTGGGTTGCGGTCAGTCCTCCGTCCAGGGTCAGAACCTGACCCGTGACGAACGAGCCCGCGTCCGAACAGAAGAAGAGGACAGCCCCGATGAGGTCGTCCACCTCGGCGATCCGGCCCAGCGGGATCCGCTTGATGAGGTTGAGCCGGAATGCCTCGTCAGCGAGAAGGGTTTCGACTTGAGGCGTGCGCACGAACGTGGGAGAGATCGCGTTGACGGTGATGTTGTGCGGCGCCCACTCGGTCGCGTGCTGGCGCGTCAGCGCGTTGAGTGCGCCCTTGGCAGCGACATAAGCTGAGAAGCCGGCATTGATCCCCAACTGACCCCGGACCGACGAGATATTGAGGATTCGACCTCCACGGCCTGACGCGATCATCGCCCTGGCAGCCGCCTGCGAAGGAAACAGCGCCGACTTCAAATTAAGGTCGACTATGCGATCCCACTCACTCGCGGGGTAATCCTGGGCCGGATACAACGCACCCCCCGCGCCGCCTCCAACCGCATTGACCAGGATGTCGACGGGACCGAACGCCTTTTCTGTCTGTTCGACTGCCGCTTGAGCATCTTCCTGACGCGTCACGTCGCCAGTTATCGCCAGCACCTCTGAAGTGGCTTGCGCCTCCTTGAGGATCGCTTCGCGGGCCTCGGCACCGTGCTCGGCAGAACGGCTGACCAGCGCCACTCGTGCTCCAAGGCGAGCGAAGGCGACGCAGACCCGGCGCCCGATGCCGCCACCTCCTCCCGGGACGAGTGCGACCCGGCCTTGCAGTGAAAACCGATCGAGCTCCGAACTCAATCGAGCTAACCGGCGGCCGCGGGCCTGGCCCGGGCGGCGGCCGCAGTCTTACGCGCACGGAAGTCATCAAGGATCGCGGCAGTCTGGGTCGCCCCGATCCTCGTGACTCCAAGCTCCATCACCTCGAGGAGCCCGTCAAGGGTCCTCACGCCCCCGGCGGCTTTGACGCCGACGCGGGGCGAAACCGTTCGGCGCATCAGGGCGAGATCCTCGTGCGTCGCGCCAGTGGGCGCGAATCCGGTTGACGTCTTCACGTAATCGGCGCCCGCCGTTTCGGCCAGCCGGCACGCGCGCACCTTCTGGTCGTCGTCGAGGTAGGCGTTCTCCAGGATCACCTTGACGATGGCGCCGGCTGGGTGTGCCTTCGCGACGATGGAGGCGATCTCGCCTGAGACGTAGGCGTCGCGGCCAGACCGCAGGGCTCCGATGTTGATGACCATGTCGAGCTCGGTGGCGCCCGATCGAAGCGCCTCCTCCGCCTCGAAAACCTTGACTGCAGTCGTCGTACCGCCATGGGGGAATCCGATCACCGTGCCAACCGCGACACCGCTGCCGGCGAGCAGCTCGGCCGCGCGTTTGACGTCAGCCGGCTTGCAGCACACCGAGGCCACCCGGTACTCGGCGGCGAGGCGGCACCCGTCGGTTATGAACTGGTCATCGAGCTCGGGGCGCAGTAAAGAGTGATCGATGGTCTTGGCCACGTCCTCGTAGGTGAGGTGGTCGATGGATGAAGTCATGGGTCCTCCTCTTATCCGACGGCTTTGCGCTTGATCTCGACCCGCTTGGCTTCGCGCGCGCTGCGCTCGACGGCTTCGCAGACGACCATCTCGTCATGTCCATCGGCGAAGGTCGGGTACCGGCCTTCGGCCGGACCGCCTGACAGGACTGCGGCGTAAACGGCGTTGTAAAGCGCCCTGAAAGTGTCAGCGAAGCCTTCGACGTGGCCGCCTGGAAGGAATGATGCGGCAGCGCCCGCCTCGTTCATAAGGGCGGGGTCGCGGGGCAGCAGCTCGTTGGGCTGCTCTCGGTGCCCCAGCCAGAGCTCGTCGGGCTGTTCGGAGCACCACGACGCAGAGCCGATCGCGCCGTCGATCTCGACCCGCAGTGAGTTCTTGCGCCCCGCGCT
Source organism: Candidatus Limnocylindria bacterium (assembly GCA_035535675.1). Lineage (GTDB taxonomy): Bacteria > Chloroflexota > Dormibacteria > Dormibacterales > Dormibacteraceae > Palsa-872. The sequence continues at coordinate 8,577 of DATLPO010000067.1, forward strand.
GACCTGTGAGACTGCGAACGAGCCGAGGGCACCGTTCTCGTATCGGACAAGGATGGTGGCGCAGTCCTCAGTGGTGATCTTGCGAGCCACGCTGTCCTTCGCCCCGCCGGTCGCGAATGTCTCGACAGGTCCCGCCGGCTGGTGGCGCACCTTGATGAACGTTTCCAGGTCGGCCGAGACCGAGGCAACGCGCGATCCGGTCAGAAAAGACGTGAGATCCAGCCAGTGCGAGCCGATGTCGCTGACAGCTCGAAGTGAACCACCCAGCTTCGGATCGAGCCGCCAGTTCCAGTCCGTTTCGAGCAGGAGCCAGTCCTGGAGGTAGTGGCCTGTGACGAGTCGCACCTGGCCGAGGCCGCCCTCGCGAACCAGCTGGTGCAGGTGCTGGCAGAGGGGGTAGAAGCGAATGTTGAAGTTGACAGCATGGACCAGCCCGCTCGACTCGGCCAGCCGCAGCAGCTCAGCAGACTCAGTCGAAGTCATGGCCAGCGGCTTCTCACAGACCACGTGCTTGCCGGCAGCGAGCGCGGCCTTGGCGTGCGCGTGGTGAAGGTGATTGGGCGAGGTGATGTGAACCACGTCAACGCGCTCGTCGGCGAGCATCGCCTCCATGGATTCGTATGCGGGTGGCAGGCCCGCGGCCTTGGCTCGCTCGGAGCCGCGGGCGCTGCTTGAGCCGACCACACCGTGGACCTGGATGCCCAGCCGCCGCAACGCCTCCACGTGGACGGTGCCAATGAACCCGGTGCCGACCACCGCCGCGCCAATGCCGCCACGCGTAGCCCCAGCCATCAGACGACCAATAGACTAGGGGCATGGCGACCACCAGCGAAACGACGTGGGCCTCGGCATCGGAGCTCGCTTCGCGAATTCGCCGGCGCGAGCTATCTCCGGTTGAGCTGATGAAATCGACGATCGAGCGCATCGAGAAGCGCAACCCCAGCCTCAATGCATTCGTTTACCTGGACTTCGACCAGGCGATGGAGAGGGCCCGCGCTGCCGAGGCCGCAGTTGCGTCCGGCGCCAGCCTTGGCCTCCTGCATGGCGTGCCCACAGCGATGAAGGACCTCTTTGACTTCAAGCCAGGTTGGCCGTCGACCCTGGGGGGAATCCGAGCGCTTCGCAACCTGGTAATCGACGCCTATTGCACGTACGCCGAAAGAATGGAGCATGCGGGGGCGATCCTGGTCGGCAAGACGAACTCGCCCGTGATGGGTCTTCGAGGAATCGCCGACAACTTTCTTTTCGGGCCGACGCACAATCCATTCGACCTCAGCCGCAATCCCGGTGGCTCCTCAGGCGGAAGCGCGGCTGCAGTGGCCGACGGCCTGGTGTCGATTGCCGAAGGCACCGACGGCGGAGGCTCCATTCGCATCCCCGCGGCCTGGTGCAATGTCTACGGGTACAAGTCCTCTCACGGACGTGTCCCAATCACGGCAAGGCCTAACGCTTTCGGCAGCGTTACTCCTTTCATATTCGAGGGCACGCTGACACGCACCGTCGAGGACGCAGCGCTAGGCCTTCAGGTCCTGGCCGGCCCGGACTCCCGCGATCCTTTCTCTCTGCTCGACACACCAGACTTCATCGCCGGCTTGAAGCGCCCCGCGAAGGCCTGGCGGATCGCTTACAGCCCGAACTTCGACGTATATCCGATTGAGTCGAGCGTGGCTGGCATGGTCGCCGAAGCGGTTCGCGGCTTTGTCGAGGCAGGGGCCACCGTCGAGGAAACAAAAGTGGGAATCAAGCGTTCCCAGCGCGAGCTGAGCGATTTGTGGAACCGCCTGATCATGCCGTTGAACATCTCCGGCCTGGAGGGGCTCAAGGCCGCGGGCGTCGACCTGATGCGAGACCACCCCGACGATCTGCCACCGGAGTACCGGCATTGGATCGAGGTCGGGTACGGCATGTCTGTGATGGATGTTTGGAACGACCAGATCGCCCGCACGGAGGTTTACGACGCCATCGAATCCGTCCTGCAGAAGTACGACCTCCTCGTCACGCCTACGCTCGCATGTTTGCCGGTGAAGAATGCGACTGACGGCAACACCCTGGGTCCGACAGAGATCAACGGCGAGGAGGTCGATCCCCTGATCGGCTGGTGCCTTACCTACTTCACGAATTTCTCGGGACATCCGTCTGCGTCGATTCCTGCGGGGCTGGTGAACGGTTTGCCGGTGGGACTGCAGATCATCGGCCGGCGCGGGGCGGATGAGGACGTGCTGGCGGCCAGCGCAGCGTTCGAGCGCGTCCGGCCGTGGACTAACGCCTACAGTCTTTGCGAGAAGCGACCTCTCTGAATCAGCCGGCGTCTCCCGCGGTTCGGACGTAGACCGCAGCCAACAGCACGACGATCGCGCCATAGAGGATCTGCTTCAGCGGGTCGGGCGCATCGAGCAGGGTGAAGAGACTGCTCAGCACCGTCAAGATGAGAGCTCCAATGAGCGAGCCCGCGTAACCACCGTTCCCCCCGTAGATTGAGGTTCCACCGATGACGACGGCCGCTACGGAAGGCAGCAAGTAGACGTCTCCGAGCGACAGGTCGGCAGCATTGATCGCGCCCACCAGGACGAGCCCCGCCACAGCGCTCAAGAAACCGCAGATCACGTACGTGACAAGCAGGACCAGCCAGCCTCGGACGCCTGCCAGGCGGCACGCCACCGGGTTGTCGCCGACCGCGTAGATCAGCCGTCCGAAGCCGGTCCTTCTCAAGCCGACGATCACGACGATCGCGATAGCTGCCCAAAGAAAGGCGCTGACAGGCACGATCTCGAGCAGCTTGCCGGCGCCCACGAAGCGGACGATGTCGGGCACAGCAGGCGGCCCCTGATGGCTCACGTTCAAGCTGTAGACAAGCAGCGAGCCCGCAATCACCAGGCCCGTGCCAAGGGTCATGATGAGCGGCTGCACGCGGAAGACCGCCACTCCCAGCCCGTTGAGCAGGCCGACAGTGAGGCCGACCGCGAGGGCAAGCAGCACTGCGCGAATGGAGCCGAAATACGATTGGCTGGCAGCCACGTATGCGGCGGCGGTCATCACCGCAGCGACCGATAAGTCGATGCCCGCGGTCAGCATTACCAGCGTCTGCCCTGCGGCCACGATTCCCAACGGAGCGGCGAAGAGGATCGTGTTGCCGACCCAGGTGGCGCCGATCGTCCCCGGCCTGATGACCCCAATCAAAAGCACCAGGAACAGCAGTACGCCGACGAGTACCAAGGCCGGCCTGTCTCGCAGCTGATTCTGCAGCGCAGTGACGCGACCTCTACTCATACCCGCCGCTGGAGCGCTCATCCTGCGCTCATCACCGGTTCATCCTGGATTCGTGCGACGCGCCTGCGAAGCAACGGAGCCAGGCCTCCGGCCATGACCACCAGTACGATCAGGCAGCCCTGGATGACCTGACCCAGGTTAGGGTCGGTGCCGCTCAAGATCAGGTCGGCCGGCACCATCGTCAGAACGAAAGCGGCGACAATCGGGCCCGTCACACCTCCTTTCCCGCCGGCCAGGCTGACTCCCCCGAGGACGATCGCCGACACGCCGCTGAGGGTGTAGATCGTGCCGGCAAGGGGCGACCCGATGCCTGTGCTCATAAGGAGGGCGAGGCCGCCGCAGGCGGCAAAGAAACCACCAAGGGCATACGAGAAGACGCGAGTCGGCCCAACCCTGACACCCCTCCGAAAGGCGGCGGTCCTGTCGCTGCCGATTGCGTAGAGCGCGAGGCCCATGCGACCAAAGCGGACCGGTATCCATATGATCGCCACGATCACGATCAGGAGGATGAGCCCGTTCGGCAACCAGGGGGTGAAGATGTTGCCCGACGCCAGCTCCATGAACTTGTCAGGTGCGCCACCGCCAGGCTTGGGGAGTATCAAGAGTGCCACCCCACCCCACACGAATGACATCGCCAGCGTGACCACGATGTCGGGCACCCGGGTTCGGAGCGCAATCACGCCGTTGAGGCCCCCGGCGGCGGTCCCGCCCACCAGGACCAGCAACGCAATCAGCACAGAGGTCTGGAAGTCGCGTCCGAGCATGTAGTGCGCCGCGAGAACATTGGCGACCGCCATCATCGCCCCGATCGACAGGTCGATCCCGCCCCCAAGGACCACACACGTCTGCGCAACTGCGCAGAACGCCAGCGGCAGCGCTCCCACCACAAGCGACCGCACCTCATATGGGCCGTAGTCCGGATGGATGGCGATGGTGAATCCCATGACGGCAAGGAAAAGGGCGTACGTCCCAAGCGTCCAGGCGTTTCGGCGAACGAATCGGGCGAACGTGGGGCCCTGTGGCGCGCGCGCCTTCCCAGCCGCGACCTTCATCACGCAGTCTCCGCAGCCGCGGCGGCGCTGCGTCCGAGCCCGTGAGCGGCTCTGAGCAACGCAGCTTCGGTGGCATCGTGAGCCGGCAGCTCCGCGACAATCCGTCCGCCGAACATCACCAGCGCTCGATCGCAGGCAAGCTGGATCTCGGGCAGCTCTGAAGTGAAGATCAGGACCGGAGAACCTGCCGCGGCCAGCTCGCGAAGCACTTTGTAGATCTGCTCCTTGGTGCGGATGTCGATGCCACGGGTGGGGTCGAAACAGAGGAGCGTGGTGAAGCCGGTGGCCAGCCAGCGGGCGATAGTGACCTTCTGCTGGTTCCCACCAGAGAGCCTCATGACGCGGGACTGGGCGCGAGTGTCGATCTCCAGCCGATCGATCGCCGCTTTGACGCGTCGATGCTCAACCCTCGAGTTGATCAACCCCCAACGTATTACCCGATTGACCATCGGCAGTGCGATGTTCTCCCGCACCGACCGCTGACGCAAAAGTGCAAGAGCGCGATCTGCCGGAACCAGCACCAGGCCGGCGCCGATGGCGTCATGGGGATGGCGGAAACGCCTCGATTTTCCCTGCACCAGGATCTCGCCGGCCTCGGGACGCCGGTTGCCGCTCAGGCACTCGAACAGGTCAGCCTGGCCCTGGCCCTCCAGTGCCACGATGCCCAACACCTCCCCCGTGTGAAGGGTGAATGACACGTCCTTCACGAGCCCCGAGCGAAGACCGCGGACCTCGACTGCCGGGCGCCGTTCGGCGCTTGAAGCGGCTTCGCGATCAGACACCGAACCCTCGGAGACGACTACCTCGGCGGCTTCCGGCCCGAGCATCAGGGAGACGATCTCCTCCTGGCCGCTGGATTCGAGGTCGACCACGCCGACGGTCGCGCCGTCGCGAAGCACTGTGGCCCGGTCGCAAAGCGCCTTCACCTCGGTCATCCGGTGCGAGATGAGGACCACAGAACGGCCCTCCGAGCGCCACCGGCGCGCGACCCGAAAGACCCGCTCGCTCAAGTCGGCCGGCAGCGTGGCGGTCACCTCATCGAGGATCAGGAGGCGCGGCAACGAGGCCAGCGCCTGGGCGAGGTCGAGGAGGTGCAGCGTTGGAGTGGGCAGATCGCGAGCGTATTCGGTCAGGTCGACATCCTCGAGCTCGAGCTCCTCAAGCCAGGGTCGGAGAGCAGTCATAGAGGTACCGGTGAGGCGCAGGTTTTGCGCGATTGTCAAGACCGGGACAAGGCTCACGTCCTGATACACCGAGGCGAGGCCGCCTTCGCGGGCGCTGGCCGGCGAGTTGAACCGGACCTCCCTACCCTCCATCAAAATCACGCCGGCATTGGGGGCAACGTCACCAGTGAGCACCTTGACGAGGGTGCTCTTGCCGGCGCCATTGGCGCCCATCAGAGCGTGGATCTCACCTGCCTGCACGCTGAGGTCGCCTGAACGCAAAGCGACCACAGCGCCGTAGTTCTTCGAGAGCCCGCGTGTCTCCAGCAACATCGCGGTCCCGCTCATGGGGTGCGACCGTCAGGCGGTGGCGGAATAAAGCAGCAGGGCGTGGATCTCTCCACGCCCTGCCCCGTTGTTTGCTCGATGGATGCTAGATGTCCGCGCAGGCGAGCAGGTCTGCTTTGGTGTAGGTGGTGTAAGGAGCGACCTGGTAGGAGACGCTGTAGTAAGCGTTCAGAGTGGAGTCGTAGTGGTCTTTCAGCTCCTTCTGGCCCGCGTCGCTCACGTTGTCCCAGATCACCGGGTCGAGGTTGATCAGTTTCGGCTGGGTTCTGCCCTGGAGAACGTCAAGGCCGACGGCCAGGCCCGCGCCTCCGACAGTTGGGGGATTGGTGACAGCCGCGCCGAGTAGGCCCTGGCTCTTGAGATTGGTGAGCTGGCCGATGAAGGCATTGTTGTCAGCGCCGATCACCGGAACGTACTTCTTCTTCTGTGTTGTGTACGTATCGACGACTGTCGAGTCGATGCCCGAGGTCCAGATCCCGTCGACCTTGAGGCCCGAGCCGAGGATGTCTTTGGTCTGCTGAGCGGCCGGGTCCAGTGACCAGTTGGTGAAGGTCATCTTCACGACTTTGATGTTCGGGTACTTGGCGAGGGTCTGCGTGAACCCGTTGTGTCGGTCGGCGTCAGCAGAAACGCCGTTGATGCCACGCATCTCGACCACGTTTCCAGTGCCGTTGAGCTGCTTGAAGAGCCACTCAGCACCGAGCGTCGCGTACTTCACCTGGTTGTTGTAAAGCTGGTACGCGAGAGGCGACGTGACGCCCTGGTCGACGGTGACCACGATGATGCCTTTGTCCGAAGCCTCTTTGATCACCGCGTCAAGCGCGCTGCGGTCAGACGGGTTGACGACGATCACGTTCACACCGGCTGAGATC